>NZ_LT977070.1:2292733-2584793 GCF_900250075.1 Cupriavidus taiwanensis
TCTCGACCAGCGGGTGCAGCTTCAGGTGTTCCGGGATGGCGGTGATGCGTTCGGCCAGGCGCTTGAGCTCGGTCACCGGCACGGCGGTGTCGGCGGCGTCGGTCCACTTGCGGTTCAGGAACGGCATCCAGTCGACCGCGAACTTGTTCTTGAAGTTCGACAGCACCGGATCGGCGGTGTGCTTGCCGGCGTCCATCGCGGCCCGGTATTCCTTGACTTTCTCGTCGCCGAAATCGGCCGGGACCAGGTTTTGCGCGGCCAGCTTGTCGGCGTACAGCTTGCGCGTGCCGGGGTGCTGGGCGATCTTCTTGTACATCAGCGGCTGCGTGACCGCGGGGGTGTCCTGCTCGTTGTGGCCCAGCTTGCGGAAGCAGATGATGTCGACCACGACATCCTTCTTGAACTCCATGCGGAAGTCCACCGCCAGCTGCATGGCGTACACCACGGCTTCGGGGTCGTCGCCGTTCACGTGCAGCACCGGGGCCTCGATCATCTTGACCACGTCCGTGCAGTACAGCGTCGAACGGGCGTCGCGCGGGTCGGAGGTGGTGAAGCCGATCTGGTTGTTGATGACGATGTGCATCGTGCCGCCCGTGCCGTAGCCGCGGGTCTGCGCGAGGTTCAGCGTCTCCATGACCACGCCCTGGCCGGCAAAGGCGGCATCGCCGTGCACTTGCACCGGCAGCACTTCCATGTTGCCGACGGCGCCGCGGCGTTCCTGGCGGGCCTTGGCCGAGCCTTCGACCACCGGGTTGACGATTTCCAGGTGCGACGGGTTGAATGCCAGCGACAGGTGGATCGGGCCGCCCTCGGTCGAGACGTCGCTCGAGAAGCCCTTGTGGTACTTGACGTCGCCGGCCGGCAGGTCATCGACGTGCTTGCCTTCGAATTCGGCGAACAGGTCGGCGGGCATCTTGCCCAGGGTGTTGACCAGCACGTTCAGGCGGCCGCGGTGGGCCATGCCGATCACGATTTCCTGCACGCCCTTGCTGCCGGCGTGCTGGATCAGCTCGTCCATGGCGGCGATGAAGCTCTCGCCGCCTTCCAGCGAGAAGCGCTTCTGGCCGACATACTTGGTGTGCAGGAAGCGCTCCAGGCCTTCGGCCGCGGTCAGGCGGTCAAGGATGTGCTTCTTCTTTTCCAGCGTGAACACAGGCTTGGAGCGCGTGGTTTCCAGGCGCTCCTGCCACCAGCGCTTCTGCGCCTGGTCGCTCACGTACATGAATTCGAAGCCGATGGTGCCGCAATACGTTTCGCGCAGGTTGTTGAGCAGCTCGCGCAGGCTCATCGACTCCTTGCCGAAGTAGGTATTGCTGGCGTTGAAGACGATATCGAGATCGGCTTCGGAAAAACCGTAGAAGGCGGGGTCCAGATCCGGCAGGGGCGGACGCTCCTGGCGCTTGAGCGGGTCCAGGTCAGCCCAGTGCGAACCGATGTTGCGGTAGGCGGCGATCAGCTGCGTGGCAGCGACGCGCTTGCGGCCCATGTCGGAATCGGCCGATGCAACGATGGTGCGGATGGGACCTTGCTTGGCGCGCTCGGCGAACGAGGCAACGATGGGAGCGTGGGCGATATCCCGGCCGTTCGAGCCGTCGACGGCGGGAACGTTCTGCATGGCGTCGAAGTACGCGCGCCAATTGTCGGGAACCGAGGCGGGGTTCTGGAGGTAGGCTTCGTACAGTTCTTCGACATAGGGGGCGTTGCCGCCGAAGAGGTACGAATTGCTCTGATACTGCTGCATCATGGGACGCTCACTTTTCTCCGGGTCTGCCGGAGTTCAGCGGGTTATTCAACCTTCCGCGACACGGCTTGACCGGTTAGCGGATCGCAAACAACTCTTGGGAGCCTGTGGAGGCACTTACGCAAACGGCACCACCAGGGTGCCGCATGCGATGGCCGCCTCACAAGGCGCGAAAGGGCAAGTTGTGCGGGGAAGGACCTTAAGTCTTCACGGCGGTAAGGATAGCACGGATTGCGTTTGATCAATGTGGACTTTTCGCGATATGAAACACAGTCGCGCGACAATTCCAACCGCGTTCAGCGAATTCGCAACAGCCGCACAACAATTTGAATCACGGGGCGATCTGGTCAACGGCGTCGGTGATCACCGCATCGAGCCCCCACTCCAGCAACTGCGCCGCCCGCGCTGGATCGTTGACGGTGTAGGCCAGCACGCGCAGGCCGGCCGCATGTGCGGCGGCGATCACGCCGGCATCCAGCTCGCGATGGTTGGCGTCGAGCGCGACGCAGCCGAGCCGGCGCACACGATCGAGCCAGTCGCCGGGCAACTGGTCCAGCAGCAGCGCGCGCGGCAGCCCTGGCGCGACACGCGCCGCGGCGGCAAGCGCCTCCTCCGAAAACGAGGACAGCAGCGGCGGCACCTCGGCGCCATCCCACAGCGACTGGGCGTCGAGCGCCACCGCGGCGCCGGTGCGCGCCTCGGTGCCGGGCATCGGCTTGATCTCGATATTGACCAGGAAGCCGTTGGCGCAGGTGTAGCGCGCGATCGCCGCGAGCGTCGGCACCGGCTCGCCGGCGAAGGCCGGGCCGTGCCAGCTGCCGGCGTCGAGCAGCGCCAGTTCGCCCAGCGTCAGCGCATCGACCCGGCCCTGGCCGCTGGTGGTGCGCTCAAGGGTGGCGTCGTGCATCAGCACCGGCTTGCCGTCGGCCGACAGCTTCACGTCGAACTCGAACATGCGGTAGCCAAAGCCGGCGCCGTGGCGAAACGCCGCCAGCGTGTTCTCCGGCGCCAGCTTGCCGGCGCCGCGGTGCGCGATGTGGCTGGGATAGCGCCAGGCGTTGTCGGTTGCGGTGGTCATGTCAGGCCTCGATGCGCTTGCCGGTGTCCGGCGCAAAGAAATGCAGGTGCTCGGCCGACGAAGTCACCGGCAGGCGGTCACCGGCGCGCACGCGCGCATGGCTGTCCAGCCGCACCACCACGGCCTGCCCGCCGAGCGAACCGTAGGCGAAGGAATCCGCGCCCAGCGCCTCGACCACGCGCACATCGACTTCCGCGATCGCCTCATGCGCGGCGCACGGCTCGATATGCTCCGGCCTCAGCCCCAGCAGTGCCTGCTCCGGCAGGTGCAGCCCCATCGGCAGGTGACCGAGCGTGGCATTGGCGGCTTCGCCCTCCTTCGCCACCACGCGCATCTGCGCGTTGGTGTTGCCGCCGGCGTTGCGCGCCACCGGGATCAGGTTCATCGGCGGCGAGCCGATAAAACCGGCCACGAAGGTGCTGGCCGGCCGCGCATAGACTTCGAGCGGCGTACCGATCTGCTCGACCCGGCCGGCATTGAGCACCATCATGCGATCGGCCAGCGTCATCGCCTCGACCTGGTCGTGCGTCACATAGAGGCTGGTGGTGCCCAGGCGCCGGTGCAGCTCCTTGAGCTCCAGCCGCATCTGCACGCGCAGCTTGGCGTCGAGGTTGGACAGCGGCTCGTCGAACAGGAATACCGCCGGCTCGCGCACGATGGCGCGACCCATGGCAACGCGCTGGCGCTGCCCGCCGGAAAGCTGGCGCGGCTTGCGCTCGAGCAGCGGCGCGAGCTCGAGAATGCCGGCCGCGTGGTTGACGCGCTGCGCGATCTCGGCCTTGCCCATGCCGCGGATTTTCAGGCCGTAGGCCATGTTGTCGTACACGCTCATATGCGGGTAGAGCGCGTAGTTCTGGAACACCATGGCGATGTCGCGCTCGGCCGGCTCCAGCTGGTTGACCACCTTGTCGCCGATATGGATCTCGCCGCCGGTGATGGTTTCCAGCCCGGCCACCATCCGCAGCAGCGTGGACTTGCCGCAGCCCGAGGGCCCGACGATGACGATGAACTCGCCGTCGGCGATTTCCATGTCGATGCCATGCACGACCTGGGCGCCGCCGGCGTAGGTTTTCTGAACGTTGCGTAGTGACAGTTTTGCCATTGTGTTCCGCTTATTTCTCGGTTTCGACCAGGCCCTTGACGAACCACTTCTGCATCAGCACCACCACCACCGCGGGCGGGATCATGGCCAGCATCACCGTGGCCATCACCAGGTTCCAGTCGGTGGCGGCATCGCCCGAGCGCGAGATCATCTGCGTCACGCCCACCACCACCGGCGTCATCGATTTCTGCGTGGTGATCAGCAGCGGCCACAGGTACTGGTTCCAGCCGTAGATGAACTGGATCACGAACAGCGCGGCGATGCTGGTACGCGACAGCGGCAGCACCACGTCCCAGAAAAAGCGCAGCGGCCCGGCGCCATCGATGCGCGCGGCTTCGGCCAGCTCATCGGGAATGGTCAGGAAGAACTGGCGGAACAGGAAGGTCGCCGTCGCCGACGCGATGATCGGAATCGTCAGCCCGAAGTAGCTGTCGAGCAGCCCCAGGTCCGACACCACCTTGTAGGTCGGCAGGATGCGCACCTCGACCGGCAGCATCAGCGTGATGAAGATCAGCCAGAAGAAGGTCTTGCGCAGCGGGAACTTGAAATAGACGATGGCAAAGGCCGAGATGATCGAGATCGCGATCTTGCCCAGCGCGATGCCGAGCGCCATGATCAGGCTGTTCTTCATCATGGTCGAGACCGGCGACGCGGCCTCGCCCACGCCCTGGAACAGCACGGTGCGATAGTTGTCGATCAGGTGGCTGCCGGGGATCAGCGTCATCGGCGCGTCGAGCACCTCTTCGGCGGTCAGCGTCGACGCGACGAAGGTCAGGTACACCGGGAACACCACGATGACGATGCCGAGGATCAGCACCGCGTGGGTCAGGAAATCGAGAAAGGGACGACGTTCTACCATGGGCTGTCTCCGTCAGTACTGGACCTTGCGTTCCACGTAGCGGAACTGCACCACGGTCAGCGCGATCACGATCACCATCAGCACCACCGACTGCGCGGCCGAGCCGCCGATATCCATGCCGCGGAAGCCGTCATGGAAGACCTTGTACACCAGCGTGTTGGTCGAATTGAACGGCCCGCCGTGCGTGACCGCGTCGATGATGGCGAAGGTATCGAAGAACGCGTAGACCACGTTGATCACCATCAGGAAGAAGGTGGTCGGCGACAGCAGCGGGAACACGATCGACCAGAAGCGGCGCCACGGGCCCGCGCCGTCGATGGCGGCGGCCTCGATCAGCGAGCGCGGGATGCTCTGCAGCCCGGCCAGGAAGAACAGGAAGTTGTAGCTGATCTGCTTCCAGGCCGCGGCCAGCACCACCAGCAGCAGGGCCTGGTTGCCGTTGAGCAGGAAGTTCCATTCGACGCCGAGCTTGCGCAGCGCAAACGACACCACGCCCAGGGTCGGGTTGAACATGAACATCCACAGCACGCCCGCCACCGCCGGCGCCACCGCATATGGCCAGATCAGCAGGGTCTTGTAGCCCACCGCGCCGCGGATCACGCGGTCGGCAAAATAGGCCAGCGCCAGCGCGGTGGTCAGGCCGACCACGGTCACGCCCACGGCAAAGATGGCGGTGACCTGGAATGACTCGACATAGAGCGGGTCGTTCCACAGCATGCGGAAGTTGTCCAGGCCGACGAACTCCAGGTTGATGCCGAAGGCATCCTGTTGCAGCATCGACTGGTACAGGGCCTGCCCGGCGGGCAGGAAAAAGAAGATCAGCGTGATCGCGATCTGCGGCAACACCAGCAGATACGGCAGCCACGGCGAACGGAACACGACGCGTTTTTCCATGAACGGATTCCGGCGGATGCCGCGGATGGCGGCATCGGACTAGGTATGAGGTGGCGGGCGACACCGATCGGTGCCGGCCACAAAGCAAGCGGGCGGAGGTTTCGCCGCCGCCCGCCTGTCACGTCAGCCTGCTGGCAAGGCCCGGCGCCTTATTCGCGCGCGGTCTTCTGGAAGCGCTCCAGCAAGTCGTTGCCGCGTGCCACCGCCGAGTCCAGCGCTGCCTTGGGCTCCTTCTTGCCGGCCCAGACGGCTTCCAGCTCCTCGTCGACCACGGTGCGGATCTGCACCATATTGCCCAGGCGCACGCCGCGCGACTTGTCGGTGGTCTTGACCACCATCTGCTGCACCGAGACGTCGGCGCCGGGGTTCTTGTCGTAGTAGCCCGATTTCTTGGTGGCCTCGTAGGCGGCCATGGTCACCGGCAGGTAGCCGGTGGCCTGGTGCCAGTCAGACTGGATCTCGGGGCGCGACAGGTAATTGAAGAACTTGGCGACGCCCTTGTACTCTTCAGGCTTCTTGCCGCCCATCACCCACAGCGACGCGCCGCCGATGATGGTGTTCTGCGGCGCGCCCTGCACGTCCGGGTAGTACGGCAGCTGCGCCACCGCGAACGCGAACTTGGCGTTCTTGCGGATATTGGCCAGCGACGCCGACGAGCCGGTGAACATGGCGCATTCGCCGTTGTAGAACTTGGCCTGCGATTCGGCCTTGCGCCCGCCATAGCTGAAGTAGCCCTTCTTCACCATGTCCTGCAGGTTGGTGACGTGCTTGACGTGCAGCGGGCTGTTGAAGACCAGGCGCGTGTCGGTGCCGCCGAAGCCGTTGTTCTTGGTGGCGTACAGCGTGTTGTGCCAGGCCGAGAAGCTCTCCAGGTGGACCCAGCCCTGCCAGTCGGTGGTGTAGGCGCAGTTGGTGCCCGAGGCCTTGAGCTTGGCCGAATACTGCATCACCTCGGGCCAGGTCTTGGGCGGCTTTTCCGGATCCAGGCCGGCCTTCTTGAAGGCGTCCTTGTTGTAGTAGAACACCGTGGTCGAGCTGTTGAACGGGAACGACAGCATCTCGCCCTTGGACGAGGTGTAGTAGCCCGCCACGGCCGGGATGTAGGCCTTCTGGTCGAACTTCTCGCCGGCGTCCTTCATCACGGTCGACACCGGCTTGATCGCGCCCTTGGCGCTCATCATGGTGGCGGTGCCGACCTCGAACACCTGCAGGATCGCCGGCGCGCCGCCGGCGCGGAAGGCGGCGATGCCCGCCGCCATGGTCTCGTCGTAATTGCCCTTGTTGACCGGCACCACCTTGTATTCGGACTGGCTGGCGTTGAACTTGTTGGCGATTTCGTTCACCTTGTCGTTCAGCGCGCCCTGCATGGCGTGCCACCACTGGATTTCAACGGCGGCGTGCGCGCTGCCGGCCCCGGTCAGGGCGGCCAGCGCGGCGAGTTTGAGCACGGTACGGGATACGGACATCGAAAGCCCTCCTTGGTCTGTCTGTTGCAGTCAGTCAAATCCGACAGCATGTGATTTTTTTGTGACAGCGGCATGTTACGCCGGTCGCACCTGCGCAAGCAAATCAGCAGATTCACCAGTATGGCCGTCTGACTGCTTTTTGCAGTGCAATAAACGAATTTGGCCGCAGATCCACGGTTACAATGGCCCGCCATGCAATCCCTGAACAAGCTCTCTAATACGGCGCTGCGCAACGTGCGCGGCGTGCTGACCGACATCGACGGCACCCTGACCACCGACGGGCGGCTGCCGGCCTCGACCTACCTGGCCCTCGACGGCCTGCGCCGGGCCGGCCTGCATGTGATCCCGGTGACCGGGCGCTGCATCGCGTGGGCCGAGATCCTGACGCGGCTATGGCCGGTCGATGCCATCATCGGCGAGAACGGCGCGTTTTATTCGCACCTGCACAACGGCCGGCTGCAGACCCGCTTCCTCGACGACGCAGAGACGCGCGCGCGCAACCTCGAGCGCATCCACGCATTGGGTCAGCGCATCGTGCGCGAGGTGCCCGGCTGCGCGCTGGCCTCCGACCAGGCCTGGCACGCCGCCGACCTGGCCGTCGACCATGCCGAGGACGTGGTGCCGCTGCCCGAGGACGCCGTCGCGCGCATTGCTGCGCTGATGCGCGAGGCCGGCATGACCGCCACCGTCAGTTCCATCCATGTCAACGGCTGGTTCGGCCGGCATGACAAGCTGTCGATGAGCAAGCTGTGCGTGGCCGAGCTGCTGGGCGAGGACGTCGATGCACGGCGCGACCAGTGGCTGTTTATCGGCGACTCGGCCAACGATGCGTCGATGTTTGCGCATTTCCCGCTGTCGGTGGGGGTGGCCAACGTGCGCGATATCCTGCCGCAGCTGCCGGTGCCGCCGGCTTACATCACCACCGCCGCGGGTGGCGAGGGTTTTGCGGAGATGGCGCAGCGGCTGATCGAGGCGCGCGGCTGAACCCGGCCCCGCAAAAGAAATACGGCCGGGAATCATCCCGGCCGTTTTGTTCTTTGCCTTGTGCCCACCGTGGTGGCTCAGTCGAAGCCCAGCTCCTGCAGCTTGCGCGTGATGGTGTTGCGCCCGATCCCGAGCCGGGTCGCGGCTTCGACGCGGCGGCCGCGGGTAACGCCCAGCGCGGCTTCCAGCACCGCCTTTTCGAACCGGCGCGTCAGCAGGTCCATCACTTCGGGCTGGCCGGCTTCCAGCATGGCGCGTGCCTCGGCGGCGAGCAGGCTTTCCCATCCGGCGGCCGCCGGCGCCTGCACCGTAGCCTGGGCCACCGCTGCGGCCGGCGCGGGGCGGACCACCGTGGCCGTGTCGACCTCGGCCACCGGCACCGCAAACCCGCCATAGTCGGCCAGTTCCTGGGCGTCTTCATACTCGGCCACGCGCGGGTCGGGCGCGCGCTCCGGCCGCGGCGCATTGACCGGCTCGCTGGTGCCCGCTTCGAGCATCTCGCGCGGCAGGTCCTTGACCTCGATGGTCTGCGCCGGCGCCATCACGGTCAGCCAGTTGCACAGGTTTTCCAGCTGGCGCACGTTGCCAGGGAACGGCAGCGTGCTGACATAGGCCAGCGCCTCGTCCGACATGCGCTTGGGCTCGACGCCAAGCTCCTTGGCGCTCTTCTGCAGGAAATGGCGCGCCAGCAGCGTGATGTCCTCGGGCCGCTCGCGCAGCGGCGGCAGGCGCAGCCGGATCACGTTCAGGCGGTGGAACAAGTCCTCGCGGAACAGCCCTTCCTTGACGCGCAGCTCCAGGTTCTGGTGCGTCGCGGCGATGACCCGCACATTGGCACGCAACGGGTTGTGGCCGCCGACGCGATAGAAGTTGCCGTCGGACAGCACGCGCAGCAGGCGGGTCTGCAGGTCGAACGGCATGTCGCCGATTTCATCGAGGAACAGCGTGCCGCCCTCGGCCTGCTCGAAGCGGCCGCGGCGCATGGTCTGCGCCCCGGTGAAGGCGCCGCGCTCGTGGCCGAACAGTTCGGATTCGAGCAGGTCCTTCGGAATGGCCGCGGTATTGAGCGCGATGAACGGCCCATTGGCGCGCGGACTATGCTTGTGCAGCGCGCGCGCCACCAGTTCCTTGCCGGTACCGGACTCGCCGGTGATCATCACCGTCACGTTGGATTGCGACAGCCGGCCGATGGCGCGGAACACGTCCTGCATCGCCGGTGCCTGGCCAAGGATCTCGGGCGCGTCGAGCAGGCGGTCGTCCATCTCCTCTTCGCGCAGGCTTTCTTCCAGCGCGCGGCGGATCAGTTCGACCGCCTTGTCGACATCGAAGGGCTTGGCCAGGTATTCGAAGGCGCCGCCCTGGAACGCTGCCACCGCGCTGTCCAGGTCCGAATATGCCGTCATCACGATGACCGGCAGGCCCGGGTGCCGCGCCTTGATCGCCTGCAGCAGGTCGAGGCCGGAACCGCCGGGCATGCGGATGTCCGAGATCAGCACCTGCGGCTGGTCTTCCTCCAGCGCGGCCAGCGCGTCCCGCACATTGGTGAAGCTGCGCGAGAGCAGGCTTTCACGGGCGAGGGCCTTTTCCAGGACCCAGCGGATTGATTGATCGTCGTCGACTATCCAGATCGGCTTCATGTGCGTCGCTTGTCTGCTCGGTGTCAGTTGGTCTTCCGCATGCCCTGGCCACGTCGATGCACGCGCTTGCGGACGCCGGCAAAGGCTAGTGCAGCGGCAGCAGGATACGGAAGTCGGTACAGCCCGGCCTGCTCTCGCATTCGATCAAGCCCTCGTGCTGCTGCACGAAGGTTTGAGCGAGTGTGAGACCCAGTCCGCTGCCGCCATCCCTGCCCGATACCAGCGGATAGAAGATGCGCTCGCGGATGTCTTCGGGGATGCCCGGGCCGTTGTCGATCACATGCAAGTCCAATGCCAGCTTGAACAGGCGCTTGGCGATCGTGACCTGGCGCGCGATGCGCGTGCGCAGCACGATCTGCGCGTCGCCGCGCGCGATGCGGTCGGCCAGCGCCTGCGCGGCGTTGTGGACGATGTTGAGCACGGCCTGGATCAGCTGCTCCATGTCGCCCTGCAGTTCGGGCAGGCTGGCGTCGTAGTCGCGCACGATCTCCAGCCCGTTGGGAAACTCGGCCAGCACCACCGAGCGCACGCGCTCGAGCACCTCGTGGATATTCAGGCTCGATACGATGTGCGGATGCCGGTGCGGCTCCAGCAGCCGGTCCACCAGCGTCTGCAGCCGGTCCGACTCCTTGATGATGACCTGCGTGTACTCGCGCAGCGAGCGCTCCGGCAGCTCGAACTCCAGCAGCTGCGCCGCGCCGCGGATGCCGCCCAGCGGGTTCTTGATCTCGTGGGCGAGGTTGCGGATCAGCTCCTTGTTGGCCGAGGTCAGGTCGAGGATGCGTTCCTCGCGGTCGCTGCGCACCTTCTGCTCGTTGGGCAGGATCTCTACCACCACGGTGTCGCCGACCGCCTCCAGCGCGGCGATCACCACGTGCACATGGAGCGGGTCCTGCAGCGGCGGATGCAGGATCAGGTCCTGCCGGCGCACGTCGAACTGCCGCGTGACCACCGTGTCGAGCATGTTGTGCAGTTCATCGGACTTGCCGAACAGGTCGGGCAGCGTCAGTTCGACCATGCCCTTGCGCGACACGCCGAAGGTGGCCTCGGCGGCCGGATTCGCGTAGACCACGCGCAGCCCCGGCTGGCGCACCAGCAGCACCGGGTTGGCGACCACGTCGAGGCCGGCATGGAACGCCGCCGCGCCGATGCTGAGCACGCGCGCGCCGGTTTCGGGCGGTGCCGGGTCCGCCGCGGGCGACTCGGCCCGCGCGCCATCGGCACTGCCGGCCTTGCGTGACACTCCGCGAATCAGGCGACGCATAAGACTAGTCCTTCAGGTTGCCGAGCTCGCGCCGCAGCGACGCCGCGTTGGCCTCGCTGCGGGCAATGTCGTCGCGCAGCGCGGCGGTGCGGTCGAGGTATTTCTGGTAGTTGCGCTCGTTGCCCTGGCGCTCCGGCTGGCCGTTGTTGTATTCGGCGCGCAGCCCCTGCAGCTTGGCCTCCTCGGCCTGCAGCTCCTGCGTCAGCACGGTGCGGCGCTCGCTGTCGCGGCTGCGCTGGGTGGCGCTGTCCACGCGCGGGAAACCGGTGCTGGCGGCGGTCGTGGCGCTGCTGCCGGCACTCTTGGCCGGTGCGGCAATGCGCCCGCCCGGCACGGTCACGACCTCGGGCAGGTTCAGCTTCTTGCAACCCTTGCCGGCATTGCCGTTGCGGTACTCCGGCACGCCATTGGGCCCGGTGCAGACATAGACATCCGAGGACTGCGCCAGCGACGGCGCGGCCCACACGCCCAGCGCCAGCGCCGCGGCGCTCACCAGAACGGGGAATCGGCGTCGGCTTTGGTGCACGGAACGAGGCATGGCATGAGTCCGGCGGGCCGTGCGGGAAAAGGCATCCATGGGCATGGCGTCAGGTTAGAACGGGAATGGATCGGGACAGAATCGGATTCCCCATTCTAGCGAGCAAAGCAAAAAGGGACAGCCGAAGCCGCCCCCTTGTGGTGCAACTGTTGCCCGGTCACAACCTGCGTCATGGCCGGGCACGGGCTGCTTACAGCGAGTAGTACATCTCGAACTCGACCGGGTGCGTGGTCATGCGGAAACGCGTGACTTCTTCCATCTTCAGTTCGATGTAGGCGTCGATCATCGAGTTCGAGAACACGCCGCCACGGGTCAGGAACTCGCGGTCGTTGTCCAGGTACTCGAGCGCCTGGTCCAGGCTCGAGCACACGGTCGGGATCTTTGCGTCCTCTTCCGGCGGCAGGTCATACAGGTTCTTGTCGGCGGCTTCGCCCGGGTGGATCTTGTTCATCACGCCATCCAGGCCGGCCATCAGCAGCGCCGAGAAGCCCAGGTACGGGTTCATCAGCGGATCCGGGAAGCGGGTCTCGATGCGGCGGCCCTTCGGGTTGGCCACATACGGGATGCGGATCGAAGCCGAACGGTTGCGGGCCGAGTAGGCCAGCTTGACCGGAGCCTCGAAGCCCGGCACCAGGCGCTTGTACGAGTTCGTGCCCGGGTTGGTGATGGCGTTCAGGGCGCGGGCGTGCTTGATGATGCCGCCGATGTAGTACAGCGCGAATTCCGACAGGCCGGCGTAGCCGTTGCCGGCGAACAGGTTCTGGCCGTCCTTCCACACCGACTGGTGCACGTGCATGCCCGAGCCGTTGTCGCCGACGATGGGCTTCGGCATGAAGGTGGCGGTCTTGCCGTAGGTGTGGGCCACGTTCTGGATCACGTACTTCTGCAGCTGGGTCCAGTCGGCGCGCTGCACCAGGGTGCTGAACTTGGTGCCGATTTCGTTCTGGCCCTGGCCCGCCACTTCGTGGTGGTGGACTTCAACCGGGATGCCCAGCGATTCCAGGATCAGGCACATTTCCGAACGCATGTCCTGGAAGGTGTCGATCGGAGCGACCGGGAAGTAGCCGCCCTTCTTGCCCGGACGGTGGCCGCTGTTGCCGTGCTCGAACTCCTTGGCCGACGACCACGGGGCTTCTTCGGAATGGATCTTGACGAAGCAGCCTTGCATGTCGACGTTCCAGGTCACGCCGTCGAAGATGAAGAACTCGGGCTCCGGGCCGAAGAAGGCGGTGTCGCCCAGGCCGGTGCTCTTCAGGTAGGCTTCGGCGCGCTTGGCGATGGAACGCGGATCGCGGTCGTAGCCCTTGCCGTCCGACGGCTCGATCACGTCGCACGACAGCACCAGCGTCGGCTCTTCGTAGAACGGGTCGATGTGGGCCGTGTTCGAATCGGGCATCAGCAGCATGTCCGAAGCTTCGATACCCTTCCAGCCGGCGATCGACGAGCCGTCGAAAGCGTGGCCGCTCTCGAACTTGTCTTCATCGAAGTGCGACACGGGCACGGACACGTGTTGCTCCTTGCCTTTGGTATCGGTGAAGCGGAAATCGACGAACTTGACGTCGTTTTCCTTCACCAGCTTCATCACGTCTGCAACGCTGTGGGCCATGCCAATCTCCTGGGTATTCGGCAAATGTCTGTGAAAGCCAATTCTTGGGACTGTCGCCAGCGGCGCCGCTGCATGTTGCCGCGCCTGACTGGCCTCGCCGCGAAAGGACGACGGATGTTAGCAGAAAGCGTGCCAACCAAACGTCTCTCGCGGCGCCGGGCCCGAAAATTGTGCAACTCCGGCGAATCGCGCACCATGCTGGCCGGCGGCGAAAACGTCCTCCAGCCGGGCGGGCGCTGATGTGGCGCTCCCGCGACACGCGCAACCACGGTTGCCAGCGTCATGGAACACCATCATGGTGCAAACATCAAGCGGCAGCACCGTAATAGTGCTTACGCACCAAAATCGGTCGACTCTCGCCCTGTGACGGCGCTTTCCGGGCTCTCCCGGCCAGCACCGCCACCGCCCCGCCACCGCGGCGCTATAGAATAACGGGTTGCGGCCCTTGCGCCACGATTCCACCTATTCAATTTGTCACGCCGATGACCACCCGAGACGATCTCCTCCAGGCCGCCCGCCAGCGCCAGGAACAAAACCAGTTGCCGTACTTCGGCGCGCTGTCGCCGCAGGAAGCCTATGCCCTGCTGCAGAACGACCCTTCCGCCGTGCTGGTGGACGTGCGCACGCAGGCCGAGCTGGACTGGGTCGGCGGCGTCGACGTGCCCGACGCGCAGTTCGCCCATGTCGAATGGATGTCCTACCCGGGCGGCGCGCAGAACGCGCGCTTTGTCGAGGAACTGCGCGCGCGCGTGCCGTCCGACGTGCCGGTGCTGTTCCTGTGCCGCAGCGCGGCGCGCTCCAAGCACGCGGCGCGGGTGGCCACCGAAGCCGGCTACCACTTCGCCATGGATGTGCTGGAAGGTTTCGAAGGCAACCGCGACGACCACCACCACCGCAAGACCGTCGAGGGCTGGTGCGTGCGCGGCCTGCCGTGGCATGGCGCCTGATTCCGTCCGGACCTGAACGCAAAGGGGCAGCCACGGCTGCCCCTTTTTCTTGTCCGGCCGGAACGTCTAGGCCTGCGTTGCCTGACGCGGCGGCTGCTCCACGGTCTCGTACCCCATCGCCTGCACGCCTTCGAGCAGCATCGCATAGGCGGGGGCCAGCAGCTCGGCCGGGCCCTTGACTCCCAGGTCGATATGGCGGCGCGCGAAGCGGTCGCCGCGCTGCACGTCGCCGACCGACGGCAGGCTGAACACGCGGATGCCCGGATGCGCCGACTCGACCTTCTCCATCAGCGGGGTCAGCGTCGACTCCGGCGCCTCGAACACGTAGAAGGCCCGCTCCTGCTGCGAGACCTGGTGGAACAGGTGCGCATAGTCGTGGTCCAGCACCCACTCCATCATCGGCCACGCCATCACCGGGAAGCCCGGCATGAAATGATGGTGGCCGACCGAGAAGCCGGGGATGCGGTTATAGCTGTTGGGAATGATGCGCGCGCCCTCGGGGAACTCGCCCATCTTGAAGCGGTGCTGGTTCTCCGGCAGCGTCAGGTCGCCCTTGACCGGGTCGCCCCCGGCGGTTTCGGCAATGCGCAGCGCGATCAGTTCGCGCGCCTCGGGATGCAGCACCAGCGACACGCCCAGCGCCGCCGCCGCGCACTGGCGCGTGTGGTCGTCGGGCGTGGCGCCGATGCCGCCGGTGCAGAACACCACGTCGGGGCCGGCCAGCGTGCGCCGCAGCGTGGCGGTGATGCGGGCGCGGTCGTCGCCGACATACTCGGCCCAGTCCAGCGCCAGGCCGCGCGCGCCCAGCAGTTCGATGGTGCGGCGCAGGTGCTTGTCTTCGCGCCGCCCGGACAGAATCTCGTCGCCAATCACGATCAGGCCGAAACCCATATTGCCCTCGCTTCAGGAGTTTTCGATGCGGCGCACGTCGTGCGGCGCCAGGTCAATGACGTCCCCGCCCGACGGCGGGGCGGCAGGCGGCCGGGCCGGCACGGCCGCGCGTTCGGCCCGCAGCTGCGCCAGCGCGCGCAGGCAGAAATGGCCGAACCACAACGCCGAGAAAATAAAGATCAGCACATAGAGCCAGAGCGTGCCGGCCAGCACGAACGGGAACAGGAAGATCACCGCCGCCGAAGACACCCACAGTATCGTCGGCGCCGAGCCCAGCAGCCCCACCGCCACGCCGATCACCAGCAGCGGTGTGCGATGGCGCCGCACCAGCGTCTTGCGCTCTTCGGCGCTGGCGTGGTCGGCGAGCGCGTCATACGTCATCACGCGGTAGGTCAGCCAGCCCCACAGCACCGGCGGAATCAGCGCAAAGAACGGCGGGATCAGCCACAGCGGCAGCGTCACCAGCACCAGCGACAGGAACACCAGGGTGCTGCCGAGCGAGTGGAACACGCTGCCCAGCACGCTGCCGCCGTGGGCCTTGGCCAGCTCCGGGTAGCTGCGCTCGAGGTGGCGCACCACCGCCGGCACCGAGAACACGCCGATGAACATCAGCATCGAGGCGATCACCAGTGGGATCGCCAGCGCCGCGACGAACAGCGGCGCCACGATGGAGCGCATCGATTGCAGCCCGAACCAGTCGAGCGCGCTGTAGATCCAGCTGGTCAGGATCGAGGTTTCCAGGAAGCTGCGCGTGGCGCCCATGATGGGGTCCCAGCCCCACCAGAGCAGGCCGCCCCACAGTAGCGTGGCCAGGACGAAAGGCAGCACGGTCAGCATCAGCATGCGCGGATGCAGCTGGCTGACCAGCGCGCGGCCAAACGAGCGGAAGATATCGTTCATGCAGTCGAAGGCAAGACAGGAAAGTCGCGGGGGGCCGGCCAGGTCAGCAGGGCGACGGGCCGGCGGCAACCCGGAACACTAGCATACGCCGCTTGCCGCCATGGTGCGGCGGCGGCCGAAGCCGCTGGAGGATGGCCTCGAATGCACCGTCGGCCCAGCGGTCAACGCACCCGTCAGCGCAGCCGCAGCAGCCGCTTGATGCCGTACCACTGGTGGGCCAGGAAGCCCGTGCCGTAGTCGTGGCCCTTGCCGACCGGCGGCGGCAGCTGGTCGCGGATGCCGGTGGGATGGTAGGTCTCGGTGAAGACCGCGGTGCCGAACAGCATGTCCCACCAGGGAAAGATCACGCCGTAGTTGCAGCCGCCCAGCTTTGCCGGCGCACCGTCGGCTTCATGGCCGATGCCGACCGCGTGGTGGGTGCGGTGAAAGCGCGGCGAGATCAGCAGCCGCTCGCCGAGGGAGCCGAAGTGCAGCCGCAGGTTGGCATGCTGCAGGCTCTGCAGCAGCTGCGACAGCGCCACCAGCAGCACGTACTGCGACGGCTCCACGCCCACCCCCAGCGCCACCAGCGCAAACACCAGGTCGCGCAGCATGTCGTCGAGCAGGTGGTTGCGGTTGTCGCTCCACAGCGTCATCTGGCGCTGGCTGTGGTGCACCGCATGCAGGTGCCACCACCAGCGGAACGAGTGCGACAGCCGGTGGTACCAGTAATCGAGCAGGTCGAACAGCAGCAGGTAGACAAAGAAGCTGACCAGCGGCACCGAGGTCACGCCCGGCCACCAGTCTTCCACATTGATGCGGTGCCAGCCCATCAGCCGCAGGTGGCCTTCGAGCGCGTCTGTGAGCGGCGCCAGCAGGAAGAACATCGCCAGCCGGAACAGGCCGAGGCGGTGGATCACGGTGTAGAAGATGTCGGTGCGGATCGCGGCCCGGTCGGCCACGGCCTCGACCGGGCGCCATTTCTCCAGCGGCCCGAGGATCAGCGCCATCACCGCGATCTGCACCAGCCCCACCAGCAGCCATTCGGTGCCGGTGAAGGCTTCCTCGGCATAGCGGCCGAAGCCGAGGTCATAGACCACGGGCAGCACCACGTCCTGGAACAGCGTGCCTTCGATCTGGCCGATCCAGCCGTTCAGCGTCTCCCACATCAGCGTGCGCCCTCCTGGGTTCCAATGGGCCGCGCGATCCAGTCGCGATAGGCCGGGTGTTCGCGCAGCGTCGCGAAGCAGAAGCCCTTGCGCTCCAGGCCGGTCAGCAGCGGCTCGAGCACCGCTGGCGCCCACGGATCCTGCCGCGACCAGATGCCCAGGTGCGCCATGGCGATATCGCCGTCGCGCAGGCTGGACAGCGCGCGCTGCAGCAGCACGGCGTTGGGATAGCGCTCCGAAGACAGCTCATCGCCCAGGAAGCCGGCCGGCGCCCAGCCGACATGGCGGAAGCCGCATTGTTCGGCCCATTGCAGCGTCTGCGGCGCGGTGCGGCCGCCCGGGGCGCGCCACAGCGGCACCATGTCCGCTCCGGTCATGGCGCGGAGCGCCTCGGCGCTGCGCCGCAATTCCTTGCAGAAGCCGGCCTGGTCCATGGCCACGTCCTGGCCCGCCCGCGCGCCGAACTGCGGCCGCATGGTCACCTGGCCGGCGCGCACGCTGCGCAGATAGACATGATCGAAGGTATGCGTGCCGAAGGCGTGGCCGTCGGCCACCAGCGACTTCCAGTAAGGGGCCCACGACGGGTCGAGCGAACCGTCCTTGCGCACCGTCGGCTCGTTGGCCAGGAAGAAGGTGGCGCGGATCTGGTGGCGCCGCAGCGTGTCGGCGATCAGCTGCGCCTGGCTCATGCTGCCGGTGTCGAAGGTCAGGTAGAGCGTGCCGGCCGGGCATGCCCTGGTGGCCGGCGCGGCAGCGGCTTGCTGCGCCAGCGGCATGCCGCACGCCAGCGCCACAGCGGCCAGCCACTTGTTGATCGTCGCGGAGCGCAATGCCCTGATCCGTGCCATGGTCCCTGCCCTGCCCGCTTTGCGTCAGTACAGCGGCGCGCGCGTGCGGAAATAGATCCCGTGCGGCGAGCGCCCGACCCGCACGGTCTTGACCAGCTTGCGGCTGGCCACGTCGACCAGCCCGACCGAGCGCGCCCAGCGGAAGGTCACCCACAGGGTCTTGCCGTCGGCGGTGAGCTCCATGTCGTCCGGCCCCGGCGGCAGGCCGGTGATGTCGCCGACCTTGCTCAGCGTCTGCTGGTCGATGATGCTGATGCTGCCGGTGACGCGGTTGCTGAGGAACAGGTGGCGCCGGTCGCCGACGGCGCGGAAGTTGTGCGCGCCCTTGCCGGTCTGGATCTGCTTGACCACGGTGCGGGTGCGCCAGTCGATCACGGCGACGTAGTCGGCCCCGGTCATCCCCACCAGCAGGTATTTCTGGTCCGGGGTGACCCAGATTCCCGCCGGCGCCGAACCGGTTTCCATGCGCCACATCACGTTTTGGGTGACCAGGTCGATGGCGGCCACTTCGTTGGAGTCCTGCAGCGTGATGAAGGCGATGCGGCTGTCGGCGGTAAAGGCGATATGGCTCGGCGTCTTGGCCAGCGGATACTGCTTGGCCAGCTTCAGCGCCTTGCCATCCCAGCGGTACACGTCGACGCGGTCGAGCCGGTTGCCGGTGGCGACAAACCACTTCTGGTCCGGCGAGAAGCCGATCTGGTACGGGTCGTCGACATTGGGCACGCGCTGCTGGACCTTGCCGCTGACCGGATCCAGGAAGACCAGGTCGTTGCCGACCGCATTGGCGACGATCAGCGATTTGTCGTCGGGCGTGGCGATCAGGTGGTGAGGCTCCTTGCCGATCGGGAAGGTCTCGAGCACCTTCTGCGTGTCCTTGTCGATCAGCGTGACGGTGGCATCACCCGAATTGAGGATCACCACCACTTCCGCCCGAGCCGGCACCGCCATCAGGCCCAGCGCGAACGCGCCCACCGTGATCCCACCAGCCACCCACCGCCGCAATGCGAACATAAGACCCGCTACCAGAAGAACTGAATCGGCGATTCTAACGTTTGGCCGGCTAATTCCGCTGACGTCGCGGCTGGCGGCAGACAAGTATTTGGCAGATTGTTGCGCCGGCACGACCATTTGCCGCCATGCCGGCGCGCGGACCTCAGCGCTGCATCGATTCCCACACCTTCTGCAGCCGCTTGACCGACATCGGCACCGGCGTGCGCAGTTCCTGGGCGAACAGCGCGATGCGCAGCTCTTCCAGCATCCAGCGGAATTCCTCCAGCCGCGCATCCTCGCCGCCGCGGCCCTGGGTGCGCAGCTGCTTCTCGGCCCGCTGCCACTGCTGCACCAGCGGCGCCATCTCCTGCAGGCGCTGGCTGTCGCGGGCCGGATCGCCCTTGAGCTTGTCGACGCGCATGGCGATGCCCTTCAGGTAGCGCGGGAAATGGACCAGCTGCGTATACGGGGTTTCGTCGATAAAGCGCTTGCCCATCAGCCGGCCCAGCTGGGCTTCCATGTCCGCATGGGCGCCGGGGAACGGCTTGGCCTGCAGCAGCTTGCGCGGCAGCCCGGCGTATTCGGCAAGGATCGCGCCCGCCAGCCGCGCGATTTCCTGCGCCAGCAGCGACAGCCGGGTACGGCCTTCGTCCTTGCGGGCATTGAACTCGGCGTCGTTGCGCGGCAGCGGCGCCTGCATGCAGGCGCGCTCCAGCGCCAGCATCACGATCTGCTCGCGCAGCATCTCCTGCGTGCCCAGCGTCATGTACTGCATCGCCATCTGCTGCAGCCCCGGGATGTTCTTCTCGATGAACTTGACCTGCTCGCGCAGCTGCAGCGCGAACAGCCGGCGCAGCCCCAGGTGGTGGATGCGGGCCGCTTCCTGCGGATCGTCGAAGACCTCGATGTCGCAGTGCGTGCCGCGGTCGACCAGCGCCGGATAGCCGAACAGGGTCTGGCTGCCCTTGCGGATCTCGAGCAGCTCCGGCAGCTCGCCGAAACTCCAGCCGGTCAGGCCCTCGTACTTGCCGGGTTCCGCCGCGGCCAGCACTGGCGCCTGCTCCGGTGCCTGCCCCGGGGGCTGGGTGGCGGCGGCCTGGGCCGCGGCCTGCGCGGCTACGCGCTGAAACGACTGCTGCGCCTGCCCGCCCAGTTCGGCGCGCAGCTGGGCCAGGTTGCGGCCCATGTCGAGCTGGCGCCCGTGCTCGTCGATCACCTTGAAGTTCATCGCGTGGTGCGCGGGCAGCGTTTCCAGCTTGAAGTCCGCGCGCCGGACCATGGTGCCCGTCTGCTCGCGGATATCGGCGATCAGCACGTCCAGCAGCTCGCCTTCGCCAAACGGCTGGCGCGCGACAAAACCCGCGGCATAGTCCGGCAGCGGCACGCAGTGGCGGCGCAGCTTCTGCGGCAGCGACTTCAGCAGCAGGTGCACCTTCTCCTTGATCATGCCCGGCACCAGCCAGTCGGCGCGCTCTGGGCGCACCTGGTTGAGCGCGTACAGCGGCACGGTCAGGGTCACGCCGTCGCGGTGGCTGCCTGGCTCGAAGTGGTAGGTCAGGCCCATGTCCACGCCGGCCACGGCCATGGTCTTGGGAAACAGGTCGGTGGTGATGCCGGCGGCCTCGTGCCGCATCAGTTCGTCGCGATTCAGGTACAGCAGCTTGCGGTCCTTGGCGCTTTCGGCCTGATACCACTGCTCGAACGCGGCTTGCTGGCAGATGTCGGCCGGGATCGCGCGGTCGTAGAAGGCGTAGATCAGCTCATCGTCGACCAGCACGTCCTGGCGCCGCGACTTGTGCTCCAGGTTCTCGATCTCGCGCACCAGGCGCTGGTTGTGCGCGTAGAACGGCAGGCGCGTGTCGAACTCGCCCTCGACCAGCGCGCGGCGGATAAACAGCTCGCGCGCCTCGCGCGGGTTCATCGGGCCGTAGTGCACGCGGCGGTGCTGGTACACCACCAGCCCGTACAGCGTGGCGCGCTCCAGCGCCAGCACCTGGCCGGCCTTCTTCTCCCAGTGCGGATCGCTCCAGCTGACCTTGAGCAGGTGGCGGCCCACCTGCTCCAGCCATTCGGGCTCGATGCGCGCCAGCGTGCGCGCGAACAGCCGGCTGGTCTCGACCAGCTCGGCCGCGACCACCCAGCGCCCGACCTTGCGCGCGATCAGCGAGCCCGGCCACAGGTGGAACT
Organism: Cupriavidus taiwanensis; assembly: GCF_900250075.1. Lineage (NCBI taxonomy): Bacteria > Pseudomonadati > Pseudomonadota > Betaproteobacteria > Burkholderiales > Burkholderiaceae > Cupriavidus > Cupriavidus taiwanensis. The sequence continues at coordinate 2,313,814 of NZ_LT977070.1, forward strand.
TGATGCCGCGCGCGCCGAGGTATTCGCGGCCCTTGCCGTCACCATCCTCGATGCGGCAGCCGACGTTGCCCAGCAGGCCGGTCAGCAGGGCCTTGTGCACCTGCTCGTAGGTCGGCTCGCTGTCGTTCAGGCGCCAGCCCTGCTCGGTCACCGTGGTCAGCAGCTGGGAATGCACGTCGCGCCATTCGCGCAGCCGCAGGTGCGACAGGAAGTGCGCGCGGCACTGGTCCTGCAGCTGGCGGTTGGACTTCTTGTGCGCGACGGCGTCCTCGAACCACTTCCACAGCCTGACCCAGCCGAGGAACTCGGACTTCTCGTCCATGAACTTGCGATGGGCCTGGTCGGCGGCCTCCTGCGCTTCCTGCGGGCGCTCGCGCGGGTCCTGCACCGACAGCGCGCTGGCGATGATCAGCACCTCGCGCAGGCACTGGTGCTCGCGCGCGGCCAGGATCATGCGCGCCACGCGCGGGTCGAGCGGCAGCTTGGCCAGCTGCCGGCCGATGCCGGTCAGCTGGTTGGCATCGTCGACCGCGCCCAGTTCCTGCAGCAGCTGGTAGCCGTCGGCCACCGCGCGGCCCAGCGGCGGCTCGATGAACGGGAACGCCTCGATATCGGTCAGCCGCAGCGCCTTCATGCGCAGGATCACCGCGGCCAGCGACGAGCGCAGGATTTCGGGATCGGTAAAGCGCGGCCGGCCGGTGAAATCCGCTTCCTCGTACAGCCGGATGCAAACCCCATTGGCCACCCGGCCGCAACGACCGGCGCGCTGGTTGGCGGCAGCCTGCGAGATCGCCTCGACCTGCAGCTGCTCGACCTTGTTGCGGTAGGAATAGCGCTTGACGCGCGCCAGCCCGGTATCGACCACGTAGCGGATGCCCGGCACCGTCAGCGAGGTTTCGGCGACGTTGGTCGCCAGCACGATGCGGCGCGCATTCGACGGCTTGAACACGCGCTCCTGCTCCTGCACCGACAGCCGCGCGAACAGCGGCAGGATCTCGGTATGCGGCGGGTGGTGCTTGCGCAGCGCCTCGGCGGCCTCGCGGATCTCGCGCTCGCCGGGCAGGAACACCAGCACGTCGCCGGGGCCGGCGCGGCACAACTCGTCGACGGCATCGACGATGCCGTCGTACAGGTCGCGCTCGCGCGCCTGCGGGCTGCGCGGCGCGCTGGCGGCGGGCGCGTCGTCGGCGATCGGGCGGTAGCGCACCTCCACCGGGTACAGCCGGCCGCTGACCTCAATCACCGGCGCCGGCTTGTCCCCGGTGGCGAAATGCCGGGCAAAACGCTGCGCATCGATGGTGGCCGAAGTGATGATCACCTTCAGGTCAGGCCGCTTCGGCAGGATCTGGCGCAAGTAGCCGATCAGGAAGTCGATGTTGAGGCTGCGCTCGTGCGCCTCGTCGATGATCAGCGTGTCGTAGGCGCGCAGCAGCGGGTCGTTCTGGGTTTCGGCGAGCAGGATGCCGTCGGTCATCAGCTTGACCGACGCGCCCGACGACATGGTGTCGTTGAAGCGCACCTGGTAGCCCACATGCTCGCCCAGCGGCGTGCCCAACTCCTGCGCGATCCGCTTGGCGGTCGAGGTGGCCGCGATGCGGCGCGGCTGGGTGTGGCCGATCAGCCCCCCGCCCTCGCGGCCGGGACCGCGCCCGATCGACAGGCAGATCTTGGGCAGCTGCGTGGTCTTGCCCGAACCGGTCTCGCCGGAAACGATCACCACCTGGTTGGCCAGCAGCGCCGCGGCGATCTCGTCGCGGCGCGCCGATACCGGCAGGGCTTCGGGGAAGGTGATCGGCGGCAGCGGGTTGACCGGACGCGGTGGCCGCGGCGGACGTGTGCCGCGAGGCTGGCGCTGGCCGTCCTCGGTGGCTGGCCGCGCACCGGCCGGCCTTGCCGGGCCGGCCTGCTGCGGCCGGGCCGGGCCGGGCGCCGGGCGGGACTGGGCGGGGGAAGCGGGCTGGCCGGCACCGGTGCGCTGGCGCGGCGACACCGGTGGTTTGGGCTTGACGGGGCGTTGTTCTGACATTGGCCGGGATTATAATCCGCGGCATGAACGCCAGAACCGACGCGCCGCAGACGGCGCCTGCCTCCGCTCCCACCGCCCCAGCCGCGCCGGCGCAGGCGGAGCCTCCTGCCGCGGCCGAGCTCCCCGCCCCCGCCCCGACCTCCCCCGTGCCGGTCACGGCCGATCCCGATCGCAGCGGCCCCGACCACCAGCAGTTCGTCGACTGGCTGCGCATGGTGGCGCCGTATATCCATGCCTTCCGCGGCAAGACCTTCGTGATCGCCTTCGCCGGCGAACTGGTCAAGTCGGGCGTGCTCAATGCGCTGGTCAACGACGTCGCGCTGCTGCATGCCATGGGCATGCAGATCGTGCTGGTGCACGGCTCGCGGCCGCAGGTGGAAGAACAGCTGGCGCTGCGCCATGTCGAGTCGCAGTTCGTCGACGGCGTGCGCGTCACCGACAACGCCGCGCTCGAATGCGCCAAGGAAGCCGCCGGCGAACTGCGCCTGGATATCGAGGCCGCGTTCAGCCAGGGCCTGCCCAACACGCCGATGGCCGGGGCCCAGCTGTCGGTGATCTCCGGCAACTTCGTCACCGCGCGCCCGGTCGGCATCGTCAACGGCACCGACTACCAGCACACTGGGCTGGTGCGCAAGATCGACGCCGAATCCGTGCGCATGTCGCTATCGCACGGCAAGGTGGTGCTGCTGTCGCCGCTGGGCTTCTCGCCCACCGGCCAGGCCTTCAACCTGTCGATGGAAGACGTGGCCAGCGCCACCGCCACCGCGCTCAAGGCCGACAAGCTGATCTTCATCACCGAGGTGCCGGGCGTGCCCGACCCGGTCGGCAAGCTGATGCAGGAAATGTCGCTGCGCACCGCGGTGGAACGGCTGCAGAACAACCACCTGCCGCCCGACGTGGCCAACTACCTGCAGCACCTGGTCAAGGCGCTCAAGGGCGGCGTGCCGCGCGCCCACCTGATCCCCTACTCGCTCGACGGCGCGGTGCTGCTGGAGCTGTTCCTGCACGACGGCGTCGGCACCATGCTGTCCGACACCGACCTGGAAAGCCTGCGCGAGGCCACGCTGGACGACGTCGGCGGCATCGTGCAGCTGATCGCGCCGCTGGAGCAGGACGGAACGCTGGTGCCGCGCGGGCGCCACCTGATCGAGCGCGATATCGCCAACTTCTCGGTGATCGAGCACGACGGCGTGCTGTTCGGCTGTGCCGCGCTGTACGACTATCCGCGCGAGAACATGGGCGAGATGGCGTGCCTGACGGTATCGCAGGAAGCCCAGGGCACCGGCGACGGCGAGCGCCTGCTCAAGCGCATCGAGCGCCGCGCCCGCGCGCTGGGGCTGGATCGGCTGTTCGTGCTCACCACCCGCACCGAGCACTGGTTCCTCAAGCGCGGTTTCGTCCACGCCACGGTCGACGACCTGCCCGAGGACAAGCGCAAGCTCTACAACTGGCAGCGCAAGTCGATGGTGCTGATGAAAAAGCTGTGACCGCGTAGGGGCAATCGCCGCCGCGCCGCGGCCGGCCTCCCTGCTTGGCTACAATAGCGCCAGCGCTGAAGCTCTCACGAACACACCAAGGAGTCCCCATGGCCCGCACGGTCCATTGCATCAAGCTGAACAAGGAAGCCGAAGGTCTCGACTTCCCGCCGCTGCCCGGCGAACTGGGCAAGAAGATCTGGCAGAACGTGTCCAAGGAAGCCTGGGCCGGCTGGCTCAAGCACCAGACCATGCTGATCAACGAAAACCGCCTGAACATGGCCGATGCGCGTGCGCGCCAGTACCTGCTCAAGCAGACCGAGAAGTACTTCTTCGGCGAAGGCGCCGACCAGGCCCAGGGTTACGTGCCGCCGCAGTCCTGAGCCGGATCTTGCGAGCCTAAAAAAATGGGGTGCCCGAGGCACCCCATTTTGCTTGGTGGCTGACGCGCGGGCGCCGGGCCCGCGCTCAGTAGTCCGTACGCTGCACGCCGTCGCCGGTGCCGAGCAGCAGCACGTCGGCGCCGCGCAGCGCGAACAGGCCCACCGTGACCACGCCGGGCACCTGGTTGACGGTCTGCTCCAGGCCGCGCGGATCGTCGATCTTCAGGCCGGCCACGTCGAGGATCACATTGCCGTTGTCGGTCTTGTAGATCCCGCCTTCCTTGGTCATGCGCAGGCGCGGCTGGCCGCCCAGGGCCTGCAGCTTGCGCGCCACCGCCGCACGTGCCATCGGCACCACCTCGACCGGCAGCGGGAAGGTACCCATGGTCTGGACCAGCTTGCTGCCGTCGGCGATGCAGACGAAGCGTTTGGCCACCGAGGCGACGATCTTCTCGCGCGTCAGCGCGCCGCCGCCGCCCTTGATCATGGCGCCGCTGGCATCGATCTCGTCGGCGCCGTCGACATACACCGGGATCTCGTCGACCTCGTTCAGGTCCAGCACCTTGAAGCCATGCTGCTGCAGGCGCCGCGTGGAAGCCTCGGAGCTCGATACCGCACCCGCGAAGCGCTCCTTGAACGCCGCCACGGCGTCGATGAATAGGTTGGCGGTGGAGCCGGTACCCACGCCGAGCACGGCCCCTTCGGGCACTTCCTGCTTCACGTAGTCGGCGGCGGCTTGCGCGACCAGCGCCTTGAGTTCATCCTGAGTCATGACAACAGCCAGATTGCGTTGGGGGAAAAGGCGTAGTGTAGCGGATTGCGGCGCCGCGCCGCGCGGGTGGCGGCAACCGCGCAGGTACAATGGACCGCACCGGTGCCGCATGCGCCCCCTTACAGCCCGCGAACGCTTTTTGCAGACGCTCAAGCAGACGACCAAGCGACCATGAACCAGCTCGAACAACTCAGGCAGTTCACCACGGTGGTGGCCGATACCGGCGACTTCCAGCTGATGAAGCAGTACACCCCGCAGGACGCGACCACCAATCCGTCGCTGATCCTGAAGGCGGTGCAGAAACCCGAATACCGACACCTGCTGGAGCGCGCGGTGCAGGACCACCACGGCAACGGCGGCGTCGACGCGGTGATGGACGAAGTGCTGATTGCCTTCGGCTGCGAGATCCTGGCGCTCGTGCCAGGGCGCGTCTCGACCGAGGTCGATGCGCGCCTGTCGTTCGACACCACCGCCACGGTGAACAAGGCGCGCCACCTGATCCAGCTGTACGAGCAGCGCGGCATCGCGCGCGAGCGCGTGCTGATCAAGATCGCCTCCACCTGGGAGGGCATCCGCGCCGCCGAGATCCTGCAGCGCGACGGCATCCGCTGCAACATGACGCTGCTGTTCTCGCTGGTGCAGGCGGTGGCCTGCGCCGAGGCCGGCGCCCAGCTGATCTCGCCGTTCGTCGGCCGCATCTTCGACTGGTACAAGAAGCAGGCGGGCGAGCAATGGGACGCAGCGGCCAACGGCGGCGACAACGATCCGGGCGTGCGCTCGGTGCGCCAGATCTACGACTACTACAAGAAGTTCGGCTATCCCACCGAGGTGATGGGCGCGAGTTTCCGCAGCACCGCGCAGATCCTGTCGCTGGCCGGCTGCGACCTGCTGACCATCAGCCCCGAACTGCTCGAGCAGCTCGCCGGCGGCGAGGGTCCGGTGGTGCACAAGCTGTCGGTGGAGCAGGCCCAGGCGGCCAACATCGCCCGCATCACCGCGGACGAGCCGTCGTTCCGCTGGCAGCTCAACGAAGACGCCATGGCGACGGAGAAACTGGCCGAGGGCATCCGCCTGTTTGCCGCGGATGCGGTCAAGCTGGAGAAGCTGATCGCCGGGCTGGCGCAGCAATAAGCACCGCCGCGCGCCGGCGCGTGGCCCGGCGCTGCCCTTCGCTTCAGCCGGCCGATGGCGCCGGCTGCGGCCACAGCCGGGGCAGGCAGGCGCCCGCCGCGGCCGACAGCACGATGTCGGCGGTCTGGTCCAGCGCCGACGGCTGCGGATTGACCACGATCACCGGCGCGCCATGCTCGCGCGCCACGCCCGGCAGCCCCGCCGCCGGGTACACCAGCCCCGAGGTGCCGACCACCAGGCACAGGTCGCAGGTCTGCGCCGCATGCTCGGCGCGGTAGCGCGCCACGCGCGGCAGGTCTTCGCCGAACCACACCACGCCCGGGCGCATCAGCGCGCCGCACCGATCGCAGCGCGGCGGCGTGCCGGGCAGCGCGGTCGCCTCGCTGCAGCGGCCGCAGCCATCCAGCCACTTGTTGGCGAACAGGTTGCCATGCAGTTCGATCACGCCAGCGCTGCCCGCGCGCTGGTGCAGGCCGTCGACATTCTGCGTCACCAGCGTGACCGGCTTCTGCGCGGCCAGCGCCACCAGCGCATGGTGCGCCGGATTAGGATGCACCGCCGCCACCAGTTCGCGCCGATGCTGGTACCACTGCCACACCAGCGCCGGCTGGCGGCGGTAGGCCGCCTCGCTGGCCAGCTCTTCCGGATCGAACTGTTGCCACAGCCCGGTCATGGCGTCGCGGAAGGTCGGCACGCCGGATTCGGCGGAAATACCGGCGCCGGTCAGCACGAAGATATTGCTGGCGCGCTCGATCAGCCGACGCGCTTCCTCGAGCCCCGGGAGTGCCGGCAGACTGGAATCGTCGGCCATGGCCTCAGCGCGGCAGGCGCCGCTGGCGCACGGCCTCGTACAGGCACACGCCGCTGGCCACCGACACGTTCAGGCTTTCCACGCCGCCCGCCATCGGGATGCCGACCAGCTCGTCGCAGGTCTCGCGCGTCAGGCGGCGCATGCCCTCCCCCTCGGCGCCCATCACGATCGCGGTCGGTCCCTTGAAATCGATGTCGTACAGCGACTTCTCGGTGCCGTCGGCGGTGCCGATCACCCAGATGCCGCGCTCCTGCAGTTCGCGCAGGGTTCGGGCCAGGTTGGTCACGGTGATATAGGGCACGGTCTCGGCCGCGCCGCTGGCGACCTTGGCCACGGTGGCGTTCAGGCCGACGCTGCGGTCCTTGGGCGCGATCACGGCGTGCGCGCCGGCACCGTCGGCCACGCGCAGGCAGGCGCCCAGGTTGTGCGGGTCGGTGACGCCGTCCAGCACCAGCAGCAGCGGCGTGCCTTCGATGCCGTCGAGCAACTCGTCCAGGTTCAGCGCCAGTGCCACGTCTTCGGCACGCGCCACCACGCCCTGGTGACGGTCGGTGCCGGCCATGCCGCGCAGGCGCTCGGCATCGACCGGATGCAGGCGCACGCCCAGGCTTTCGGCCAGGCGCACGAAGTCCTGCATGCGCCGGTCGCGGCGGGCGGATTCGATGTAGATGTCGGACACGCCCTTGGGGTCTTGCCGCAGGCGCGCGGTCACGGCGTGAAAGCCGATCAGGAGTTTTTGTTTAGCCATGGGCGCGATTGTACCCGCCCGGCCGCCGTCCCCGCGTGGGCGGGGGCGGCAACCCGACGGCAATCCAGCGCCGATCCGCTAGCGCTTGCGCGGCGTGCGCTTGGCGGCGGTCTTGCCTGCCGGCTTGGCCGGGTGCGCCTTGGAGGCCGGCTTGCGCGGCTTTTCCAGGTGCGCGGGCTTGGGCTTGGCGGCGCGCTTGCCCGGCTTGCCGGTCTTCAGATGCGGCTTGAGCGGCGTGATCACCGCCTCGAACACCGGTTGCTCTTCGATCACCCGGTCCAGGGTTTCGTCGAACGACTCTTCCGGCTTGGAGGAACCGCCCAGCAGCGCCGCCAGCTGGCGGCCCTTCTTGCGCGCCGGCACCGCATGCGCGGCCGGCACGCGCGGCTGGGTCTCGGCGCCCGTAACCCGCGCGCGCAGAGTCTTCGCCGACGGCTCCTGCACCAGGCGGAAATCGATCTTGCGCGCATCCAGGTCGACGCGCGACACCTGCACGCGCACGCGGTCGGTGAGCCGGTAGCGGATGCCGGTGCGCTCGCCGCGCAGCTCGTTGCGGGCCTCGTCGTACTGGAAGTAGTCGCTGCCCAGCTCGGTCACGTGGACCAGGCCCTCCACGTACAACTCGTCGAGCTGCACGAAGATGCCGAACGAGGTCACGGCGCTGACGGTGCCGGCATAGTCGCTGCCCAGCTTGTCGCGCATGAAGTAGCACTTGAGCCAGGCCTCGACATCGCGCGAGGCCTCGTCGGCGCGGCGCTCGTTGGCCGAGCAGTGCAGGCCCAGCTCGTCCCAGATGGCCTCGTTGCGGCGGGCGCGCGCAGCGGTCAGCTCGGCCTTTTGCTCCGCGTCCTTGGCTTGCAGCCTGCGCGCCTTCGGCGAGATCGCGGTGTTCAGCTCGGTGCCGTGGGCAAATGCCGGCTGGTACTTGGTGTGCGCCAGCACCGCCTTGATCGCGCGGTGCACCAGCAGGTCGGGATAGCGGCGGATCGGGCTGGTGAAGTGAGCGTAGGCCTCGTACGCCAAGCCGAAGTGGCCGATATTGTCGGGGCTGTACACCGCCTGCTGCATCGAGCGCAGCAGCATGGTCTGCAGCATCGGCGCGTCCGGGCGGGACTTGATCTTGTCCATCACCTCGGCGTAGTCCGACGCCTGCGGCTTGTCGCCGCCGCCTAGCGACAGGCCGGCGGTGCGCAGGAAGTCGCGCAGGTTCTTCAGCTTCTCGTCGCTGGGGCCGGCATGGATGCGGTACAGCGCCGGGTGCTTGAAGCGTTCGAGGAAATCGGCCGCGCACACGTTGGCGGTCAGCATGCATTCCTCGATCAGCCGGTGCGCATCGTTGCGCGTGCGCGGCAAGATCTGCTCGATCTTCCCCTGCGCATTGCAGACGATATAGGTTTCGGTGGTGTCGAAGTCGATCGCCCCGCGCGCGCGCCGCGCCTTGAGCAGGACCTGGAACAGCTCGTACAGGTTCTGCAGGTGCGGCACCAGCTCGCTGCGCTTGTGCGCCTCGGGGCCCTTGGTGTTGGACAGCACCGCCCAGACCTCGTTGTAGGTCAGCCGCGCGGTCGAGTGCATCACCGCCGGATAGAACTGGTAGCCCTTGAGCTCGCCCTTGGCGGTGATTACGGCATCGCACACCATGCACAGCCGGTCCACGTGCGGATTGAGCGAGCACAGCCCGTTGGACAGCTTCTCCGGCAGCATCGGGATCACGCGCCGCGGGAAATACACCGAGGTGGCGCGGTCGAGCGCGTCGGCATCGAGCGGCGTGCCCGGACGCACGTAGTGCGACACGTCGGCGATCGCCACGATCAGGCGCCAGCCCTTGGCGCGGCCGATCCTGACCGGCTCGCAATAGACCGCGTCGTCGAAGTCGCGCGCATCTTCGCCGTCGATGGTGACCAGCGGGATGTCGCGCAGGTCGATGCGGTGGTCCAGGTCGGCCTGGCGCACCTCGTCGGGCAGCCCCGCGGCTTCCTGGGCAGCGGCCGGAGAGAACTGGTGCGGCACGCCGTACTTGCGCACGGCGATCTCGATCTCCATGCCGGGGTCGTCGATTTCGCCCAGCACCTCCACCACGCGGCCCACCGGCTGCACGTAGCGGTCGGGGAATTCGGTCAGCTCGACGCTGACCACCTGCCCCACGCGGGCCTTGCCCTGCGCCTTGGGCGGGATCAGGATGTCCTGGCTGATGCGCTTGTCTTCGGGCGCGACCACCAGCACGCCGCCCTCGCTGAGCAGGCGGCCGATGACATAGCGGTTGGCGCGCTCGATGATCTCGACGATCTGCCCTTCAGGGCGACCGCGCCGGTCATAGCCCACCACGCGCACTTGCGCGCGGTCGTTGTGCATGGCCTTCTGCAGTTCGCGCTCGGGCAGGAAGATATCGTCCTCGCCGTCGTCGCGGATCAGGAAGCCGAAGCCGTCGCGGTGGCCCTGCACCCGGCCGGTGACGAAGTTGGGCTGGTGCGCCAGCTCGTAGCGGCCCTTGCGGTTGAGCTCGATCTGGCCGTCGCGCTCCATCGCGGCCAGGCGCTTCTGGAAGCCGTCATGCTCCTTGCGCGTGACCGCCAGCGCCTTGGCGATATCGCCTGCCGACTGGGGGGATCCCGACGTTCTCAGCACGCCCAGGATTTCTTCCCGGCTGGGGATCGGATAGTTATTCTGATTCAATTTTTTCTGGAAACTATTTGACAAAATTCTCGCGCTCTCTATAATGAGCGCTTCGGTTGTTTCGACACCTGCCCAGGTGGCGGAATTGGTAGACGCACTAGGTTCAGGTCCTAGCGGTGGCAACACTGTGGAGGTTCGAGTCCTCTCCTGGGCACCAAATTACCGGAAAACCCGCAGCGCTTTCGAGCCCTGCGGGTTTTTTGTTTTCTACGCCTGTTTCGCGCATCAGATCCGGCAACTTGCACTCCTTGCTTGGCGGCACTGCCGCGATGTCATACCTGCGAGCGTACGGGTTTTTTCCCGTCCGTGAAACCGCGCACCGTACCCCGCGCGGCAGCCGCACCACAAGGTTACGGCAATGTCGGGGAGTGTAACAGCTTCAGTGGCGATTCCGGCATTCCGGCGGCCACTGCAAACCATTTCGCCGCAACCGCTTTCTCCCGACGCTTGACGCCACCCCTGATGTGTAACTACCATAGTTTCATATCGAACCCGACACCATGAGCACAAGCAGCCGGTTTGCCGTCGCCGTCCATATCCTCACCCTGCTGGCCAGTTCCGCCGAGCCGCTGCCGTCGTCGCTGATTGCCGGCAGCGTCGGCACCAACCCGGCGCTGATCCGGCGCCTGGTCGGCCAGCTGGCGGAGGCGGGACTGGTGGCCACCACCATGGGCAGCACCGGCGGCGCCGCGCTGGCGCGGCCGGCCGCGTCGATCACGCTGCTGGAGGTGTTCCGCGTGGTCGAAACCACCGCGCTGATCACGCTGCACCAGAGTGCGCCCAATCCGGCCTGCATGGTCGGGCGCGAAATCACCGGCGCGCTGCGCAAGGTTGCCGACCGCGCGCAGGCGGCCATGGACGAGACCCTGGCCGGCGTCACCATCGCCAGCATGCTGGCCGATGTCGAGCGCGGCAGCCAGCGCCGCAAGCGCTGATTTTTTTACCCCGATGTGTAACCACATCAGTTTCATATCCAACTGACTCAACCAAGGAGTGACCATGAAGATCGCCATCATTGGAGCCAGCGGCCGCGTTGGCACGCGCCTGACCGACGAAGCCGTGCGCCGCGGCCACCAGGTGACCGCCATCGCGCACCAGGCCAGCCGTTTGCCCGCGCGCGCAGGGGTGACCAGCAAGGATGTGGATGCGACCGACAGCGCGGCGCTGAGCGCCGCCCTCGCCGGCCATGATGCCGTCATCAGCACCGCGCGCTTCGCCCAGCTGAACGCGCAGCAGGTCACCACGGCGGTGCGCCAGGCGGGCGTGCCGCGGCTGCTGGTGGTGGGCGGTGCCGGCAGCCTCCATGTCGCGCCGGGCGTGCAGCTGGTCGACACCCCCAACTTTCCCGACGCCTACAAGGCCGAGGCGCTGGCCGGCCGCGACTTCCTGAACGCGCTGCGCGGCGAGCAGCAGATCGACTGGACCTTCCTGTCGCCGTCCGCGCTGTTCGAGCCGGGCGAGCGCACCGGCCAATTCCGCATCGGCAAGGAAGACCTGCTGAGCGACGCAGCAGGCAAGAGCTGGATCTCGATGGAAGACTATGCCATCGCGATGCTCGATGAAATCGAGACGCCGGCGCATTCGCGCCAGCGCTTCACGGTGGGCTACTGAGCCGGACCGCGCTCAGTCGCGCCCGCCGTCGTCCAGCAGGCTGGCGCGCTTGCCGCGCTTGAGCCACGCGGCGAGGTTGTGCGGGCGCAGCGTGTCGTACTCTTCGAACGGCTGGTGGATCCAGGGATTCGACTCGAGGAAGGTGACGTGGTAGTCCGGCTCCACCTTGGAGCACGCCTTGTACCACAGCACCGCCGAGCGCACTTCGGTCACCGCCGGATAGCGTTCCTTGAGGTGGCGGCCCACGCGCTCGAGCGTGATGCCCGAGTCCACCAGGTCGTCGACCAGCAGGATCTTGCCGCTCAGCTCGCCACGGGTCATGGTGATGTACTGCGCGATGTCGAGATCGCCCTGCTGCGTGCCGGCGGCCTCGCGGTAGCTGCTGGTGGCCAGGATGGCCAGCGGCACGTCGAAGATGCGCGACATCTGGTCGCCCACGCGCAGCCCGCCGCGTGCGAGGCAAAGGATCTTGTCGAACTTCCAGCCCGACTCATGCACGTTCAGCGACAGGCGTGCGATCAGGCGATGATATTCGTCCCAGGAGACCCACAGGTTCTCGTCATCGTTGGTAGGCAGGTTCATCGTTTTGCTCGTGATATCGTGCGGTCGGTTGACCGATATGGCTCGGCCCGCTTGCGCGGGCCGATTTATTTTCTGGCGGGCCGCGGCGCTCGTGGTGCGCGGCCCTGCGGGTAGTGCGCAGGCGCTCAGGCCTTGTACGGATGGCGCAGCAGGATGGTCTCGTCGCGGTCGGGGCCGGTGGAGATCATGTCGATCGGAATGCCGACCACTTCTTCCACGCGCTTCAGGTAGACACGGGCCTGCTCGGGCAGTGCGTCCCACGTCTTCACGCCGAAGGTGGACTCGTTCCAGCCCGGGAATTCTTCATAGACCGGCTCGCAGCGTGCCACGGCATCCGAGCCGCGCGGCAGGATGTCGACGGTGCTGCCGTCGAGCGTATAGCCGACGCACAGCTTGATGCTTTCGAGGCCGTCGAGCACGTCCAGCTTGGTCATGCACAGGCCCGACACGCCGTTGATCTGCACCGAGCGCTTGAGCGCGGCCGCATCCAGCCAGCCGGTGCGGCGCGGACGGCCGGTGACCGAGCCGAATTCCTTGCCGACATTGGCCAGGCGCACGCCCACCGGGTCCTGGCGCGAGGGGTTGTCGTTGTCGTACAGCTCGCTCGGGAACGGGCCGGCACCGACACGGGTGCAGTAGGCCTTGGTGATGCCGAGGATGTAGTTCAGGCGGCCCGGGCCCACGCCCGCGCCGGCCGCGGCGGCGCCGGCCACGCAGTTGCTCGAGGTGACGAACGGATAGGTGCCGTGGTCCACGTCGAGCAGCGTGCCCTGCGCGCCTTCAAACATCAGGTTGCCGCCGGCGGCGTTGACCGCGTACAGCTCGGCCGAGACATCGGCGACCATCGGTGCCAGGCGCGGCGCGTAGGCCAGCGCCTCGTCCAGGGTCTGCTGGAAGTCGACAGCTTCGGCGCCCAGGTACTGGGTCAGCATGAAGTTGTGGAAGTCCAGGTTTTCGCGCAGGCGTTCGGCGAACTGCTGGGGGTCGAACAGGTCCTGCACGCGCAGCGCGCGGCGTGCCACCTTGTCTTCATAGGCCGGACCGATGCCGCGGCCGGTGGTGCCGATCTTGGCCGCACCGCGGCGCGCTTCGCGTGCCTTGTCGATGGCGACGTGGTACGGCAGGATCAGCGTGGCCGCCTCGGAAATGCGCAGGCGGCTCTGCACCTGCAGCCCGGCACTTTCGAGTTCTTCGATTTCACGGAACAAAGCTTCGGGCGACAGCACCACACCGTTGCCGATGTAGCAGACCGTGCCGGCGCGCATGATGCCCGAGGGGATCAGCCGGAGAATGGTCTTCTTGCCGCCGATGATCAGCGTGTGGCCAGCGTTGTGGCCACCCTGGAACCGCACCACGCCCTTTGCATGGTCGGTAAGCCAATCGACGATTTTTCCTTTGCCTTCGTCACCCCACTGGGTGCCGATCACGACGACATTGCGTCCCTGGCCTACTGCGGATGCGGACATATTGCTTTGGTCAATAGGTTAAAAACGTATTCTACTCTTGTTGCCGGGCGATTCCGGGTTTTTGGACCGCCGCGGCGTCGATGCGTCAGCGCGGCACCACGGCCCAGCCGGCATCGTTGCGCACCAGCTGCCGGTCGCAATTGAATTCATCGAGCTCATGCGTGTGGCCGGGCAGCGACTGGATCACGATCTCGCCCCCGGCGCGCAGCGCGGCGATCGCGGCACGAAGTGCCGGGTCCGCATCCCAGGGGGCGAAAATCGCCAGCGCACGCACCTCGACGGGTGACAGCGCCGCCACTTCACGCAGGTCCAGCGAGAAACCCGTGGCCGGACGCGCGCGGCCGAAGGCCTCGCCCACCTTGTCGTAGCGGCCGCCCCGGGCCACGTAGTTGGGCAGGCCCGCCACATAGGCCGCGAACATCACGCCACTGTGGTAGTGGTAGCCGCGCAGGTCCGACAGGTCGATATTGACGCTGGCGCCGCGCACCTGCACCGCCAGCGCCGCCAGTTCATCGAGCGCACGGCCGATGGCCGGGCTCGCCGGCAGCGTCGCGCGGGCGCGCTCGATCACCTCGACGCCGCCGTACAGCGTCGGCAGCGCCAGCAGCGCGTCGCGCTCGGTCTGCGGCATGCCGTCGGTCAGCTCGCGCAGGGCCGGCACGTCCTTGGTTTCCAGCGCGGCAAACAACGCGTCCTCGATCTTCCGGATCGACGGCAGGCCGGCCAGCAACGCCTCCAGGATGCCGGCATGGCACAGGTCGATACGGATATCCGACAGGCCCGCCGCGGTCAGGGCCGCCAGCATCAGCTCCTGGATCTCGACGTCGGCTTCCAGGCCGGCATGGCCATAGATCTCGGCGCCGATCTGGATCGGCTCGCGGGTGGCGTGGAACCCCGCCGGGCGCGCGTGCAGCACGTTGCCGGCGTAGCAGAGCCGGGTCACGCCGGGACGGTTCAGCAAGTGGGCATCGATGCGCGCCACCTGCGGCGTGATATCGGCGCGCAGCCCCATGGTGCGGCCCGACAGCTGGTCGACCAGCTTGAGCGTGCGCAGGTCGAGGTCATGGCCGGTGCCGGTCAGCAGCGACTCGAGGTATTCCAGCATCGGCGGCATCACCAGTTCGTAGCCGTAGGTGCGGAACAAGTCCAGCATGCGGCGGCGCAGCTCTTCGATCTTGCGCGCTTCCGACGGCAGCACGTCGGCAATGTTTTCTGGCAGCAGCCAATGGTTGGACATGGTGAATCTCTTCTCAGTCATTCAGTTGCCTGCAGGCGCAGCGCCTGCAAGGACCGGGCCGGGCCCGGCAAAAAACCTGGGTGCGGGCACCGCGCGCCCGCGCCATCACTCCGCAGCGACGGCTCCAGCCGGACAAAACCCCGGCAAGCCGGGGTTTTGTCAGTTCGCCACACGGACAGGCGACGGTGCTAGCGCTTGCCTCCGCCATTGCCCGAAGCCGCGGCCGCGGCGCCGCCGCTGGAACGCATGTAGCGGAAGAACTCGGAATTCGGCTCCAGCACCAGCACGTCGCGCTTGTCGCGGAAGGTGTTGCGGTAGGCCTCCATGCTGCGCCAGAACTGCGCGAACTGGGGATCGCGGCCAAACGCCTCGCCATAGATCTGCGACGCCTTGGCATCGCCCTCGCCCTTGATCATCTGCGCATCGCGATAGGCCTGGGCCAGCACCACTTCGCGCTGGCGGTCGGCGTCGGCGCGGATCTTCTCGCCCTCGGCGGCGCCGGTGGAGCGCAACTCGTTGGCCACGCGCTTGCGCTCGGCCTCCATGCGGCGATACACCGATTCGCTGATGGCGGGCAGCAGGTCGACGCGCTTCAGGCGCACATCGAGAATCTCGACGCCGACCGACTTGGCGTACTCGCTCATGCCGTTGCGGATGGCCTGCATCACCTGCTCGCGCTCGCCCGCGACCACGTCGGCGACGGTGCGCTTGCCGAACTCCTCGCGCGCCACCGAGTCGATGCGCTGCGTCATGCGGTCCTGCGCACCGCGCAGGTTGCCGCCGAAGGCGACGAAGAACTTGCGCGGATCGGTGATGCGCCATTTGACGAACCAGTCCACCACCATGCTCTTCTTCTCGGCGGTCAGGAAGCGCTCGTTGGCGGCGACGTCGATGGTCTGCAGGCGACGGTCCATGAACACCACGTTCTGGAACGGCGGCGGCAGCTTGAAGTGCAGGCCCGGCTCGCGCACCACCTCCTTGATCTGGCCGAAGGCGAACACCACGGCGTACTGGCGCTGGTCGACCACGAACAGCATGGACGAGACCACGGCCAGCAGGATGAAAAAGCCGATCGCGAAGGAAATCAGTCGGTTCATGACGGTCTCCTCAGCGCGAGTCGCGGTCGCGGTTGCGCAGCGATTCGCGCGACCGGTTGTCCGGCGAGGCATCCGGCGCGGGCGCCGGCGTGCCCGCCGCGCCGGGCTGGCCCGGCTGCGGCGTGGCGCGGCCCTCGGCCTGCGCCATCAGCTTGTCCAGCGGCAGGTAGAGCAGGTTGTTGCCCTGGCGCGCGTCGACCAGCACCTTGGTCGAATTGGTGTAGATCTGCTGCATGGTCTCCAGATAGATACGGTCGCGCGTCACCTGCGGCGCCTTGGCGTATTCCGCCTGCACCGAACGGAAGCGCGACGCATCGCCCTCGGCCTGCGCCACCACGCGGGCCCGATAGGCTTCGGATTCTTCCTTCAGGCGCGCCGCGGTACCCTTGGCGCGCGGGATGATGTCGTTGGCGTAGGCCTGGCCCTCGCTGATGGCGCGCTCGCGGTCCTGGCTGGCCTTGTTGACGTCGTCGAAGGCGGCCTGCACCTGCTCGGGCGGCTGCACGCTCTGCACGTTCACGGACAGCACGCGGATGCCGGTCTTGTACGCCGACAGGATGGCCTGGATCGACTTGGCCAGCTGCTGCGCGATCTGTTCGCGGTTTTCATACAGCACCGCGTCCATCTTGTTGCGGCCGACGATCTCGCGCACCGAGGTTTCGGCCGCCTGCGTCACCAGCTCTTCATCGCCACCCCGGTCGGTCTTGTTGAAGAACAGGAATTCGCTGGCGTCCTGGATCACGTACTGCACGGTGAAGCGCACGTCGATGATGTTCTCGTCCTGCGTCAGCATCGACGAGTCTTTCAGGTTGCTGTCCTTGATCGAGGTGGAGCGGCCGACCTCGACCGAGCGCACCGCCGACAGGTTGACCACCTCGGCCGACTGGATCGGCCAGGGCATGCGCCAGTTGATGCCGGGGCCGGCGGAGTACTTGAATTTACCGAACTGCAGGATCACCGCGGTCTGGCCTTCCTGCACCATGAAGAAGCCGCTGGCCAGCCAGATGCCGACCACCGCGGCCACGATCACGCCGGCGCCGACGCCCGAGCCCTTGCCCGAGGTGCGCGGGCCGCCGAAGCCCTGGTTGCCGTTGCCGCCGTTGTCCTTGCGGCCGAGCAGGCCGTTCAGGCGGCGGTTGAAGTCGCGCCACAGTTCGTCCAGGTCCGGCGGGCCGCCATCTTGCTGCGGACGCTGGTTTTGCTGGCGGTTGTCGTCGCGGCCGTCCTTCTTGTCATCGTCCTGCCCGTCCCGACCCCAGCGCGGATCGTTCAGCGAGAAGATGGCGCGCAGGCGCTGCCAGCCCGCGCGCAGCGCGAGGCGGCCGCCTGGTGTCAGGCTCGAATCAGCATTCCGGGGAAACTGGGGCATGAAGTGCACGGGTCCGGGGAAGTTTGTAACAGGGGGATTCTAGCAGTCATCGGCGCCACTTTTGGCCAATTCGCGCAATCCCCGCGGCAACCGCACCGGAATTGGGCAGAACCGGCGCCGAACCAGCACCAAAGCGGCCTGGTGCGGCGGCTGGCCACCAGGGCCCTACAGCCGGCGCGAGTCCGCCGCATCGGCATCGTCGCCCTCGTCCGCCACGCCGCCGTCAACGCCATCGTGGTCGCCATCGCCGGCGTCATCGGACTGCGCCACCTCGTCCAGGCGCGGATCATAGGGTTGCGGCTCGGGCGGGCGGCTGGCCAGCCATTGCGCCACCTCGACCACGGCCTCGCGCAGCGCGTCCAGGCCCAGGCCCTCGCGCGCGCTCAGGAACACGCGGGTGGGGATGCCGTCCGCGTCGCGCTCGATACGCGGGCCGTCGCCCAGCAGTTCGGGCGCGGCGTCGATCTTGTTCATCACCACGATCTGCGGGATGTCGAGCGCATTGATTTCGGCCAGCACCCGGTTGACCTGCTCGATCTGCTCGTGGCGCACCGGGCTCGAGGCGTCCACCACATGCAGCAGCAGGTCGGCATGCACGGTCTCGTCCAGCGTGGCACGGAACGCCGCCACCAGCTGCGTCGGCAGGTCGCGGATAAAGCCGACCGTGTCCGACAGCACCACGTTGCCCAGGCCATCCAGGAACAGCCGGCGCGAAGTGGTGTCGAGCGTGGCGAAGAGCTGGTTGGCCGCATACGCGCCGGCCTTGGTCAGCGCGTTGAACAGCGTCGACTTGCCGGCGTTGGTATAGCCCACCAGCGAGATGCTGAGGGTGTCGTTGCGCGCGCGCGCGCGCCGCTGGGTGCTGTGCTGGCGCTGCAGCCGCGACAGATCGGACTTGAGCCGCTTGGCGCGCTCGTCCAGCATGCGGCGGTCCAGTTCCAGCTGGCGCTCGCCGGGGCCGCCGCGCATGCCGATACCGCCCTTCTGCCGCTCCAGGTGGCTCCACGCGCGGACCAGCCGCGACGCGCGGTACTGCACCTGCGCCAGCTCCACCTGCACCTTGCCCACGTGGCTCTGCGCGCGCTGTCCGAAGATGTCGAGGATCAGGCCGGTGCGGTCGATCACGTGGCGTTGCAGGAAGCGCTCCAGGTTGCGCTGCTGCGCCGGGCTCAGCGCGTGGTTGAAGACCACCACGTCGGCGTCCAGCGCATCGGCGGCCTCCTTCAGCTCCTCGGCCTTGCCCGAGCCGATGAACAAGGCCGGGTCCGGCCGCGCGCGGCGGCCCGTCAGCGTATGCACTGGCAGCGAGCCGGCGGTAGTGGTCAGCAGCGCCAGTTCGCTGAGGCTTTCCTGGAAATCGTGCTTGCCGAAGTCGACGCCGACGAGGATGGCGCGCGAAGGGGCGGTATTGGAGGTGGCTCTGGGGTCCAAGGGCGGGCGCGAATGCGCAGGGAAATTCGGGTTCAGGGGAAGGGATGGCGGATCTCGGACACTGTCCTGGCCCCTGCCGGGACAGGCCGCCGCATGATGCGGAACGTGGCGGCGGGCGCATTGGCAAGCGCCGGGCCACGCGGCACCGGGTGCGTCGGCACGCCGGCGCCGGGCATCGTGGCGGCGCCGCCTGGCGCCGGTACGATGCCCTGGGGCAGATCGGTCAGATCAGGCCTCGGCGGAATCATCCACGCGGAAATTGACAGCGCGTGCAGGCACGACGGTGGAAATCGCATGCTTGTAGACCATCTGGGTCACGGTGTTGCGCAGCAGGACAACATACTGGTCGAACGATTCGATATTGCCTTGCAGCTTGATGCCATTGACGAGATAGATGGAAACCGGCACGTGCTCTTTGCGCAGCGCGTTCAGGAACGGGTCTTGTAGCAGTTGCCCTTTGTTGCTCATGGCACACTCCAAATTTATAGGTTTAGTGGTGAATGATGGGGATGGAAATCCCCGGTTCAAGTCAGGCGGCGCAAAAACGCGCCAGAAAAAAGATCAAAACGGTACCAAGTTGGCGTCAATGCACAGGGAACCCCCTGCTACCGTGAATTTAGCCGCAGTTCCAAACGAACGCAAACGAAAACTGGCCCGCCACGGATCCGATTCCGGACTCACTCCTTCGAGTCCGCGTACGGATTTTTGTTCGTGCGAAATTCGATGCGCAGGGGCGTGCCCTTGAGCTTGAAGGCCGCACGGAAACGGTTTTCCAGGTAGCGCCGGTAGGTCTCGGCCACGCCCGACAGCGCATTGCCGTGGATCACGATGATGGGCGGATTCGAGCCGCCCTGGTGCGCATAGCGCAGCTTGGGCCGCGATGCGCCGACGCGCTTGGGCTGCTGGAATTCCACCGCTTCCTGCAGCACGCGCGTCAGTTGCGGCGTCGGCAGCTTGACCATGGCGGCTGCATACGCATCGTCGACCGAGCGCATCAGCGCGCCGATGCCGGTGCGCTCGCGCGCCGACACAAAGTGAAAGTTGGCAAAGCTGAGGAATTGCAGCTTGCGCTCGAGGTCGTGCTTGATGCGGTCGCGGGTGTGGCCATCCAGGCCGTCCCATTTGTTGACGCCCACCACCAGCGCGCGGCCGGACTCGACGATAAAGCCGGCAATATGCGCATCCTGGTCGGAAATGTCCTGCTGCGCGTCGAGCAGCAGGATCACCACGTTGGCGTCCGCGATCGACTGCAGCGTCTTGACCACCGAGAATTTCTCGATCGCCTCGAACACTTTGCCGCGCCGGCGCAGGCCGGCGGTATCGATCAGCGTATAGGGCTTGCCGCCGCGCTCGAACTCCACATAGATCGCGTCGCGGGTGGTGCCGGGCATGTCGAAGGCGATCACGCGCTCTTCGCCGATCAGCGTATTCACCAGCGTGGACTTGCCCACATTGGGACGCCCGACGATGGCGATCTTGACACCCTTGCCCTCGTCCGAAGCTTCCTCGGCCAGCTCGGGGCGCTCCTGCACCGCCAGCTCGATGGCTTCATCGACCAGCTCGCGCACGCCGTCACCATGGGCGGCGGAGATCGCGTACGGATCGCCCATGCCCAGCTCATAGAAATCGGCCGCCACCGAGGTGTACTTCATGCCCTCGGCCTTGTTGACCGCCAGCATGATGCGCCGGCCGGTCTTGCGCAGGTAATCGGCGATGGCGCGGTCCTGCGGCGCCAGGCCCAGGCGGCCGTCGACGATAAAGATTACCACGTCGGCCTCGACCACCGCCTGCTTGGTCTGCTTGGCCATCTCGGCGACGATGCCTTCCTTGACCACGGGCTCGAAGCCGCCGGTATCGATGGCGATGAACGGACGTTCGCCGATGCGCCCTTCGCCGTAATGGCGGTCGCGCGTCAGGCCCGGCAGGTCGGCGACGAGCGCGTCGCGCGAGCGGGTCATGCGGTTGAATAGCGTCGACTTGCCCACATTGGGGCGGCCGACAAGTGCGATAACTGGTTTCATGCCATAAACGGAAACGGGGGCCGGCAACTGCCGCCCCCCGGTAACTCCGGAGTCAAGGGTTCCAACGGCAGCCCGCGCCACCAGGGCGCGGGCTGCCGCTTGTCCTGTCGGGCGCGGCGCGGGTCACCGACCCGCTGCAATTGCCGCGCCAAGGATCATGCTACCGGATTCGGCGCCGGCCGTACCGACAGGTGTACGGCAGCGCGCATAGGGTCCTGTCAGCCAGGCTGGAAACCGTAGACGTCGCCGTCGCGCGTCTGGATCACCAGGGTCTGCCCCGCCACCACGGGCGCGGCGGTGATGGCGCTGCCATCGGTCTTCATGCGTGCCACCACCTGGCCGTCTTCGCGCGACAGGAAGTGGACATAGCCTTCGAAGTCGCCCATCACCACCGAGCGGCCCAGCGCCAACGGCGCGCCCAGGCGGCGGTTGCGCAGGTCGGCGTTCTTCCAGCGCTCGCTGCCGTTCTGGCGGTCGAAGGCATGCACCACCGATTGCTCGTCGCTGGCGTAAAGCGCATTGTCATCCTGCGCCGGGCCCGCCGGCGACGAGAAATCCTTGCCCCACTGGGGCTGGCCGCTGGCCAGCTCCAGGCAGGCGACGCGGCCCTGGAAGGTGGTGGCGCAGACCTGGCGACCGCTGACCATGGGCAGGCCGGTGACGTCGTTCAGGCGCTCGATCTCCGACACGCCCTTCGGATAGGAAATCGCGCTTTCCCAGCGCAGCACGCCGTTGCCCGGCGTCAGCACGCCGAGCTTGCCGCCGGGAAAGCCCATCACGATGCCGTCGCCGGCGAACACCATACCCATCGCCGCGCGCAGGTTCAGCGGGGTCTGCGAACGCTGGTAGATCCAGCGGCGCTCGCCGGTCTCGGCATCCAGGCCGAACACCCGGGTATCGGTGGTGCGCACCACCACCAGGCCGTTGCCGACCAGCGGCGCGGACAGGACCTCGCCATTGACCTGCTTCTTCCAGATCTGCTTGCCGCTGGCGTCGAAGGCATAGACCGCGCCCTTCTCGCCCGCGACCGCGGTGACCGAGCCGTCGCTGCCCGGCCCCGAGGTCAGGTCCACGTCGGTCTTGGCCTTCCACAGCACGCGGCCGCTGGCGCCTTCGAGCGCCATCACGTTGCCGTTGTTGGACGACACGTAGACATTGTTGCCCGCCGCGGCCGGCTGCATCGAATAGGCACCGCTCTTGCCGACATCGGCCTTCCAGGCCTGGCGCACCGCCAGCGTGCCCGATACCGGCTTGAGTTCGGCGGGCGGGTGCTTGTTTTCCTTGCTGAACAGCGCGCAGCCGCCCAGCGTGGCCAGGCAGGCAGCCGCCACCAGCGCACGGGAAATCGTGCGGGCAGGCTGGCGATGTACGGCACGGGAAAGCACTGACGTCATAACTTTACGGTCCTGTTGTTCGATCCGCGGATCAACGGTATGGCAACGGTATGGCCACGAGATGGCAACGGTTCAGGCGGCAGCCGGATCAGGCCGCGCCCAGCGCATCGAGCTTGAACTGGATGATCTGGCGCATCGCCGGCTCGGCCTGGCCCAGCTTGTCCAGCGCCTTGCGATAGGCGGTGCGGGCATCGTCGCGCTTGTCCTGCGCGGCGAGCAGGTCGCCACGGCGGTCGGCGTAGAGCGCGACGAAGGCGGCCGGCGGCTCGTCCTTGAGCAGCGCCAGGCCCTGGTCGTAGGCCTTCTCGTCGAGCAGCACGCCGGCCAGGCGCACGCGCGCCAGGTGCGAATATTCTTCGTCGCCGTGGTCGATGGCCCATTGCAGCTGGCTCTTGGCGGCAGTCAGGTCGCCCGCATCGTACAGCACGCGGCCGGCGACGAGTGCGCTCATCTGGCCGTAGGCGGTACGGCCGTACTTGCCTTCCAGGTCGGTCGCGGCGCGCTTGATGCGCTCGGCATCGCGGGCCTCGGCGGCCTTCAGCACCTGCTCGTACAGCACCGCGGCTTCGCCGGCCTGCTTGCGCTCCCAGTACTTCCAGCCGTTCCAGCCGGCAAAGGCCAGCAGCGCGATGATCAGCGCCCAGGTCAGCGCATTGCCATACTGGCGCCACCAGGCCTTCAGATTCTCAAGCTGTTCCTGTTCTTCTAGATCGTAAGCCATGTCGAGGCAATCACCTGCGTTGGTTGGATACTCGTGGTGTGAGGCTGCGGCGCGAGGTTATTCGCTGGCGCCGACCATGGCGTCGATCAGGTAATCGACCAGGCCTTCGGCCGGCACGGTGGCCTGTTGCCCACCGCCTTCGGCCTGCTCGCGCTGGCGAAGTTCCTTGACCTGGACCACGCCGGCGGCCACTTCGTCGTCGCCAATGATAACGGCATAGGCCGCGCCGCTTGCGTCGGCGCGCTTCATCTGCGACTTGAAGCTGCCGCCCTTGCCGTCCGGGCTGGCGTGCAGCACCACGTCGAGGCCGGCGTCGCGCAGGCGCTCGGCGGCCACCATGGCCTGCTGCGCGGCGGCCTCGCCCTGGTGCACCAGGTAGACGTCGCAACCGACCGCCTCGGGCACCACGCCCTCTTCGCGGATCAGCTCGATGATGCGCTCGATGCCCATGGCCCAGCCGCAAGCCGGCGCCGGCTTGCCGCCCATCTGGGCGATCAGCGGGTCATAGCGCCCGCCGCCGGCAATGGTGCCCTGCGCGCCCAGCTTGTCGGTGATCCACTCGAACACCGTCAGGTTGTAGTAATCGAGGCCGCGCACCAGGCGCGGGTTGATCTTGAACGGGATGTTGTTGGCCTTCAGCAGGCGCTGCACGCCCTCGAAGTGGGCCAGCGATGCTTCGCCCAGGAAGTCGATCAGCTTGGGCGCGTTGGCCGCCATCTCCTGCAGCGCCGGGTTCTTGGTGTCGAGCACGCGCAGCGGGTTGGTGTACAGGCGGCGCTTGCTGTCGTCGTCGAGGATGTCCTGGAAGCCTTCCAGGTACTTGATCAGCTGTTCGCGGTGCGCCGCGCGCTCGTCGGCCTGCCCCAGCGAATTGATTTCGAGGCGCACGCCGGTCAGGCCCAGGTCGTCCCACAGGCGCTGGCACATCAGGATGATCTCGGCATCCACGTCCGGGCCGGCAAAGCCCAGCGCCTCGGCGCCGAGCTGGTGGAACTGGCGATAGCGGCCGCGCTGCGGACGCTCGTGGCGGAACATCGGGCCGGTGTACCACAGGCGCTTGGGGCCGTCGTACAGCAGGTTGTGCTCGATGGTGGCGCGCACGGCCGCCGCGGTGCCCTCGGGGCGCAGCGTCAGCTGCTCGCCGTTGAGCGAATCGGTGAAGGAGTACATCTCCTTCTCGACGATGTCGGTGACCTCGCCGATGCCGCGCACGAACAGCTGGGTGTGCTCGACGATGGGCGTGCGGATCTGCTGGTAGCCGTAGGCGCGCAGCATCGCGCGCGCGGCATTCTCGAAATGCTCCCACAGCGGCGCGTCGGCCGGCAGCATATCGTTCATGCCCTTCACGCCCTGCAGGGCCTTGGCGGGGCGTGCCTTCGGTTCGGTCTTGGCGGCGCCGGCGGCGGCCATGGTCTCGGTTTGCGTCATTCTGTTCTAGTCAGGCTGCTGGTCCCGGCCGGTCCGGCTCAGGCTGCCACTTCTTTGCCGGCCCGCGCAGCGCCCGGGCCGTAATGCGTGCGAACGTATTCATCTACGATCGCCTGGAATTCTTCCGCGATGCGCTCGCCGCGCAGCGTCTTCACCTTGACGCCGTCGACGAACACCGGCGCGGCCGGGGATTCGCCCGAGCCCGGCAGTGAAATGCCGATATTGGCGTGCTTGCTTTCGCCCGGGCCGTTGACGATGCAGCCCATCACGGCCACGTCCATTTCCTCGACGCCCGGGTAGGCGGTCTTCCATTGCGGCATCTGCTCGCGCAGGTAGGCCTGGATGCTGGCCGCCAGCTCCTGGAACACCGTGCTGGTGGTGCGGCCGCAGCCGGGGCAGGCAATCACCATCGGGGTGAAATTGCGCAGGCCCATGGTCTGCAGGATTTCCTGACCGACGTACACCTCTTTCTCGCGCGGCGCGCCAGGTTCCGGCGTCAGCGAGATGCGGATGGTGTCGCCGATGCCTTCCTGCAGCAGCACCGACAGCGCCGCGGTCGAGGCCACGATGCCCTTGCTGCCCATGCCGGCCTCGGTCAGGCCGAGGTGCAGCGCGTAGTCGCAGCGGCGCGCCAGCTCGCGGTACACCGCGACCAGCTCCTGCACCTGCGACACCTTGCACGACAGGATGATCTGGCTGCCCGGCAGGCCGATCTCTTCAGCCTTCCTGGCCGAATCGATCGCCGAAGTGATCAGCGCCTCGATCATCACGCTCTGCGCCGGCCACGGCTCGGCGCGCCCGGCGTTCTCGTCCATGATGCGTGCCAGCAGGTCCTGGTCCAGGCTGCCCCAGTTCACGCCGATGCGCACCGGCTTGTTGTAGCGGCACGCCATCTCGATCATCTGCGCGAACTGGGTATCGCGCTTGGCGCCCTGGCCGACGTTGCCCGGGTTGATGCGGTACTTGGACAGCGCCTCGGCGCAGGCCGGATAGTCCTGCAGCAGCTTGTGGCCGTTGTAGTGGAAATCTCCCACCAGCGGCACGTCGACACCCATCCGGTCGAGCTGCTCGCGGATCGACGGCACCGCGGCCGCGGCCTCGGGCGTATTCACCGTGATGCGCACGATCTCGGAACCCGCGCGCGCCAGCTCCTTGACCTGGATCGCGGTGCCGATGGCGTCGACCGTGTCGGTATTGGTCATCGACTGCACCCGCACCGGCGCATCGCCACCGATGGTCACCACATTGTCGCCCCACGCGACCCGCGCCTGGCGGGTCTGGCGGCGCGGCAGCGGGCCCGGCAGGACCGGGAGACAGAGCTGTTGGTTCATAGCGTTACCACCTTGCAAAGACGCACCTTGCCGCACCTCGCACCCGCGTCAGGGCAGCGTCAGGCGCGCCACGTTGTTGCGGTTGGCTGCCTTCAGGTCGACCGGCGTGCCGCCGCGCGTGAACGCTTCGACGCCCTTGACGTTGCCGATCACCACCTTGTACGGGGCCGTGCCGCCGCCAGCCATGGTCTGGCCGGCCCTGGCGGTGCCGCCCATGACGACCTTGCCGCTATTGTCGCGGATTTCAAACCAGGTATCGGCGGCAAAGCGAATCTGCAGTTCACCCTCGCCGACCGCCGCGGCGGATGCCGCCGGGGCTGCCGGTGCCGATGCGGCCGGCGCCGCGGTGGCTGCCGCCGCTGCCGGGGCTGCCACCGTTGCCGAAGCGGCCGCGGCGCTGGCCGGAACGGTTTCGGCGGACGGTGCCGGTGAGTCGCTGGCTGCCATCACCGGCGGCAGCGCCGCGGTCACGATACCAGCTTCGGTGCTTGCGTTATCCGCGGCCGGCGCCTCGGTCGCCACGGTTTCGGGCGCACTGCTGCGCGCGTCGATCCACGCGCGGATATGGTCGAGCCCGAACCAGATGCCCGCGGCCACCACCACCGCCACCAGCGCCAGCCAGACCCAGCGGCCGCCATTGCCGCCGGAGCGGAAGCGGTTGCGGTCGTCGAAGGCGGCGTTGATGCCGCCTTCGCGCTGGCGGGCGATTTCCGCCACCTGCGCCACGGCGCGCGGCTGGAAACGCGCCAGCAGCGGGTCGATATCGACATGGAGCATGCGGGCATAGGCGCGCATCACGCCCTTGGCGAAGGTCACGTCGGGCAGCGCCTTCAGGTCGGCCGCCTCGATCGCGCGCAGCTTGCTTGCCGCCACCTTGAGCCGTGCGCTGACGTCCTCGACGGACATCCGCTGCGCCTCGCGCTCGCGCGCCAGCGCCGCGCCGATCTCGCGCGCCGCGGCTTCACGTTCTCCTTCATGCGCGCCTCCGCCGACTGCTTGCGTCGGTACGGCCTGGCCTGCGGCGCGGTCGTGCTCACTCATCCCATGCTCCTTGTTCGTAGGCGGCCACCTCGCGCGAGTCGGGGAAGCGGCTGCGCAGCTGCGCCCCCAGCGCATCCTGCGTGCGGCCGTCGCCCTGTCGGTGGGCAATGCGCGCTCCCAGCCAGAGGGATTGCGCAGTGACAAATTGGCTGTTGTTGACGCGCTGGACGTACTGGCGCGCCTGTATGTAATCGCCGCGCCGGTAGAACACCAGCGCCAGGTTGGTGTTCGCCACCGGGTTGTTGCGGTCGTAGCCCAGCGCGGCCTTCAGGTTCTTCTCCGCCTCGGCGCTGTGGCCCTGGCGCAGTTCGCACGCGCCCAGGCTGATCAGCGGCTTGACCGCGCCGCCGGCCGACGGCGCGGACACGGCGCGCTGCAGCATGGGCACGGCCTCGCCGTAGCGCCCCTGCTGGCACAGGAACCAGCCGTAGTTGTTGAGCAGGTCGCCGTCATTGGCGCGCATCGACGCCGCGGTGCGGAAGCTGTCCTCGGCCAGCGTCGGTTCATTCATGCTCATGTAGACCAGCGCCCGCACATGGTAGGCGTCGGCCAGCGACGGATCGATGGCGATGGCCTGCTTGATCTCGTCAAGCGCGACCGCAGTCTGGCCGGCCTCGAGGTAATTGGTGGCCAGTTGCAGCCGGATGCCGGCCCGGCGCCTGGACTCGGTCTGGTCGGAAGCGGTCTGGAGATCCTGCGCCGGCGCATGCGGCAGCTGGCACCCGGACAACATCAGCAGCCCCAGCAGGGCCGCAGCGATCAGACGGATCATGCAGGGCGCGCCTCCCGCGGCTGGCCGCTGGCAGTGACCGGCACCAGCGGCGTGATCTTGCCGAACTTGCCGCGTTCGGCAAGGCGGGTGCGGTCCTTCACTTCCCCGGCCAGCTGGCCGCAGGCGGCGTCGATGTCGTCGCCGCGGGTCTTGCGGATGGTGGTGACAATGCCCGCGTCCATCAGCACCTGGGCGAAACGGCGGATCTGCTCGTTGTTGGAGCGCTTCAGGCCCGATTCCGGGAAGGGGTTGAACGGGATCAGGTTGAACTTGCACGGCACGTCGGCGACAAGCTTCAGCAGTTCCCGCGCATGCTCGACGCCGTCGTTGACGCCATCCAGCATGCAGTATTCGAAAGTAATGAAATCGCGCGGCGCGAACTCCAGGTAGCGGCGGCATGCCGCCATCAGTTCGGCCAGCGGGTACTTCTTGTTCAGCGGCACCAGCACGTCG
Source organism: Cupriavidus taiwanensis (assembly GCF_900250075.1). NCBI lineage: Bacteria > Pseudomonadati > Pseudomonadota > Betaproteobacteria > Burkholderiales > Burkholderiaceae > Cupriavidus > Cupriavidus taiwanensis. The sequence continues at coordinate 2,341,787 of NZ_LT977070.1, forward strand.
CGCAGGGCGTCGTTGGACGCATGCAGCGACACGGCCAGGGCGACCGGCAAATCTTTGGACAAGCGGTCCATCATCGGCACCACGCCCGAGGTGGACAGCGTCACGCGGCGGCGCGACAGGCCGTAGGCGTTGTCGTCGAGCATCAGCCGCATGGCCGGCACGACCGCGTCGTAGTTCAGCAGCGGCTCGCCCATGCCCATCATCACCACGTTGGAGATGACGCGGTCATCCTTGGGGCCGCGGCCCAGTTGCTCGCGCATGGCGAACTCGGCCATCCACAGCTGGCCGATGATCTCACCGGTGCTGAGGTTGCGCGAAAAGCCCTGCTTGCCGGTGGAACAGAACCGGCAGTTGACGGCGCATCCCGCCTGCGAGGAAACGCACAGCGTGCCGCGCGTTTCCTCGGGGATGTACACCGTCTCCACCGCGTTGCCCTCGCCCACGTCGAGCAGCCACTTGCGCGTGCCGTCGGCCGACAGGTTGTCGGTGATGGCGGCCGGCGCGCGGATCTCGGCGCGGGTCGCGAGCTTTTCGCGCAGCGACTTGGCGAGATCCGACATGGCGTCGAAGCGGCTGGCACCGTAGTGGTGGATCCAGCGTTGCAGTTGCCGCGCACGGAACGGCTTCTCGCCGAGCTCGCCGCAATAGGCGGTGAGCGCGTCCGCGTCGAGGTCGAGCAGGTTGACGAGAGTGTTCATGACGGCAAACTCGGCTTGGTGTCAGTCAGCAGCCGATCAGCGGCTGTAGACGTTCATGCCCGGGAAGAAGAATGCCACTTCCACGGCAGCGGTTTCAGCGGCGTCCGAGCCGTGCACGGCGTTGGCGTCGATGCTGTCGGCGAAGTCGGCGCGGATGGTGCCCTTCTCGGCCTTCTTCGGGTCGGTGGCGCCCATCAGGTCGCGGTTCTTGGCAATGGCGTTCTCGCCTTCCAGCGCCTGGATCATGACCGGGCCCGACACCATGAAGTCGACCAGGTCCTTGAAGAACGGACGCTCCTTGTGGACAGCGTAGAACTGCTCGGCTTCGCCGCGCGACAGGTGCACCATCTTGGCAGCAACGATCTTCAGGCCGGCGGCCTCGAAACGGGCGTAGATCTGGCCAATCACGTTCTTGGCCACGGCATCCGGCTTGATAATCGACAGGGTGCGTTCGATCGCCATGAAAAACTCCGAAAAATGAAGGGGTTACAAATGGATTAAACGTGCAATTCTAGCACGAAGACTATGACGGTTTCGAGGGTCTTGCAGACCTCGGGACGTGCCCATCCGCCCCTCGCGCACATGCCCCCAGCAAGTTGCAAAAAATGCACATTACAACCTTGTCATCCCCGGAACACAGCGCCGCCGCTAACATCCAATGTGAGCGGCGTCGAACGGACGTGAGCCAGCGCCAGGTGACGATTGGATTACCGCGCCCTTGCAATCCGGCCTGCCCGATGCCACATTGACGATGGTTCCGTCCGGCGTCCATACGAGTCTTCGCATTTGAAGCCGAAACGCCGGCGCCTCACCGTTTTGAGACAGGAGTCACCATGGATAACAAGCTGAATACCTACGGTTTCGGCAACAGTGCGTCGACCGTCACTGACGTCGTCGTTCGCAACCGGGTCTTGCGCAACACTTACTGGCTGCTGGCGCTCTCGATGATCCCCACCGTGCTCGGCGCGTGGATCGGCGTGGCCACCGGCTTCAGCTTCATGGCGGGCAGCCCCGGCCTGTCGCTGATCCTGTTCCTGGCGATCGCGTTCGGGTTCTTCTTTGCCATCGAGAAGACCAAGAACAGCAGCATGGGCGTGGTCCTGCTGCTGGCCTTTACCTTCTTCATGGGCCTGATGCTGTCGCGGCTGATCAGCGTCACCTTGTCGTTCTCGAACGGCCCGGCATTGATCATGTACGCCTTTGGCGGCACCGCGGCCGTGTTCGGCGCGATGGCATCGATCGCCACTGTCAGCAAGCGTGATTTCTCCGGCCTGGGCAAGTTCCTGTTCGTCGGCGTGATCCTGCTGATCCTGGCCAGCGTCGCCAACATCTGGCTGCAGCTGCCGGCGCTGATGATCACGGTGTCGGTGATCGCGATCGGCATCTTCTCGGCCTACATCCTGTTCGACGTGCAGCGCGTGGTGAACGGCGGCGAGACCAACTACATCACCGCCACGCTGGCGATCTACCTGGACGTGTACAACGTGTTCGCCAACCTGCTGGCCCTGCTGGGCATCTTCGGCGGCAACCGCGAATGACGGCAGTCGCCGCGGCATGAAAAAAGCCGGCCAGTTGGCCGGCTTTTCTTTTGGTCGCTGCGATCAGTCGCGGTCGTACACCGCGATCGATTCCACGTGCGACGTATGCGGGAACATGTTGACCACGCCGGCGCCGCTCAGGCGGTAGCCCGCCTCGTGCACCAGCAGGCCGGCATCGCGCGCCAGCGTGGCGGGACTGCACGACACATAGACAATACGCCGTGGCAGAACGTCGCTGCCCTGCTGCGCCAGCTCGCCGAGCGCCTTGCATACCGCGAGCGCGCCTTCGCGCGGCGGATCGACCAGCCAGCGGTCGAAGCGGCCCAGCGCGGCAATGTCTTCCGCGGTGACCTCGAACAGGTTGCGGCACGCGAACTCGGTCTTGGCGGCGAGTCCGTTGTATTCCGCATTGGCGAGCGCGCGCGTGGTCAGCGCCTCGCTGCCTTCGATGCCCATCACCGACTTGCCCTGCGTCGCCAGCGGCAGCGTGAAGTTGCCGATGCCGCAGAACAGGTCGAGCAGGCGGTCCTGCGGCTGGGCATCGAGCAGGCGCAGCGCGCGGCCGATCAGCACGCGGTTGATCTGGTGGTTCACCTGGGTGAAGTCGGTCGGCTTGAACGGCATGCGGATGCCGAACTCGGGCAGCATGTAGGCCAGCTCGGCGTCGGCCGGGTAGAACGGATAGACCGTATCGGGGCCCTTCGGCTGCAGCCAGAACTGCACTTCGTGCGCATCGGCGAAGGCGCGCAGCAGGTCCTTGTCGGCATCCGTCAGCGGTTCCAGGATGCGCAACACCAGCGCGGTCACTTCCTGGCCCACCGCCAGCTCGATCTGCGGCATGCGCTCGCGGATCGACAGCCCCATCACCAGCTCGCGCAGCGGCACCAGCATCGCCGACACATGCGGCGGCAGGATCTCGCAGCGCGTCATGTCGGCGACATAGCTGCTCTTGCGCTCATGGAAGCCGACCAGCACCCCGCCCTTCTTGGCCACATGGCGCACCGTCAGCCGCGCGCGGTAGCGATAGCCCCAGTCCGGCCCCGCGATCGGGCGGAACACCACGTCGGGCTTCACCTTGGACAAGTGCCACAGGTTGTCTTCCAGCACGCGCTGCTTGATGGCGAGCTGCGCACGCGAATCCAGATGCTGCATCGAGCACCCGCCGCAGACGCCAAAGTGCTGGCAGCCCGGCTCGACGCGCATCACCGAGGCCTGCCGCACTTCGCCCAGATGAGCCTGCTCGTAGCTGGGCTTGCGGCGATAGCTGCGGTAGCTGACGGTCTCGCCGGGCAGCGCGCCCTCGACGAAGATCACCTTGCCGGGCGTGCCGTCCTCGTTGACCAGCCGGCCGACGCCGCGCGCCTCCATGTCCAGGCTGTCGATCGTGACCACGGGCTCGTCCGCGGGCGTACCGCCCTGGGCGGCACCACGGCCACGGGAGTTCTTTGCGACGGGGGCAGCACCTTCGACGGCCGCAGCAGCCGGCACGGCCGGCGTTTCTTGTGGGGAGGACACGGCTTGGGACACCAGATCAAACCTGACGTATTGTTTTACGAAAGCGCGATTGTATGCCAGACCGGGCCGCCTTCGTCGGCGCAGGTCCGGCCATCGACGGAGAGCAGGCATGGAACTGATTTCGTGGAACATCCAGTGGGGCCGCGGCGCCGACGGCCGCGTCGACCTGGCGCGGCAGGTCGAGACCGTGCGTGCCATGGCCGATGCCGACGTGCTGTGCCTGCAGGAAGTGACGCGCGGCTTTGGTGAACTGCGCGGCGAACCCGGCGCCGACCAGGTATCCGAGCTGACCGCGCTGCTGCCCGGCTATCACCTGCTCTATGCGCCGGCGGTCGAGCGGCGTGGCCGCACCGGCGAGCTCAAGCAGTTCGGCAACCTGATCGCCACCCGGCTGCCGGTGCGCGAGGTGTTCCGGCATGCGCTGCCCTGGCCCGCGGATCCGCAGGTAGCGTCGATGCCGCGGGTGGCGCTGGAAGCCACCGTGGAGGCCGGCAGCGCGCGGCTGCGCGTGATCTGCACCCACCTGGAATATTATTCGGCGACCCAGCGCACGGCGCAGGCGCAAGCCCTGCGCGACTGGCATGCCGAGGCTTGCGCTCACGCACGCAGGCCCGGGCGCAGCGAGCAGTGGCCGGGCCCGTTCACGCCGGAGCCGCGCCCCGCCGAGGCCATCCTGTGCGGCGACTTCAACAGCAAACCCGACGACGTCGCCTATCGGCGCATGCTGGAACCGTTCGACGACGGCACTCTGGCCTGGCGCGACGCCTGGCTGCATGCGCACCCCGGCCAGGCGCATGCCCCTACCTGCGCGCTGCACGACAAGGAACAATGGCCAGAGCCGCCCTTTGCCTGCGACTTCATGCTGGTGACCGAGCCGCTCGTTGCCCGCATCCGGCGCTGCGTGGTCAACGCCGACACCGATGCCTCGGACCACCAGCCGATCCTGCTGTCGCTGGACCTCTAGGCCGGTCCAGGCCGGGCTAGCGGCTGACGTCGTCAGTCTTCGAGATCTTCGGCTTCGGGCGTCAGGCGCTGCAGGCGGAACGCCTGCAGGTATTCCATCCACTGTTCGCCCGGCAGCTCGGCCAGCGATTCCTGGACGAATTCCATCTCGACGTCGAACTCGCGCGGCGACAGCCCGCCGCGCATCAGCTGGAAGCGGCAGTACATCAGGTAGGTGTTGACGACGTCGGTCTCGCAGTAAGCGCGGATCTCGTCGAGCTGCCCGGCCTGGAAGGCCTGCCACACCTTGCTGCCGTCCATCCCCATCTTGCCGGGAAAGCCGCACAGCTTGGCCAGGTCATCGAGCGGTGCGCTGGCGCGCGGCTGGTACATCGCCAGCAGGTCCATCAGGTCCAGGTGCCGCATGTGGTAGCGGCTGATGTAGTTGTTCCACTTGAAGTCGCGGCTGTCCTCGTCGCGGCCCTCGCCCATCTCCCAGTAGCGCGGCGCGGTGATGCCGTTGACCAGGCCGCGGTAGTGCAGCACCGGCAGGTCGAAGCCGCCGCCATTCCATGACACCAGCTGCGGACTGTAGCGCGCGATCAGCTCATAGAATTTCTGGATCAGCGTGGCCTCGCCATCCTGCGGCGTGCCGAGCGAACCGACATGGAACACGGCCGAGCCGTCGCGGTGCGTGCGCCGCAGCACGCAGGAAATCGCGGCGACGCGCTGCAGGTAGTGCGGGAGGAAATCGCTGCCGGTCTTTTCGCGGCGGGCGGAGAACGCATGCTCGGCGACTTCGGCGTCGCTCATCGCATCGGGATGGTCATGCAAACGGCGCAGGCCGGCGACATCGGGAATAGTCTCGATGTCGAATACCAGCACAGGGGTCATAGAACGGCGTCCTTCCTGACACCTTGCGAAGCGAAATGCCGCTTGAGCTTGACCAGCGCCTCCTGCTGGATCTGCCGCACGCGCTCGCGCGTCAGGCCCATCTCCTCGGCAAGCTCTTCCAGCGTGGCGGGCTCGATGTGGTTGAGGCCGAAGCGGCGCTCGACCACATAGCGATGCTTTTCCGACAGGCGCGCCAGCCAGAGCTTCATCAGCCCTTCCAGCTCGCGGTGCGCCACCTCCTGGTCGGGGGCGGCGTTGTGCTCGTCGGAGAGGAAATCCAGGAGGCTCGAGCCGGGATCAAGGTCGAACGGCGTATCGAGCGAGGTGGTGTGTTCGTTGAGGGCCAGGACGTCCTGCACTTCGTCCGGCGTCTTGCCCAGCAGGTGGGCGATGTCTTCCAGGCTGGCGTCGCGCCCGTCGGTGCCGCCCTTCTCCAGATGGCGCTTGGCGCGCAGCACCTGGTTGAGTTCGCGGATCACGTGGACCGGCAGGCGGACCGTGCGGGCCTGGTTCATGATGGCGCGCTCGATGCTCTGGCGGATCCACCACGTTGCGTAGGTCGAAAAGCGGAAACCGCGCGACGGATCGAACTTCTCGATCGCGTGCATCAGGCCCAGGTTGCCCTCCTCGATCAGGTCGAGCAGCGGCACGCCGCGATTGAGGTAACCCTTGGCGATACTGACCACCAGCCGCAGGTTGCGCTCGATCATGACCTGGCGCGCGGCAAAGTCGCCATCCTTGGCCAGCGTGGAGAAATGCAGTTCTTCCGGCGCCGACAGCAGCGGCTTGATGCTGATGCGGTTCAGGTAGTGCTGGACCGTGTCGGCGGCCAGCTCGGTATGCAGCACCGTGCGGAAATCGTCATGCTCGGCGGCGGCGCTTTCGGTGCCGTTTTCCGCGCCGTCTTCGTCCTCGTCTTCCGACTCGTCCTCGTCGTCGTCGCGCAGATGGCGCTCGTTGCGATCATTGTCGTCGCCGAGCAGATCGGCCTCGCGCAGGCCCACCGAAGCGGACGTGGCGATGGGCTCGTCGGTCACGGGAAGCATCTCGGCGGCGAGATCGGGCTCGAAGCCCTCTGCATCGGCGTGTTCGTCGGGATGCGCCACACCAGCCTTCACTTCCGGCTGCTTGGGACGGCGAGCCCTGCTGACGGTTCCGGAGGAGACGGTTTTCTGGCGTGGCATGAACCCTCACTGTGGCGGCAGGTACCGCATCGGATCAACCGGTTTTCCGTTCTTGCGAACTTCGAAGTGAAGCTTTACCCGGTCGGTATCACTGTTGCCCATCTCTGCAATCTTCTGGCCTTTCCGGACCGTGGATTGCTCAGCGACGAGCACCTTGTCGTTGTGCCCGTAAGCGGTAAGAAATGTCTCGTTGTGTTTGATGATGACAAGATTCCCGTAGCCGCGCAAGGGGCCTACGTGAATCACCCGACCGTCATCCGCGGCCAGCACCGAATCGCCCTTCTTGCCCGCAATATCGATGCCTTTATTACCCTTGTCGTCGAATTTGCCGACCATCTGGCCGGTCGCCGGCCAGCTCAGCTTCATTGAGCCATCGGCCATCGGCGCCGATGCCGGCGCGGTCGCGGCGGGCGCTGCCGCCGGCGCCGAAGCCGCGGCCGCAGGCGTGGCCGGCGGCGGCACCGGCGTGCCGTTCGGACGGGCCTGGTCGATCGGCTGGGCCTGCACCGTGCCCGGCGCCACCGGCATGGTGGCCACGCCAGGCGCAGTGTTGACGTCGGCACCCGGCGGCACGATGCGCAGCAGCTGGCCGACCTCGATCTGGTTCACGTTGGTCAGGTTGTTCCACGCCGCCACATCGCGATACGACTGGCCGTTCTCCAGCGCGATACGGTAAAGGGTATCGCCTCGCTTGACCCGATAGTACCCGGGCGGCGCCGGTTCCAGCGTCGCCGCGGTGGTACCGGAAGTGGAGGTACGGTCCACGACCGGCGCCGGCATCGGCGAATTGGCGCAGGCGGCCAGCAGGGCCGCGAGCGAGGTCGCCGCAAAAAGTTGTCCGGCGCGTGCGAAATTTTGCGATTTCACGATGTTGTGCATAGTTCGACTCAGATGGTGCCCGATTTTAAGGGCACAAAGAAAACGGCTTCAAGCGCGGTTCGGTGAAAGCGATGGCGGTTGCGCCGCTCGATCAGCAGCAGCTGCTGCGTCACGGTCTGGCCGGGCACGCCTGCCGGCGGCATCACCGCGACCGGGGCGATCAGCCGCCCGCCGATGGCCAGTTGCTCCAGCAGCGCCTCGGGCACCTCCATGCCGGCCGCGGCGAGGATGATGGACGAGAACGGCGCGGCCTGCGGCAGGCCCAGCATGCCGTCGCCGTAATGCAGGCGCAGGTTGGGCACGCGCAAGGGCCGCAGGTTCGCCTTGGCCTGTTCGTGCAGCGGCCGGATGCGCTCGATCGAGAAGACTTCGCGCGCCACCTGGGCCAGCACCGCGGCCTGGTAGCCGCAGCCGGTGCCGATCTCGAGCACGCGCTCCAGCGGCGCCTCGGCGCCCAGGCCCTCGCGCAGCAGTTCGATCATGCGCGCCACCACCGATGGCTTGGAGATGGTCTGCTGGTGGCCGATCGGCAGCGCCGCGTCTTCATACGCCTGCGACGCCAGTCCCGGCTCGACGAACAGGTGGCGCGGCACCGTGGCGATGGCCGACAGCACGCGCTCGTCGCGGATGCCCGCGGCGCGCAGCCGCGCCGCCAGTGCCACGCGCGCGCGCGCCGAGGCCATGCCGCCGCCGCCCGCGGTGGCCGCCGAGGCGCGCTGCTCGACCGCGCTGGCAGGCACCGGCGCGGGTGCCGGTGCCGCGGTGCGCGGCAGGCGCGGCTTGGCTGGCGTCGCGGGCGGCGGCACGGGCGCGGCCGGACGCGGCGCGCCCACGGCGGGAATGCCGGCGGTGCGCGCGGGCGCGGGCTTGCGCTCGACCACCGCATCCAGCGGCAGCGGGAACTTGTTGCGAGGGGGCGTGGAACTCATCGGGGGCGCGACGCGGCGATTCTGCGGCTCGGGCGGCTCGGGTGGCTTGGGACCGGCGGCCCTACTTCAGCCACTGGTCGAGCGCGTCGAGCTGCCCGCGATGGGTCAGGTCCAGCTGCAACGGCGTGAGCGAGACATAGCCCTGCGCGGTCGCGTGGAAGTCGGTGCCCTCGCTGGCATCGCGCGCGTCGCCGGCCGGGCCGATCCAGTAATTGGTATCGCCGCGCGGATTGACCTGCGTGATCACCGGCTGCGACGGATGGCGCTTGCCCAGGCGCGTGGCGCGATAGCCCTGGATATGTTCGAACGGCAGGTTCGGGATATTGACGTTGAGCAGGAACGGCTCGGCCGGCGGCGTGCCGATGATGCGCTCGACCACGGTGCGCGCGACGCGCGCGGCGGCATCGAGATGTTCCCAGCCCTTGTCGACCTGCGAGAAGGCCACCGACGGAATCCCCAGCAGGTAGCCCTCGATCGCGGCGGCGACGGTGCCGGAGTAGAGCACGTCCTCGCCCATGTTCTGGCCCTGGTTGATGCCGGACACCACCAGGTCGGGTTTTTCCTCGAGCAGCCCGGTCAGCGCGATATGGACGCAGTCCGTGGGCGTGCCGTTCACGAAGCGAAAACCTTTTTGCACGCCTTCGCGCGCCTCGTAGATCGACAGCGGACGCTGCAGGGTCAGGGAATTGGAAGCGCCGCTATGGTTCTGCTCCGGCGCGATGACCGTGATCCGGCCCAGCGGCGCGAGCGCAGCATGCAAAACGGCCAGTCCCGGCGCGAGATAACCGTCGTCGTTGGCGAGAAGGATATGCATGCCGCGATTGTACCTGAGCGCACGCGCGCAAGCGGCCTGCGCGCCGCCCGATCTGGCCATCTGCGGCGGCGGCACCGGCACTCTATGCAGGCCGCAAATGACCGCCTCCGCGGCTTCGGCATGAACAGAACGACCGTGCTATTCCTGCGCTACACTTGCCCCGCCGGCCCGCGTAAGCTTGACTGGCGCGGCATGCCAACCACACCACCGGAGACAAGATGAAAGCCGTACTTTGCAAAGCCTGGGGTCCGCCCGATTCGCTGACCCTCGAAACCCTGCCCGACCTGGTGCCCGGCAAGGGCGAAGTGGTCATCGACGTCAAGGCGGCCGCGGTCAACTTCCCGGATGTGCTGATCATCCAGAACAAGTACCAGGCCAAGCCCGAGCTGCCGTTCACCCCGGGTTCGGAACTCGCCGGCGTGGTCAACGCGGTGGGCGAAGGCGTCACCCACGTCAAGCCCGGCGACAAGGTCATCGCCTACCTGGGCAATGGCGCTTTCGCCAGCCAGGCCAGGGCGCCGGCGGCGTCGGTGGTGCCGATGCCGCCCGGCATCGACTTCGAGACCGCGGCCGCCTTCACGCTGACCTACGGCACCTCGCACCACGCGGTAATCGACCGCGGCGAGCTCAAGGCCGGCCAGACCATGCTGGTGCTGGGCGCGGCCGGCGGCGTGGGCCTCGCGGCAATCGAGATCGGCAAGGCCATCGGTGCGCGCGTGATCGCGGCGGCGTCGACCGACGAAAAGCTGGAGGTGTGCAAGCAGCATGGCGCCGACGCCTTGATCAACTACAGCACCGAAGACCTGCGCGAGCGCATCAAGGCGCTGACCGACGGCAAGGGTCCGGACGTGATCTACGACCCGGTCGGCGGCATCTATGCCGAGCCGGCGTTCCGCTCGATCGGCTGGCGCGGCCGCTACCTGGTGGTGGGCTTCGCCAACGGCGAGATCCCCAGGCTGCCGCTGAACCTGGCGCTGCTCAAGGGCGCGTCGCTGGTAGGCGTGTTCTGGGGCGATTTCGTGCGGCGCGAGCCCAAGGCCAACCAGGCCAATATGGCGCAGATGCTGGGCTGGATGAAGGAAGGCAAGATCCGCCCGCATATCTCGGCGCGCTATCCGCTGAAGCAGGCCGCACAGGCGCTCAAGGACATGGAGGCGCGCAAGGTCACGGGCAAGATCGTGATCGTGCCTTGACGGCCGGGCCTCGACGCGTCGGCTGACGCGCCGGGACCACGACATCCCCTTGGCCACTTGGGTACTCCCTCTCCCGCGTGCGGGAGAGTGGAGCAAACCCCGCGGCAAGGCCTACTTCACAGCTTCTCCGTCTCCCCGCTCTGCGGCTGCCACTTCATCAGCCGCTTCTCGCCGATGCCGACCATCCAGTCCAGCACCAGCGCAAACGCGGTCAGCACCACGATGCCGGCAAACACGGTATTGATATCGAAGGTGCCCTCGGCCTGCAGGATCAGATAACCCACGCCGCGCGCCGAGCCCAGGTATTCGCCCACCACCGCGCCGACGAAGGCCAGGCCCACCGAGGTATGCAGCGACGAGAACACCCAGCTGGTCGCGCTCGGCAGGTAGACATGGCGCAGCAGCTGCTTCTGGCTCGCGCCCAGCATGCGCGCATTGGCCAGCACCACCGGGCTCACTTCCTTGACGCCCTGGTAAACGTTGAAGAAGACGATGAAGAACACCAGCGTCACCGCCAGCGCCACCTTCGACCAGATGCCCAGGCCGAACCAGACCGCGAAGATCGGCGCCAGGATCACGCGCGGCATCGAGTTCATGGCCTTGACGTAGGGATCGAGGATGGCGGAGGTCAGCGGGCTCAGCGCCAGCCACAGGCCGACGCCCAGCCCCGCCACCGTGCCGATGCCGAAGGCCAGCACGGTCTCGATCAGGGTCACGCCCAGGTGCAGGTAGATATCGCGCTCGACGATAAACCAGTTCCAGATGCGTTGCGCCACCATCAGCGGCTCGCCAAAGAAAAACGCGACCTGCTGCGAGCGCGTGGCCACGTGCCACACGCCGAGGATCACCACCAGCACGAGCAGCTGCCAGACGCGCAGCATGCCCTTGGAATCAGTACGGAATGCCATCGGGATTCAGTTCTTGTTTTGAATGGGGACGCAGGGCCGGTCAGGCGACCTTGCGCTGCTGGGCGTAGCCCTTGAGCACTTCCTCGCGCAGCACGTCCCAGATCGCGGCGTGCAGCTCGACAAAGCGCGGGTGGTTGCGGATCTCGGCCACGTCGCGCGGGCGCGGCAGGTCGATCGCGAACTCGCCGATCGGATGCGTGCCGGGGCCGGCCGACAGCACCACCACGCGGTCGCTCATGGCAATGGCTTCGTCCAGGTCGTGGGTGATGAAGAGCACGGCCTTGCGCTTGGCGGCCCACAGCTCCAGCACTTCGTTCTCCATCAGCTGGCGGGTCTGGATGTCGAGCGCGGAGAACGGCTCGTCCATCAGGATGATGTCCGGGTCCAGCACCAGCGTCTGCGCCAGCGCCACGCGCTTGCGCATGCCGCCCGACAGCTGGTGCGGGTAGCGGTCGCCAAACCCGCCCAGGCCCACGCGGCGCAGCCATTCCTCGCCCTGCTGCACCGCCTCGGCGCGCGCGGTGCCGCGGAATTCCAGGCCGGCGACGACGTTGTCGAGCGCGCTGCGCCACGGCATCAGCGCCTCGGTCTGGAACATGTAGCCGGCGCGCCGGTTGATGCCGCGCAGCGGCTCGCCGAACACGCGCACCTCGCCGCTGGAAGGCTCCAGCAGGCCGGCGCCGACATTCAGCAGCGTCGACTTGCCGCAGCCGGTGGGACCCACCACCGATACGAATTCGCCGGGCTGGATCGATAGCGTGACGTCCTTGACCGCGGTATAGCGCTGGCTGCGGTCATCGCGCGAGACAAAGGTACAGGTGACCTGGTCGAGTGAAAGTGCGGGAATGCTCATGATGAACCGTCTCAGACCCGCCGTGGCGCGAACAGCGCGGCGCGGCGAGTGATGATGGATAAGCCGTCGCTGCCGCAAAGCAAAGGCCCGCTGCGGGCAGCGGGCCGATGGCGTCGACGGCAGGAAAATTACTTGTACTTGGCGTTGGCCTTCTGCACGAAGGCGTTGGTGTAGGTCTCTTCCAGCTTGATCGACTTGCCCTTCAGTTCGGCGTCGAACTGGCCCAGCGCATTGAGCGCGGTGCGCGGGCCGTCGGCCGGCATGGTGCCGTCCGGCGAGATCGCTTCCTTGACCTTTTCCCATGCGGCCAGGTACAGCGCGCGGTCGCCCAGCAGGTAGCTTTCCGGCACGGTCTTGACGATGTCTGACGGGCCCGCCTTCTGCAGCCACTTGAGCGCGCGCACCATGGCGTTGGTGAGCGCCTGCGTGGTGTTCGGGTTCTGCTGGATAAACGCCTGCGACGCATACAGGCAACCCGACGGCATATTGCCGCCGAACACCGCCTGGGTGTCCTTGAGCGTGCGGGTGTCCGAGGCAATGCGCACCTCGTTCTTCTGCGTCAGCATCGACACCACCGGGTCCAGGTTGGCCATGGCATCGATCTGGCCCGAACGCATCGCCGCCACCGCGCCGGCGCTGGCGCCGACACCGATGAAGGACACGTCCGACGGCTTCAGGCCATGCTTGGCCAGCACGAAGTTGGCCATCATGTTGGTCGAAGACCCCGGCGCGGTCACGCCGATCTTCTTGCCCTTCAGGTCGGCGACCGACTTGAAGTTGGGCATGGTCTTGTTCGACACCACCAGCACGATCTGCGGGGCGCGGCCCTGCAGCACAAACTCCTGGTAGCGCTGGCCCTTGGCCTGCAGGTTGATGGTGTGCTCGTAGGCGCCCGAGACCACGTCGGCGCTGCCGCCCACCACCGCCTGCAGTGCCTTGGCGCCGCCGGCAAAGTCGACGATCTCGACCTCCAGCCCTTCTTCCTTGAAGTAGCCGAGGCGCTCGGCGATGGTCAGCGGCAGGTAATAGAACAGGTTCTTGCCGCCCACCGCGATGGTGACCTTGGTCTTCTCGGGCTTGCCCTGTGCCAGGGCATGGCCGAACGTGAACCAGCCGGCCAGGAACAGCGCCAGCGCGATCAGGAATTGCTTCCAGAATTTCTTGTTATACATGCGAGATCTCCTACCCGTGTGGACTGGCGCCGCGGCAGATGCGCGTGAAGGGGGGCGCGCCGCGGTGCGGCAATTTGCGATGCTACCGGACGGTGCGACGCACCGCATCGGTATCAATACCTAGCAAACCCGCCAGCTTAGCGCCCTTACCTTTCGATCACCTTGCCGCAGCGCTGGCGTCATTCGGCGTGGATATCGGCGGACTTGATCACCTTGGCCCAGCGCGCCAGCTCGGCCTTCTGGTATTGCGCCAGTTGCTGCGGGTTCATGTATTTCGCCTCGGCGCCCAGTTCCTCGGCCTTCTTGCGGAAGGCCTCGGTGCGCATGATCTTGTCGATCTCGCCGGTCAGCTTGTCGACTACCGGCTTGGGCGTGCCCGCCGGCGCGTACATCGCGAACCACGACGACACGTCGAGGTCGGGGTAGCCGGCCTCGGGCGCCGACGGCACGTCCTTCAGGCTGGGCAGCCGGGTCTTGCTGGTCACCACCAGCGGACGCAGCTTGCCGGCGGCGATATGGCCCATCAGCGGCGGCGGCGTGGTGATGGTCAGGTCCACCGAGCCGCCCAGCAGGTCGGTCATGGCCGGGCCGGTGCCCTTGTACGGCACATGCGTGATCTTGGTGCCGGCCATCTGGTTCAGCAACTCGGTCGACACGTGCTGCAGCGAGCCATTGCCCGACGAGGCGTAGTTGAGCTTGTCCGGATTCGCCTTGGCGTAGGCCACCAGTTCCTTCAGCGACTTGACCGGCAGGCTCGGGCGCACCACCAGCACCTGCGGCGCCGACAGGATATTGGCCACCGGCGCGAAGTCCTTGACCGGGTCCCATGACAGGTTCTTCACCAGCAGCGGCGTGATCACGTGGAAGCCCGAGTACTGCAGCATCAGCGTGTAGCCGTCCGGCTTGGCCCGCGCCACCAGTTGCGCGGCGATGCTGCCGTTGCCGCCGGGACGGTTGTCCACCACCACCGGCTGGCCGAGCGCCTTGGACAGCGGCTCGGCAATCATGCGTGCGGCGAGGTCGGTGGTGCCGCCGGCCGCGGCCGATACCACCAGCGTTACCGGGCGCGCGGGATAGCCGCCCTCCTGCGCCAGTGCGGCCGGGGCGAACCATGCGGTGCCGATGGCGGCCAGCGTCGCGGCCACGGCCTTGCGCCGTGCCGGCATGGCGGGCTGGTGTTGATGGGCTTGCTTCATGAGGGTCTCCGTTTGGTCTTGTGGATACGTTGTTGTGGTGCGCGTGCAGGGCTACGCCTGCCCGGCAAAATGCTCGGCCAGCCAGGCCGGCGCCTGGTGCGTGCGCAGGCGCGGTCCCGCGCTGAGCAGCTGGCTAGGCAGGTCGCGGCCGACCAGTTCCGGCATGCCGGCCACCACGTCGAGCAGCGCGCCGAGGTCGACACCGGTCTGCACGCCCATGCAGTCGAACATGTGGACCAGGTCTTCGGTGCTGACGTTGCCGCTGGCACCGGGCGCATAAGGGCATCCGCCCAGGCCGCCGGCGGCGGCGTCGAAGCGCGTCACGCCGGTCTGCCAGGCGGCCACGGCATTGGCCAGGCCCATGCCGCGGGTGTTGTGCAGGTGGATGGTCAGGCCGGTGGCGGGCAGCGCGGCCTGGAAGGCCTGGCACAGCGCCGCGACCTGGTTCGGATAGGCCATGCCGGTGGTGTCGCACAGCGTGATGCCGGCCGCGCCGGCGTCGGCGAAGGCACTGGCCAGCGCCATTACCTCGGCGGCATCGACTTCGCCCTCGAACGGGCAGCCGAATACCGTCGACAGCGACACGTTGACCGGCACGCCGGCCGCACCCGCCTCGGCAATCATCGCCAGCAGCTGCTGCCGCGACTGCGCGCGCGTCATGCGCAGGTTGGCGCGGTTGTGGGTCTCGCTGGCCGACATCACCAGGTTGACCTCGTCGGGCCGGCACGACAGCGCGCGCTCGAGCCCGCGCAGGTTGGGCACCAGCGCGGTGTAGCGCACGCCCGGCTGACGCCGCATGCGGTGCATCAGCGCCTCGGCATCGGCCAGCGCGGGAATGGCGCGGGCTGAGGTGAACGAGGTGGCCTCGATGCGCGCGAAGCCGCAGGCCGACAGCGCATCGACGAAGGCCACCTTGGCATCGGTCGGCACCACCACCGGCTCGATCTGCAGGCCATCGCGCGGCGCGACTTCATTGATCTCGACGCGGGCCGGGCCGCGCAACGGGTTGGCGGCAGCGCTCATGCGATCACCTTGCGCGCGCGCAGGTCGGCAATGGCAGCGTCGTCGAAGCCGGCCTGCTTCAGCACCGCATCGGTATGCTCGCCCAGCGCCGGCGCGCGGTCATGGATGGCTCCTGGGCTGGCCGACAGCTTCGGCACCACCCCCGGCACTTCGACGGTCAGGCCGCCGGCCGAGGTCACCGACTCGATCACGCCGCGGGCGCGGTAGTGCGGGTCTTCGGCGATGTCCTTGACGGTATAGATGCGGCCCGACGGCACCTGCGCGTCGCGCAGCACCGCCAGCACCGACTCCACCGTCTGCGTGCGGGTCCAGTCGGCGATCGCGGCATCGATCTCGTCGACGCGCGCGACGCGGCCGTCGTTGCGCTCCAGCGCGGGATCGTCGGCCAGGTCGGCGCGGCCGATGGCAAGCATCATGCGCTTGAAGATGGCGTCGCCGTTGGCCGCCACCAGCACGTATTCGCCGCTGGCGCAGGGATAGGCGTTGGACGGCGCGATCCCCGGCAGCGCGCCGCCGGCGGGCTGGCGCACCGCGCCGAAGGCCGAGTATTCGGGCAGCAGGCTCTCGCTCAGGTTGAACAGCGACTCGTACAGCGCCACGTCGATCACCTGCCCTTCGCCGCCGCGCGCATCGCGCTGGTACAGCGCCAGCAGCACGCCCATGGCGCCATGCAGCCCGGCGATGGTGTCGCCCAGCGACAGGCCGGCGCGCACCGGCGCGCGGCCGGGCTCGCCGGTCAGGTGGCGCAGGCCGGCCATGGCCTCGGCCACCGCGGCAAAGCCGGGCTCGTCCTTCTTCGGACCGGTCTGGCCGTAGCCCGACACGCGCAGCATGATCAGGCGCGGGTTGTCGGCATGCAGCACGTCCCAGCCCAGGCGCCACTTCTCCATGGTGCCGGGGCGGAAATTCTCGATCAGCACATCGGCCTCGGCGGCCAGCTTGCGCACCAGCGCCTGCCCTTCCGGCTGGCGCAGGTCGATGCAGACCGATTCCTTGTTGCGCGACTGCGCCTCCCACCACACCGAGGTGCCTTCATGCAGCATCCGCCATTTGCGCAGCGGGTCGCCCTGCCCGGGCGGCTCCACCTTGATGATGTGGGCGCCAAAGTCAGCCAGGGTCTTGGCGGCAAAGGGGCCGGCGATGAGTTGCCCGAGTTCGAGGACGCGAATGCCCTCCAGGATCTGTTGCGCCATGGGTGTCTCCGTGCGTTGCGGCAGTCTTGTTGCAGTGCGGCAGCGCCCTTGACTGGCATGCCATACATTGCGTTCGGACGGAGTTTGCCCCAGCGCGGGGCCCGCCAGGAATCGGCAATCGGAGAAGCGGGCTTTCTCGGAACGCGAAAGGCTGCGTCGAGCTACCGCACGGACGCGCTAGAACGGCGCCCGGTCCCCGCACAGGTGGGTGATCAGCAGCCGCGCCGAGACCGTCAGGCCGGCCGGGTCGCGCAGCCCGATCAGCAGCGAGCGGCGCGCCCAGGCATCCTGCAGCGTCACCAGCGACAGCCCCATCGACTTGACGTGCGGCTCGGCCGCGATGCGCGGAAGCACGCCCACGCCCAGCCCGGCCATCACCATGCGGCACATGGCGTCGAAGCTGCGCACCTGGATGCGCAGCCGGAACGGCCGGTCCAGCCGGCTGCTCTCTTCCAGCAGGCGCGCGGC
This sequence comes from Cupriavidus taiwanensis, assembly GCF_900250075.1. Lineage (NCBI taxonomy): Bacteria > Pseudomonadati > Pseudomonadota > Betaproteobacteria > Burkholderiales > Burkholderiaceae > Cupriavidus > Cupriavidus taiwanensis. Next base: position 2,359,186 of record NZ_LT977070.1, read on the forward strand.
CAGCGAGGTTTCCTGCGGCAGGCTGACGAAATCGAATTCCAGCGTATCGGCGTAGCGCACCGGCCCGCGCGCGGCGAGCGGATGGTTGGGCGGGGTGATGATGACCAGCTCGTCCTGGCGGTATTCGACCGTCATCAGCCCCGCCGCCGGGGTACGGTCGGCAAAGATCCCGACGTCGGCGCGGTTCTCGACCAGCGCGGCAACGATGTCGCGGGAGTTCTGCTCTTCCAGCTCGATGCGGATGGTCGGATGGCGCTGCATGAACGAGGCCAGGTCATCGGGCAGGAACTGCGTGATCGCCGAGGTGTTGGCGCATACGCGCACCTGCCCGCGCACGCCGGAGGCATAGTCCGACATCACGCCGGCCATGCGCTCGACGTCCTGCAGGATGGTCAGCGCATGGTGGAAGCAGGCCTGGCCGGCCTCGGTCAGCTGCACGCCGGCGGCATGGCGAAAGAACAGCGGCGCGCCGACCGCGGTCTCCAGGTCCGAAATGCGCTTGCTCGCCGCCGCCACGGCCAGGTGCGACTGGCGCGCGCCGGCCGAGATGCTGCCCTGCCGGGCCACGGCAACGAACAAGCCAAGCGTGACGAGATCGAAGCGGGCCAGGTTCATGGGGCGGACACGAAATGGAGGCGGAGCGCGCCGGTGGCGGTGGCCGCGGCAGCCACGCCAGGCGGCGCGACGGCGTTCAGAGGTTGCGGCGGTCCATCACCGCGCGGGCGATGGTGCCGGCATCGACATACTCCAGCTCGCCGCCCACCGGCACGCCGCGCGCCAGGCGCGACACCCTGAGGCCGCGCGCCTTGAGCATCTCGCCGATGTAGTGCGCGGTGGCCTCGCCTTCGCTGGTGAAATTGGTGGCGACGATGACCTCGCCGACCGGGCCGCCCAGCTCCGGCTCGGTGGCGCGCGCCAGCAGCCGGTCCAGGTGGATCTCGCGCGGACCGATGCCGTCCAGCGGCGAGAGCCGGCCCATCAGCACGAAATACTTGCCGCGGTAGGTCAGGGTCTGCTCGATCATGACCTGGTCGGCCGGCGTTTCCACCACGCACAGCACCGAGGCGTCGCGGCGGTCGTCCAGGCAGGTCTCGCAGATCTCCTGCTCGGTGAAGGTATTGCAGCGCTGGCAGTGGCGGATATGGTCCGCCGCGCCGCGCAGCGCATCGCCAAGCTTGCGCGCGCCCTCGCGGTCGTGCTGCAGCAGGTGGTAGGCCATGCGCTGGGCGGACTTGGGCCCGACGCCGGGCAGCACCCGCAGCGCCTCGACCAGCGCCTGCAGCGAAGTCGGCGACGACGCTTTCACAATGGCCTTAGAACGGCAGCTTGAAGCCCGGAGGCAGCGGCAGGCCCGAGGTCATCGAGCCCATCTTTTCCTGCGTGGTGGCCTCGGCCTTGCGCACGGCATCGTTGAAGGCCGCGGCGACCAGGTCTTCCAGCAGGTCCTTGTCCTCGCCCTCGGCCAGCAGGCTGGGGTCGATGGTGACGCGCTTGACGTCGTTCTTGCAGGTCATCACCACCTTGACGAGACCGGCGCCGGACTGGCCCTCGACCTCGATCAGGGCCAGCTGCTCCTGCATCTTCTTCATGTTTTCCTGCATCTGCTGGGCCTGCTTCATCAGCCCGGCGAGTTGACCTTTCATCATGATGGAATGCTCCTGGATTCGGTAAGAGTTCGGTGACGGAAATTCAGTAACGCCAGTCGCCGCTCAGGCGGCGCGCGGCTGGATCGAGCCTGGCACGATCTGGCCGCCGAAGTCGCGCAGCAGCCCCTGCACGAAAGGATCGGCCTCGATCGCGGCCTCGGCCTGGCGCTGGCGTTCGGCACGGGCCTCGGCATCGGCGGCGGCGGCGGTGACCGTGACCCCGCCGACTTCGCAGAGCACGCGCACCGGCTCGCCGAAGTGGTCGGACAGCGCCTGTTGCAACCGGTCGGCGACGCCGTTTTCGCCCAGCGCCGCGACCGGGATGCGCAGATGGAAGGTTCGCCCGACCACCTGCGTCAGCTCGCTCTGGTAAGCCAGTTGCTGCGCCAGGCCCTTCAACGGCAGGCCGGCTGCCAGCACCGGCCATGCGCCGGTGAACACCGGCGGCGTGCCGTCCTCGCCCGCGGCGGGCGGGCGCGGTGCGACGAATTTGGCGGACTCCGCCGGCGGCGACGGCACGGCAGTCCCCTCGCGCGCTGGTTCGGATTCGCGGGCCGGGGCCGATGCCTGGCGGGCGGCGCCGTGGCGCGGCGCGGTGGCGCGCGGTGCGGGATCGCTGAAGCCGTAGTCGTTGTAGCCCGGATCGTTGTCATAGGGCCCGATCACCGGCAGGTCGGGCGGCAATTCCTCCCACGGCGGCACATCGCTGCCACCCGCGACTTCCCACGGCGGCACGGATTCTTGCTGCGGTTTGGCAGCCACGGGGCGTGCCGCGGGCGCTGCCGCCGGTGCGGGCGGCTGCGGCGCCGCCGGCCGCGAAACAGGGGCCGGGGCCGGTGCCGCAGCGGGACGGCTCGCGGCTACGGCCGCGGGGGCGCGCAGCGGTTGTGCTGGCGGCCGCTGTGCAGCGGCCGGCGCGGCGGGCATGGCCGGCGCCGGCGCCTTGCGGGCTCCGCCGCGGGCAGCGGAAGCCTGGCGCGCGGCGGCCAGCGCCGCGGCCGCGGGCGACATGGCGCCGCTTGCCGCGCGCGCCGGCGCGGGTTCGGCCGCGGCAGCCTGCGCCGACGCGGCGGCAGGCCCGGCCACGGGCGCGGGTGGCGCAACCGTGGGCGGCATCGCGGCTGGCGCCGGAGTGGAATCGGTAATGGAGGCAGCGGGAGCAGCCGGCGCAGCGGCGGCAGTCGCCGCCTGGCTTGCCTCGGCCGCTCGCGCCGCGGTCGGCATGCCGGCGCTGCGCGGTCGCGCGGGCGCCGCGCCGCCGCCCTGCCCGGTCGTGGCGGCCGGTTCGGACGACGGCCGGAATGCCAGCATGCGCAGCAGCGTCATGGTAAAGCCGGCGTACTCGTCCGGGGCCAGCGCCAGCTCGCTGCGGCCAAGGTTGGCGATCTGGTAGAACAGCTGCACTTCCTGCGCGTCGAACACGCCGGCCAGGCGCCGCACCTCGTCGGCTTCGGGCCATTCGTCCTGCACCGAAGCGGGCACGGCCTGCGCCAGCGCCACCTTGTGCAGCAGCGAACCCAGGTCCTGCAGCGCGCCGGCAAACGACAGGCTGCGATCGGCCATGGCATCGGCGATCGCCAGCATGGCGGCGCCGTCCTCGGCGGCCAGCGCGTCGAGCAGTTGCACCAGGTAGCCCTGGTCGATCGCGCCCAGCATGCCGCGCACGGCTTCCTCCGACACCTGCCCCGCGCTGTAGGCGATGGCCTGGTCGGTCAGCGACAGCGCATCGCGCATCGAGCCATGCGCGGCCTGGGCCAGCAGCCGCAGCGCGTTGCCGTCGTGGGCAATGCCTTCCTGCGCCAGGATATGGTCCAGGTGCGAGACGATATGTCCCGGCGGCATCTGCTTCAGGTTGAACTGCAGGCAGCGCGACAGCACCGTGACCGGGATCTTCTGCGGATCGGTGGTGGCGAGGATGAACTTGACGTGCCCGGGCGGCTCTTCCAGCGTCTTCAGCATGGCGTTGAAGGCGTGGTTGGTCAGCATGTGCACTTCGTCGATCATGTAGACCTTGAAGCGCCCGGCAGTGGGAGCGTAGACGGCCTTGTCCAGCAACTGGGCCATTTCGTCGACGCCGCGGTTGGACGCGGCGTCCATCTCGATGTAGTCGACGAAGCGGCCGCTGTCGATTTCCTGGCAGGCCTTGCACTGCCCGCACGGCTCGGCGGTGATGCCGCCGCTGCCGTCAGGGCCGGTGCAGTTCAGGGCCTTGGCCAGGATCCGCGACAGCGTGGTCTTGCCGACCCCGCGCGTGCCGGTGAACAGGTAGGCGTGGTGCAGCCGCTGTTGTTCCAGCGCGTGCGTGAGCGCGCGGACCACGTGCTCCTGGCCGACCAGCGTGGTGAAATCCCTGGGGCGCCATTTGCGCGCTAGAACTTGATAACTCATGGCGGCGATTGTAGCAAAAGGCGGCCCCGCTCCGGCCGCCCGGTGGCTGGCCCAGCGTCTTTATCCGGGCCCGGCGCCGGCGGCCCGCGCCGGTGGCCGCCGGCCGCCCGCGGCGCGGTTCAGCCGCATTCGCCGACGTAGCCGCAATTGGCGCATTTGGCGCAGCCGTCGACCTTGTGCAAGGCGTGCGCACCACACTCCGGACAAGGCTTGCCGGTGCCCACGCCGGGCACGCCGGGCGCCGCGCCGGGGGTGCCGGCCAGGTCCTCCCCGGCCGCCAGCGCCAGTCCGCCGCCGTCGCGCTGCGCCAGCCGCGCGGCCAGCGCCGTCACCGGCACCTGGCCGCCGTCGGCATCGAGGAAGCCGCGCTTGATCAGGATGCGCTGCAGCGCATAGCCCAGCGCCGCCACCTCGGAATCATGGAAGCGCGGCACCTCGGTGCCGTCCTGGCGCACCAGCGTGCCGTAGCGCACCGTGCCCTTGTCCCACACCACGTTGCGCATGTCGGCCAGCGCCTTGGCCACCGAACCGCCCGAGCGCGCCACCATCGACAAGAGCCGCATGGTCGAGGTGATCCATTGCTGGCCCTCGCTGCGCTGGCCCGCCGGCATGAAGAACTCCACCGGGCGCTCGATCTCCACCGGCCTGCCTTCCACCACACCGGCGACGCGCATGAAGTTGACGGTCAGGTAGACGGTCTTGTGGCCCTCGTAGGTCAGGTATTCGACCTTGGACGTCACGCCCTCGAGGTCGCCCACCGGCCGGCTGCCGAACGGGCGCACCAGCGGGTTGTCGTCGGCCGCGGGCACGGCCGGCGCGGCGGGCGCCTCGACCGACAGCACCGCGCCCAGCACCGAGTTCGGCCGATACGTCGCCAGCCCCTTCAGACCGGCCTTCCAGGCCTCGAGGTACAGGTTGCGGAAAGCTTCGTACGGATAGTCCTCCGGCACGTTGACGGTCTTGCTGATGCTGGTGTCGATATAGGGCTGCACCGCTTCGAGCATCCGCATATGGTCCAGCGCCGACATCTGCAGCGCGGTGACGAACGCGTCCGGCAGCTGCGCCATGTCGGCCCCCATGTGACGGTAGAGCCGCCAGGCATGGTCCGCCACCTCGAAGCTGCGGTAGCTGTTGTCCGGCATGCGCTTCTTGCGGTTGTAGGTCCACGAGAAGGCCGGTTCGATGCCATTGGACGCATTGTCGGCAAAGGCCAGCGTGATTGTGCCGGTGGGCGCGATCGACAGCAGGTGCGAGTTGCGCAGCCCATGGCGGCCAATGGCCTCGCGCACGGCCTCCGGCAGCCGGCTGGCGAAGCCGCTCTGCAGGTAGGCGCCGGCATCGAACAGGGGAAAGGCACCCTTCTGCACCGCCAGCTCGGTCGAGGCCAGGTAGGCCTCGTCGCGCATCCGTTCCGAGATCCGCGCCGCCAGTTGCCGCGCCGGCTCGGTGTCGTAGCGCAGGCCCAGCATCACCAGCGCGCTGCCCAGCCCCAGGAAGCCCAGGCCGACGCGGCGCTTGGCGTGGGCCTCGGCCTGCTGTTCGGGCAACGGCCAGAAGGTCACGTCGAGCACGTTGTCGAGCATGCGGGTGGCCACGCGCACCACTTCGGCAAAGGCGTCGAAATCGAATTCGGCCTGCGGCGTGAAGGGCTGGCGCACGAAGCGGGTCAGGTTGATCGAGCCCAGGCAGCAGCAGCCATAGGACGGCAGCGGCTGCTCGGCGCAGGGGTTGGTGGCCTCAATGCGCTCGCAGTAATAGAGGTTGTTGTCGGCGTTGATCTGCGACAGGAACAGGATGCCCGGCTCGGCATGGTCATAGGTGGCCTGCATGACCTGGTCCCACAGGTTGCGCGCCGGCACGCGCCGGTACACCCATTGCCCGTCGTCGCGGCGGTACGCGCCGGCGGCGATCATGTCGGCGCCGGGCTCGGCCTCGTGCACCAGCTCGACCTCGGCATCGGCCTGCACCGCCTGCATGAAGTCGTCGGTGACGCCGATGGAGATATTGAAGTTGCTGAGCTCGCCCTTGTCCTTGGCGTGGATAAAGCTCTCGATATCCGGATGGTCGCAGCGCAGCACGCCCATCTGCGCGCCGCGGCGCGCGCCGGCCGATTCCACCGTGGCGCACGAGGCGTCGAACACCTTCATGAACGACACCGGCCCCGACGCGCGCGAATGCGTGGCGCGCACCAGCGCCCCGGCCGGGCGGATCGCCGAAAAGTCATAGCCCACGCCGCCGCCGCGGCGCATGGTTTCCGCGGCCTGCGCCACCGCGGTGTAGATGCTGGGGCGGCCATCGCGCGGCTCCGACACAGAATCCCCCACCGGCTGCACGAAGCAGTTGATCAGCGTGGCCTGGATGCCGGTGCCCGCCGCGGAATTGATTCGTCCGGCCGGCACGAAGCCGTTTTCCTGCGCCCACAGGAAGCGCGCGCTCCAGGCTTCGCGCTGGTCCTCGGGCTCGGCCTGCGCCAGCGCGCGCGCCACGCGCTGCCTGACCTCGGCGATGCTGCGCTCTTCGCCCTTGGCGTATTTCTCGAGCAGGACTTCGGTGGAGATTTCCTGCGGCGCCAGCGCGCCGCGAATGATCTGGTCGTTTGCGTTCATGTATTGGCTCACCACGTGTGCGGGTTGGTGAATGGTCGGGCCAGCGCGGCGCGCATCGCCTGCGCCAGATCAACCCGGCGCCATGGCGCGGGCAATGACCCGCGCCCGCCAAGGGCATTCGATGCAAATTCTGCGCGGACGCGCGCTCTGGGGTACAATGCCGCTCGGACGGGCCTCCTCGCATGGTGGCGCGGTCAACCTGGTCAGGTCGGGAACGAAGCAGCCACAGCCGTTTTCCGCCAGTGCCGAGGGTCAGGCTCGTCCACCTCACACTTCCCTTCCGCAGTACCGCTTCCCGCTTATCCGTCTACGCTACGGCACGCCACGCAGCATCCCGCGCGCCAGCGGCTAGCGGCGCCGTCCCTGTCACTTTAGTACAGCCGGGCCGCCACCGCGCGCGCCATGCGCCCCATTTTGCGCCGATTCCGCTGCCCTTGCCGGCGCGCCGCGCCAGCCTTCAGAACAGCGAACCCTGTTGCGGAACCGGCGGCGCCAGGCGCTCGGCGGGAATCCATTCGCCCTCGGCGGTAGCCACGCCCGCCTCGACGCGCTTGCCCGGGAACATCGGCGCGATCGCCGCCGCGTAGCGGCCCAGTTGCGCGCGATAGGCGGCGTGCTCCTGCGGCAGCAGGCGCAGCTTGTAGTCGACGACGACGACGCGGTCGTCGAATTCCACCAGCCGGTCGATCCGCAGCAGCCGTCCACGCGCGTCGTACAGTTCAACCTCGTTACGCGCGCTGCATGCATCATGCGCCGCCAATAGCGGCGCCAGCGCCGGAGCACGCAGCATTGCGGCCACCGCCGCCAGCGCCTCTTCCACCTGTTGCCGCCAGGCTGACCGTGCCGCGTCGGTGTGCGCGCCGGTCAGCGGGAACCACCGCAACACCGTATCGATCGCGGGCACGCCGGCAAAGGCGTCGGGATAGCGCGTCAGGCGTTCCAGCAGCGCGTGCACCAGTTCGCCATGGCGTGCCGCGGCGGCGTTGAAGACGATGCCGTCGGACTCGCCCTCCCCCTCGGCGTCGTCGTCGGCAAAGCATGCCTGGCGCGGATCCTCGATGGCATCGCGGTAGCGCAGCCGGAAATCGGTGAAGCGCACCGGCTCGCTCAGTCGCGCGGGCAGCAATGCTTGCGCGCCGGCCGCATCGCCCTGGGTGTCCGGATAAGCCGGCACCATTTCGCCGACGCCCGCGGCCTGCAGCCGCACATACCAGCTGCCGGCGATCTCGGCATTGCCGTCGCCCGCACCGGCGCGGCTGGCGCGGCCCTTGACGCCGCTGACCAGCAGGCCCTGCTGCGCGCGCGTCATGGCCACGTACAGCAGGTTCCAGTTCTCGCGCTCGCCCAGCGCCGCCTCGGCCTCGAACAGCGGCGCGCGCGCCAGCCCGCGCTCGCTGCGCTTGCCGTAGGCGGAGAAATGGCGCGGCACCGGCGACGACGGCGGCCAGTCGACCAGGATGCCGCCGCGGTCCGCGGCCGGCTCGCTGTGGTTGGCATCGAGCAGCACCACGAACGGCGCTTCCAGTCCCTTGGCGGCATGCACGGTCAGGATATGGACCGCGTCGAGGCCGGCGCAGGCCGGATCGTCGTCGGCCGGCTCGAGATCTTCGGCGCGCTCGCCCATGCCGCCTTCGTCGGGGCTTTCGCCTTCGTCGCCGCGGCGGATTTCCTGCAGCTCGTCGATAAACTTCGGCAGGCTCGGATAGCGCCCGCCATCGAGGTCGAGCGACAGCTTCAGGAAGGCGTCGAGGTTGGCCAGCACCTGCTCGCGGATATCCGGCGGCGCGGCCTCGGCGTAGCGCCGCCGCACCTCGCCGCCGTGGAAGATCTGGTCGATCAGGTCATGCACCGGCTGGTGCGGCGCGACGCGCAGCCACTGCCGCAGCCGCGGCACGCCCTCGCGCAGCGCGTCGGAAACCTGCGCCGGCAGCCCGGCGGCCTCGATGCGCGCCCACCAGCCGCCCTCGCCCTCCATTTGCGCGAGCGCCAGCAGATCATCGTCGCTCGCGCCCACCAGCGGGCTCTTCAGCACGTGCGCCAGGTCCAGGTCCGACTCGGGCGTCATCAGGAACGCCAGCAGCGCCGACAGGTCCAGCGCCTCGAGCGTGGCCAGCAGGCCGCCGCGGCGCGGGCTCAGGCACGGGATGCCGGCCTCGCGCAGCGCGCGCTCGTAGTCGGCCAGATGGGTCTTGCGGCGCACCAGCAGGTGCATGTCGCTCCAGCGCGCGGGCCGCTGCGTGTTGCCTTCGTGCACCGGCACGGTATCGCGCACCAGCCGCAGCCACGCCGCCACGCGCCGCCCTTCTTCCAGCCGCAGCGAATCGCCGGCCTGCCGGCGCGGCTGCAGCAGCGTGTCGCGATGCGCGCCGGCGGCTTGCGCCGGTTCGTCGTCCGCATCCTCCGCGGCGCTTTCACTGGCGTCATCGGGCTCCACCAGCGGCAACAGCCACACCGGCCCGCCGCAGCCGCCCAGCGCCGTGGTCTGGGTCGAGTACAGCGGATAGCGGCCCTCGGCGCGCGCGCTGTCGAACACGGCGTTGACCCAGTCCAGCACTTCGGCGCGATTGCGCCGGGTCCGGTTGGTGCGCAGCACGGTGGCGCCGAACGCATCGCGCAGCATCTCGCCGGCGGCGCCGAACAGCCTGGCATCGGCGCGGCGGAAACGGTAGATCGACTGCTTGGGATCGCCCACCAGGAACACCGTCGGGCGCTCGCCCAGCCCCGCATAGCCGGCCAGCCAGCCTTGCAGGATGCGCCATTGCAGCGGGTTGGTGTCCTGGAACTCGTCGAGCAGCAGGTGGCGATAGCGCGCATCGAGCCGCACCTGCAGGTAGGTGGCGGTTTCCTCGTCCGACATCAGCCGCGCGGCCTGCCATTCGAGGTCGGCGAAATCCATCGCGCGCTGCTCGTCCTTGTGCTGCTGGTAGCGCGTCAGCAGCGCATCGCCGATGCGGAACAGGGCCTGGTTGATCGCCAGCACCGCGGCTTCGCAGCAGCGCGCGCTGATGTCGTCGAGCATCGCGCAGATCGCGGCATGCTCGTCCAGCAGCGCATCGACCATGCCCTCACCGCCCGCGGCCTTGGCCAGTGCCGCGGTGCGCCGCAGCGCGCGCGGCCCGCCCGTGGTGGTGAAGAACGCCGCGCGCAGTTGCGCGAACACGCGTTCGGCGGGCTTGCCGGGCGCGGCGCCGGCCTCGCGCCAGGCGGCGATCGCCATCAGCGCCTCGGTGATGCGGCCGGCGTGGGTCTGCTCGCTCTTGCCGGCCGCGCCCAGGCGCGCCGCCAGCGCTTCGCAGGCATCGCGCCAGCCTTCGTCGGCCAGCGCCTGCAGCAACACGTCGCCTTGCGCGTCCTCGCCCAGGCAGTCGGACAGCGCCTGCAGCGGGTCGCCGCCCTCCTGCATCGCCCACCATTCGCTGCGGGCGTGGAACATCGCGTCGAGCAGCGCGCGCGCCTGGAAGTCGCCCACGGTATCGACCAGCGTTTCCCACGCGGCGCGCAGCTCGGCGTAGGGCGGCGTGGCCAGCGCGCGCCACACCGGCGCCCAGGCTTCGCGCTTCATGCGCAGCGCATCCTCGCGCAGCGCCGCGCCCGGCACGATGCCCGACGCCAGCGGCGCGCCGCGCAGCAGCGTGCCGAACCAGCCGTGGAAGGTATCGATCGCCATGCGCCCCGGCGCCGCCAGCACCTGCGCATGCAGCCGGCGCGCGCGCGGCAGCGCCTCGCGCGCGGCTTCGGCCGAAAGGCCGCGCTGCACCAGCGCGGCGATCACGTCGTCATCGCTGTCGCGCGACAGCTGCGCCAGCACCTCGAGCAGGCGGTCGCGCATTTCTTCGGCGGCCTTGCGCGTAAAGGTGATCGCCAGGATCTCGTGCGGCGCGGCGCCAGCCAGCAGCAGTCGCACCAGCCGCGCCACCAGCAGCCAGGTCTTGCCGCTGCCGGCGCAGGCTTCGACCACCACCGAACGCGCCGGATCGCAGGCCGCGCGCGTGAATTCCGCTTCGGAAACCGGCGCGCCATCGCGCTGGTAAGGCTGTACCTCGTGCAGATCGTGAGGCGTCATGATGTCAGCGCCGGCACGGCGGTGGAGTCCCAGAAACCCTTGCGGCACAGGCCGCGGGCGGTGCAATAGACGCAGGCCGAGGCATCGCCGAAGGCCGGCAGCCTGGCCCCCTGGCGCAGGCGCATCACGTCGTCGCGCATCTGTCGTTCCAGCCAGGTGACCGCGGCCTCGAAGTCCGGCAGGCCGACCTCGCGCTGCGCCGCCGGCGCGCCCTCGCGCGCACCCTCGAGCGAGACCCAGCTGCCCGCCGCGGCATCGGCGCGCAGCAGGCCGTAGAACGGCAGCTGGCAGTCTTCCTCGACCTCGGCCAGCTTGCGCTTCAGGCGCGTGGCGCTCTGGGTCTTGTAGTCGAGCACGGCATGCGCGCCGCCGGGACCCTGGTCGAGCCGGTCGATGCGCCCGGTCAGGCGCAGCGGCTGGCCGTCCGGCATCGGCAGGTCGATGCCGGCGTCGAGCTCGCCGCCGCGCCAGAACCAGCCCTCGGCCTCGCGCGCGGACTGCCACGCGACATACGACGGCAATACCTCGCGCCAGCGCCGGTAGTAGGCAATGGCGTTGCCGTCCTCGGCCATCAGCGCGCCGAAGACCTCGTCGGAGATCTCGCCCAGGCGCGCCAGGCGCTGCGCTTCGGACAGTGTCTCGCCGCGCTCGCGCCGCGCCTGCAGCTCCTTGTGGTAGGTCAGCAGCACGCGGTGCAGGGTCTCGCCGATGTCGCGCTTCTCCAGCTCGTCGCTGACCGCTTCCAGCCCGGCCAGGCCCAGCATGCGGCCGGCGAAGAACTGGTAGGGACAGCGCCGCAGCGCGTTGTACGCCTGCGCGCTCCAGCGCACCGGCACCAGCGCGGGCTCGGCCGCCGGGGCCGGCATGCCGCGCACATCGGCGAAGGACTCATGTGCCTGCGGCGCGGCGGCGCCTTCGATGCTGACCCCGGCGCGCGCGCAGCACGCCGCCAGCCGCTCGATCCAGCCCGACACGTGGTGCGGCTCGCCGCGGCTGCCGTAGCGCTGCCAGGTCAGCACCACGTCGTCGTTGTTCAGCAGCACCTCGGCCAGGTCGCGCGCCTGCTGCGCAAAGCGCGCCTCGCGGTCTTCCAGGTCCAGCTCGCGCCGCATCTGGTTGGAAAAGAACATCAGCTCGGCGGCGCTGGACGGCAGCTGGGCATCGTCGCAGCCGACGATCACCACGCCCTCGAAGCGCCGCATGCGCGCGCCGTTCAGCGGCAGGATGGTGATGCGCGCCGACCCGCTGGCGGACGGCTCCTTGTAGGCGACGGATTCCAGCAGCGCCGACAGCATCGCGCGGAACTCGCCCTGCGACAGCGTGGCATGGCCGCCGGTCTCGTCGCGCGGCAGCTCCTGCAGGCGCGCCAGTGCATCAAGCAACTGGCTGCCGGCATCATCCGCGGCCAGCGCGGCGCGCATGCCGAGGCCATCGAGCATGCCGTCGAGCCGCTCGAGCCAGGTCGCCAGCGGATGCTGGGCGAAACCGCGCGGCCAGCGCGCGGCCTCGTCGGCAAGCACGGCGATCAGCGCATGGGCCGCGCGGCGCGGCGCCTGCTCGGCATCCTCGTCGTCAGCGGCGGCCTGCTGCGGGTCGGCCGGCGCGTGCGCGAACCTCTGGCGCAGCCGCGCCCAGCCGCCGGTAATGCCCTCGCGCCGCACCTGGCGCTCGAGCAGCGCGATGGCCGCGCCGCGCGCGGCCACATCGGGCAGGCAGAACGGGCTCTTGAGCAGGTCCAGCAGCGCCGCGGTATCGCCATCGCGCACCAGCAGGTCGAACCAGCGCATCAGCGCGGCGGCGGCGCGCGTGGTGGAGAGCTTCCAGCCGGTCTCGTCGCGCACCGGCGCGCCGGCGCGGGCCAGCAGCGCGCGCGCGCGGCGCGCCACCACGCGGTCGTGCGCGACCAGCGCCACCTGGCGGCGACCCTCGTTGAGCCATTGCACCAGCTGCGCGGCCGCGGCGGCGGCTTCGTCCTCGAAGCGGGCACAGCCGACCACGCGCACCGACGGGCGCTGCGGCGGCAGCACGGGCATCGCCGGCGAGGTCGCGTGGAGCGCGGGCTCATCGTCGCCGGCGATCCTGGCTTCCGGCCACAATGCCAGCAGCGCGTCGTACCAACCGGCCTCGCCTTGATCCTGCCCGCTCCAGTCATAGCCCACCTGCAGCACCGGCACCAGTTCGCCTGCATCGCGCAGGAACGCGGCCTCCAGCGGCGTGGGCGGGGTCGGCGCAATCCAGACCACCGGACCGCGCAGCTGCTGCGACAGTTCGCGCAGCGCGCGGCGCTTCGCCGGCAGCGGATCGTCGGGCCCGGACAGCGCCTGCCAGAAGGCCAGCACGATGCGCGCTTCTTCGCCCAGGAAACGTTCCGACAGATGCGCATAGGTCCGCGCCAGTGCGCCCTGCAGCAGGTCCGCGCGATCGTCGCCGTCGACCTCGTCGTCGTCGCGGATGGCGGCGTCTTCGAGCCAGCGCGCGCTGAGTTCGTCGCAGATCGCCAGCAGTGTCTGCGACAAGCCCCAGGCCGCGGTTTCGTTTTGCGCGCCGAAGGCGCGGCGCAGCCAGTCCTGGCCGCGCACCGCCTGCTGCACGGCGAGCAGGCGCGCAGCCGGGCTGCGCACCGGCGCGCCCTCGGGCGGCAGGTCGAGCAGCCAGTGGCCCAGCGTCAGCACGCGCGGCAACAGCCGCGGCCGCCCGGCCGCACGCGCTGCGGCGTCCAGCGCCTGGCGCACGCCCGGAATCTGCGCGGCGGTCGGCACGACTACGTGCGCGCCCGCCTCGGACACACCGCAGCGGTCGAGGAAATACCAGGCAGCCGTGGCCGCCTGCTCGAGAAAATCGGGGCCGGGGCGAAAGCTAAGCGACGTCATGGGCCGTCATGGAGGCGTTGGCCGCAAAGGCTGCGGGAACGGCGTCGATCGGAAATGTATCGGGAAGCAATGAAGGACAACAAAGGCGCGGCGCCGCCAGCCGGCGCGTCCGGCGGCGCGGCACCACGGTATGGGAGCAGCCCCGCCGCTTCAGTCAGAACCGCCTTCCAGGCGGGCGCGGATTTCGCGCGCGGTTTCGAGCAGGCCTTCGTAGCCGGAGCGCGCGTGCTCGGGCAGGTCGGGGTCGCCCACCAGCGTGCCGAGCGTTTCGATGATGCTGTAGACCAGCCCGCGCGCGGCGCCGCTGGCGATGCTGTTGGTCTCCACGGCGCTGCTGAGATGGTCCAGCGCATCGCTCAGGTGGTCGACGTCCGGCGCCTGGCCGGGCTCGGACTGCGAAGGCTTGCGGGGATCGGTGTTCATGTCGATGACCTAGTCAGGGGGCGCAGGTGCATGGATGGCGCCGCGGGTCGCCCGGCGGGCGTCGTGCGGACCGCTTCTATTCTACGCGCACGCCGCACGCATCCGGCACCCCGGCGCGCGCAAGTGCATTGCATGGCACCCGCCCCGGGTGGGGCTTGGCGATTGGGCAAATCTCTCGCCGCCATTGAAAATAAGCATTTCAATGAATTAAACCTTTGCACCAGAATGACGGCATTGTTTGCGGCCCCTTTTGCCCGGCTGCCGCAGTTTGCCGGATGTGCCGGAGGCCGGTCTTGAAAATCGGCAAACTGGTAACATATCGGCAGCACCGGGCGCGGCAGCGGCCTCCACCGCTTGCTTCAGGCGTAAAGAGGCGGCCCGACGGGTCCGCGCAATCTCGTGTAAGGTAACGGTTCGGCCGTCCAGCCTTCAACATAAACAGAGCGAAACCAGAGGTTTTCCGCCATGAGCGAACAAATCAAGTATGTGAGCGACGCCTCGTTCGACGCTGACGTCCTCCAGTCCGACAAGCCCGTCCTGCTCGATTTCTGGGCGGAATGGTGCGGCCCCTGCAAGATGATCGCGCCGATTCTGGACGAAGTCGCCAAGGACTACGGCGACAAGCTGCAGGTCGCCAAGATCAATGTCGATGAAAACCAGCAGGTGCCGGCCAAGTTCGGCATCCGCGGCATCCCGACGCTGATCCTGTTCAAGAACGGCGCGGTCGCGGCCCAGAAGGTCGGCGCGCTGTCCAAGTCGCAACTGACTGCCTTCCTCGACGGCAACCTGTAAGCTGCGCGCCGGGACCCGACCTGCGGTCCCGGTTTCGTCACGATCCGACGTGCGTGCGCCACACCCTGGCGCGCCGGTCGGATTGTGCTAAGATGCCACCAACAACTCCCCGAGCGTTCGCTCATTTTCTCCCCCTTCCTTTACGTCTCGCCCGTCCGGGCCCATCTGTACCCCTCGTCTATGCACCTGACAGAACTCAAATCGCTTCACGTGTCTGCGCTTCTCGAAATGGCGGCTACGCTCGAGATCGACAACGCACAGCGGATGCGCAAACAAGAACTGATGTTTGCGATCCTGAAGAAGCGCGCCAAGATGGGCGAAACCATCTACGGAGACGGCACCCTGGAAGTTCTGCCTGACGGCTTCGGTTTCCTGCGCTCGCCCGAGACCTCCTACCTGGCCAGCACCGACGACATCTACATCAGCCCGTCGCAGATCCGCCGCTTCAACCTGCACACCGGCGATTCGATCGAGGGCGAGGTGCGCACGCCCAAGGACGGCGAACGCTATTTCGCGCTGGTGAAGGTGGACAAGGTCAACGGGCAGGCGCCCGAAGCGGTCAAGAACCGCATCATGTTCGAGAACCTGACGCCGCTGCATCCGAACCGGCCGCTCACGCTCGAACGCGATATCAAGGCGGAAGAAAACATCACCGGCCGCATCATCGACATGATCGCGCCGATCGGCCGCGGCCAGCGCGCGCTGCTGGTGGCGTCGCCCAAGTCGGGCAAGACCGTGATGCTGCAACACATTGCACACGCGATCGCCAACAATCATCCCGAAGCCGACCTGTTCGTGCTGCTGATCGACGAGCGTCCGGAAGAAGTGACCGAGATGCAGCGCTCGGTGCGCGGCGAGGTGGTGGCCTCCACCTTCGACGAACCCGCCATCCGCCACGTCCAGGTGGCCGAAATGGTGATCGAGAAAGCCAAGCGCCTGGTCGAGCTGAAGCGCGACGTGGTGATCCTGCTGGACTCGATCACGCGCCTGGCGCGCGCTTACAACACGGTGGTGCCGGCCTCGGGCAAGGTGCTGACCGGTGGTGTCGATGCCAACGCGCTGCAGCGCCCCAAGCGCTTCTTCGGCGCCGCGCGCAACCTCGAGGAAGGCGGCTCGCTGACCATCATCGCCACCGCGCTGATCGAGACCGGCAGCCGCATGGACGACGTGATCTACGAAGAGTTCAAGGGCACCGGCAACATGGAAGTGCACCTGGAACGCCGCCTGGCCGAGAAGCGCGTCTATCCGTCGATCAACCTGAACAAGTCCGGCACGCGCCGCGAAGAGCTGCTGATCAAGCCGGACATCCTGCAGAAGATCTGGGTGCTGCGCAAGTTCATCTCGGACATGGACGAAGTGCAGGCGATGGAATTCATCATGGACAAGATGAAGGCCACGAAGAACAACGCAGAGTTTTTCGATATGATGCGCCGAGGCGGCTGAGCCTCGCTGCGGCCGTGCCGCAACGCAGACAGGAAGGCGTGCCGCGGCACGCCTTTTTTGTTTTTCGACGATGTCATGCTGGGCAAACTGACCACATTCCTGCGCTCGCGCTCGCGCGCCCGCAAGCTCGAGCACTACGCCATCCCCGACGCGCTCTGGGCGCGCACCGTGGCCAAGCTGCCGTTCGTGCAGCGCTACGGCAGCGCCGACCTGGCGGCGCTGCGCGAGCTGGCGACGCTGTTCATTGCCGAGAAGGAATACTCCACCGCGCATGACCTGCCGCTGGACGACGACATGGTGGTCAGCGTCGCGGTGCAGGCCTGCGTGCCGATCCTGAAGCTAGGGCTGCCGTGGTACCGCGGCTGGCATGGCATCGTGCTCTATCCGGGCGAGTTCATCATCCGTCGGACCGTGCAGGACGAGATCGGCCTGGTCCATGGCGTGGTCGAGGAAGCCAGCGGCGAAGCGTGGGAGCACGGACCCGTGATCCTGTCCTGGCCCGACGTGCACAGCCCCGGCGCGGGCATCGACAGCGACCATGAACTGCCAGCGGACACCTATAACGTGGTGATCCACGAGTTCGCCCACAAGCTCGACATGCTCGACGGCGAGCCCGACGGCGTGCCGGCGTTCTCGCGCGTGCTGCATCCGGAGGTCGACGCCGAGGCCTGGGCCGAGGCCTTCCTGAGCGAGTACGATCGCTTCGCCGAAGCCTGGGACGCGCGCGACGACGCCGACTGGGAGCACCCGGAGCGCTTGCCCGCCGCGCTGCGCATCATTGACCCGTATGGCAGCGAGGCACCCAGCGAGTTCTTCGCCGTGACGTCGGAGGCATTTTTTGTCGAACCTGCCGGACTGGCGCGGCATTGGCCGGTGGTATATCAGTCTCTGACGGCGTTCTACCGGCAGGATCCGGCCGCGATGTGAAATAGGCGCCCCTTTTTGGGCGCAACACTTTGTGCGGCGGAGGCGCTTGCGCCCTTCCCCAAGCCTTTGTTTTTCTGCCATAATCCCGGTTTGCCCGTAATCGGCAAGTGGTTCGTTCGTGGCCGCACCATCTCTTCTCCCTGGCGGAGAACCGCGGATTACAACGGACTGGCTACCCAACCAGAAAGGACTCATCATGAAAGAAGGCATTCACCCGAATTACCGCGAAGTCGTGTTCCAGGACATGTCCAGCGATTTCAGCTTCATCACCCGCTCGACCATCCAGACCAAGGACACGATCGTGAAGGACGGCAAGGAATACCCGCTGGCCAAGATCGAAGTCTCGTCGGAATCGCACCCGTTCTACACCGGCACCCAGAAGATCATGGACACCGCCGGCCGCGTCGAAAAGTTCCGCCAGAAGTTCGGCAACAAGCTGGGCAAGGCTGCGAAGTAATCGCTTTCAGCGACCCCGCTTCGCGCCAGCCGCGGACAAGTTCCGGGCGTGCGCGAACCAGCAAAGAGGCAGCATCGGCTGCCTCTTTGCATTTGTGCCGGAGCGCTTTGGCCAGCGCCACCGAGCCCGCCCGCCATTCGGATTTACCCCCACATTCCGTGAGGCTTCCACGCCATGCCACGGCCACGCGGCCGCCGCATGCGCGATACTGTGGCCTTCGCGCCATGGCGCCACGGCCCGACCTGAGCATCGATGCGTCAAGCCAACACCTCACCCGTCCAGTTGACCGCAGCCGCCACCGGTGCACTGCCGCGCGCGCTGCTGCTGGCCATCTGCATCATCTACGGCCTGGTCGGCCTGTTCGGGCGCGACCCGTGGAAGAACGAGGACGCCGCCGGCTTCGGCGTGATGTGGCAACTCGCCACTGGCAGCACGCACGACTGGCTGATGCCGAACATCGTCGGCCGCCCGTACAGCGAGGACGGTCCGCTGGTGTTCTGGATCGGCGCGCTGATGATCCGCGGCTTTGGCGGCTGGCTGGGCGCGACCGACGCGGCGCGGCTGGCGACGGCGCTGTTCTTCTTCGCCACCTGCGCCTGCATCTGGTACACCACCTACCTGCTGGGCCGGCGCGATGAGGTCCAGCCCTTTGCCTATGCCTTCGGCGGCCAGCCCAATGCGCGCGACTACGGCCGCACGCTGGCCGACGGCGCGCTGCTGATCTTCCTCGCCTGCGTGGGCCTGGCCATGCGCGGACACGAGACCACGCCGCAGGTCGGGCAGGTCGCGTTTATCGCGCTGGCGCTGTACGGCATGGTGCGCAGCCTCGACAAGCCCACCCAGGGCAGCTTGATCTATGGCGCCGCGCTGGGCGGCCTGACGCTGGCCAGCGGGCCGCTGCTGGCGCTGGCGCTGCTGCTCGGCACCGCGGTGTGCGCGCTGGTGTGCAAGCCGCTGCCATGGCGACGGCTTGCCGCCGTCGCGATTCCGCTGGCGCTGCTGATCGTGGCGGCATGGCTGGCGGCCGCCTATTTCGGCGCGGCCGACCGCAACGAGGCCGTGACCTTTATCCGCGAATGGTCGCGCTATGACCGCCGCAGCTACGGCTCGCCGAACATGGCGACGTTCGGCTTCAACATGCGCAACCTGTTCCTGTACACGTGGCCGGTGTGGCCGATCGCGGGCTGGGCCTGGATCGCCTGGACCGGCATGCGCCGGGCACCCCATGTCGCGGCGCCGCTGGCACTGCTGCTGCCGGTGCTGGTGCTGCTGTTCCTGCAGCGCAGTGCCGGCGACGTGCAGTTCATCCTGCTGCTGCCGCCAATGGCCGTGCTGGCCGCCTTTGCCCTGCCCACGCTGGCGCGCGGCGTGATCAACGCCATCGACTGGTTCGCGCTGCTGTTCTTCACCATCTTCGGCGGCACGGTCTGGTTCATGTGGATCGCCAAGACTACCGGCTGGCCGCCGCGCATCGCGCGCAACGTGTTCCGCCAGCTGCCGGGCTACCAGCATGAATTCACCATCGCCGCGGTGGTGTTTGCACTGGCGGCGACCGTCGCCTGGGTGTTGATCGTGCGCTGGCGCCTGTCGCGCGCGCCCAAGCAGATCTGGCGCCCGGTGGTGATTTCCGCGGCAGGCACCACGCTGATGTGGGTGATGGCGATGACGCTGTGGCTGCCGTCGATCAACTACGGCAAGACCTATCGCGACGTAGCCCAGGCGGCATCGATGGCGCTGCCGCCGGCATATCAGTGCGTGCAGCCGATCCGCATGGGCGATGCGCAGCTGGCGTCGTTCGCCTACTTCGGCCATATCCGCTTCGGCGGGCCCAACGACGGCTGCGACGTGCTGCTGCGCCACGATTCGGTCGACTACGGCGAGCCGGGCAATATCTCGCACTTCGAGTGGCGGCTGATCTGGGAAGGCCGGCGCCCGGCCGACCGCGACGAGCGCTTCCGCATGTACCGCCTGGTCGATACCGCCCGCGCCGTCCACCCGCGCCCCGACCTGCCGCGACGCCGGCTGCCGCGCCAGCCTTGAGCCTTGTCGGCTCGCCGTCGCCACTAGCCACCACCCCGATACACCGCAGCGCCTGACGCGCCCACGAACCATTCCGGCCGCAGGCGGCTGCGGGGCTGGATTTCCAGCCCGCCCCTGCCGAGCCCTGAATGACACTGTTCCAAGACCTTCGCCGCATTGCCGCCCTGGCCGCACCCGTGCTGGCCGGGCAACTCGCCGTGATCGCCTTCGGCGTGATCGATACCGTGATGGCCGGACGCGCGTCCGCCACCGACCTCGCCGCCGTGGGCCTGGGCGGGTCGATCTACGTGACCATCTATATCAGCCTGATGGGCGTGCTGCAGGCGCTCTCGCCAATCGCCGGCCAGCTCTATGGCGCCGGCCGCCTCGAAGCCATTGGCGCGGAAGTGCGGCAAGCGGCGTGGCTGGGCCTGGCGCTGGCGGTGCCGGGCGTGCTGCTGCTGGCCTTTCCGGGACCGCTGCTGGCGTTCGCCAAGGCGCCGCCGGAGCTGGTGGAGAAGGCCACCGCGTACCTGCATTTCGGCGCCTTCGGCTTGCCGGCGGCCCTGGCCTTTCGCATTTACTCGGCGCTGAACAATGCGCTGTCACGGCCGATCATGGTGACGGTGCTGCAGGTCGCGGGGCTGGCACTGAAGGTGCCGCTCAATGCGTGGTTCATCCATGGCGGCCTGGGCGTGCCGGCGATGGGCGGTCCCGGCTGCGGCCTGGCCTCGACGCTGATCAGCTGGGCCTGGTGCATCTCCGGGGTGCTGATCCTGCGTTATGGCAGCGCCTATCACCCGCTGCGCATTTTCGCCACCTGGAGCTGGCCCGCCGCCGCGCCGCTGCGCGCGCTGCTGCGGCTGGGCGTGCCAATGGGGCTGACCTACCTGATCGAGATCACGTCGTTCACGCTAATGTCGATCTTTATCACGCGCCTGGGCACGGTGACGCTCGCCGGTCACCAGATCATCGCCAACCTGGGGGCGGTGGCCTACATGCTGCCGCTGTCGCTGGGGATTGCCACCTTGACCCTGGTGGCCCAGCATCTCGGCGCGCGCGACCGGGCGGGCGCCAGCCGCCTAGCCTGGCGCGGCATCCGCATGGCGGTGGTGCTCGCGGTGCTGACCGGCGCCCTGCTGTGGCTGCTGCGCAAGCCGGTGCTCGACGCCTATGCCAGCGATCCCGCGGTGGTCGCCGCGGCGCTGCCGCTGGTGCTGTTCGTGGCGTTCTACCAGGCCTTCGACGCGGTGCAGGTGATGACAGCCTTTATCCTGCGCGCGTACAAGATCGCGCTGATCCCCACGGTGATCTACGCCGGCTCGCTGTGGGGCATCGGCCTGGGTGGCGGATATGTGCTGGGCTTCGGCCTGATCGACGGCATGCCGGCCTTCACGCGCGGCGCGAGCGGCTTCTGGCTGGCCAACAGCATCAGCCTGGCGATTGCAGGCGTGCTGCTGGTGCGGTATTTCAGCCGCGTCAGCAGGGATCCGGAAAGCTGAATCGCACCGAGCCGCCCCAAGCGGCCGCAGCAATTTGGACGAGTAGAAAAGAAAAAGCCCGCTTGTGCGGGCTTTTCAAAATTGGCGGAGTGGACGGGACTCGAACCCGCGACCCCCGGCGTGACAGGCCGGTATTCTAACCGACTGAACTACCACTCCTTAGTCGGCTGTCGTCTCAAGCTATCGCTTGAGACGACATGCTGGACGTCTGATTACGCCCGGCTGTTTTGGCGTCCCCTAGGGGATTCGAACCCCTGTACTCACCGTGAAAGGGTGATGTCCTAGGCCTCTAGACGAAGGGGACAGAAACTTGTTCTTCAACGCGTTTTCTGTCTTGCGCTGGAAAGTCCGCCATTATAGCAGGCTTTTTCGCGCTTGGGAAGCTTCTTTTCAGACGCTTCCCGGATTCTGGTGGAGCTAAGCGGGATCGAACCGCTGACCTCTTGCATGCCATGCAAGCGCTCTCCCAGCTGAGCTATAGCCCCGTATCCGATACTCTGGACGGTTACTGCCGGATTCTTTCGCCGCCGCCGCTTGCGCAGCGTTTGCAGCGAAGACAGGATTATATAGCGGTTTTAACAACGAATGCAACATATTTTATTGCATTTACCGCGATTCAAAACATAATCCCTCACCCAAAAGAAAAACCCGCACGGTGGATACACCATGCGGGTTTAGTTTTGGCGGAGTGGACGGGACTCGAACCCGCGACCCCCGGCGTGACAGGCCGGTATTCTAACCGACTGAACTACCACTCCTTAGTCGGCTGCCGGCTCAAGCCATTGCTTGAGACGACATGCTGGACGTCTGATTACGCCCGGCTGTTTTGGCGTCCCCTAGGGGATTCGAACCCCTGTACTCACCGTGAAAGGGTGATGTCCTAGGCCTCTAGACGAAGGGGACAGAAACTTGTCTTTCAACACGTTCCGTCTGGCACCAACCGATACTGCCTGGCTGAAGCCTGAATCTTGGTGGAGCTAAGCGGGATCGAACCGCTGACCTCTTGCATGCCATGCAAGCGCTCTCCCAGCTGAGCTATAGCCCCATGGTACTTCCATTTACTGCCACTTGCTGCGTTTTCGCCTGAATTAACTGCCGTTTCAAGCGAAGCCAAGATTATATATCAATCATTAATCTTTGCAAGTTCCCGTTTCAGCTTTTTTCGCCTGCCCTGCCCTTCAATAATCCGGCCAGAGAAAACTAAGGATCCTTGCGGATCCGCCGGCCCGCTTGGCTGCTTTGTAGCTGCCGCGCTGCAGGGAGAACGAGATTATGCGCAAGTCCCGGCCGAAGCGCAAGCCCCGGCGCGGACTTTTTTTGCGTCTTTTGAGGCAGCGCTCAGGCCGCGGCGGCCAGGCGGCGCAGCACCGTGTCGCGGCCGAACAGTTCCAGCACCGCGTCGATGCTCGGCGTCTGCAGCTGCCCCGCCACCAGCAGCCGCACCGGCATGGCCAGCTTGGGCATCTTCAGCCCGAACTCGGCCAGCACGGCCTTGAAGGTGGCGCTGATCTCTTCGCGGGTCCACGCCGGCAGCGCGGCGAGCCGGGTCGACAGTGCGGCCAGCGCCGGCTGGATCTCCGGAGTCAGGTGTTCCGCCTTGAGCGCGGCATCGGCCTGCGGCTCCCCGCGATAGAACAGCAACGCGGCCTGCGCGACTTCCTTCAGCGTGTTGGCGCGGTCCTTCACCAGCGCAATCACGCCGACAAGATCCGCCCCTTCCACCTTACCGCCCAGCGCCTCGATGAACGGCTGCGTCAGCGTGGCCAGGCGCTGGTTGTCACCAACCTTGATGTAGTGGTTGTTGAGCCAGGCCAGCTTCTCGGGGTTGTACTGGGCGGGCGACTTGCCGAGGTGTTCCAGGTCGAACCACTCGACGAACTGCTCGCGCGAGAAGATCTCGGCGTCGCCGTGCGCCCAGCCCAGCCGCGCCAGATAGTTCAGCACTGCCTCCGGCAGGTAGCCTTCGTCACGGTACCCGGTCACGCTCATCGCGCCATGGCGCTTGCTCATCTTTTCGCCCTGCTCGTTGAGCACGGTCGGCAGGTGCGCGTAGACCGGCGGCGTGCCGCCCAGCGCGCGGATGATGTTGATCTGGCGCGGCGTGTTGTTGACGTGGTCGTCGCCGCGGATCACGTGCGTGATGCGCATGTCGAGATCGTCGACCACCACGCAGAAGTTGTACGTGGGCGTGCCATCGGGGCGCGCGATCACCAGGTCATCAAGCTCGTCGTTGGCAATCTCGATGCGGCCCTTGACCGCGTCATCCCACACCACGCTGCCGCCGATGGGGTTCTTGAAGCGGATCACCGGATCCACGCCGGCCGGCGGTTCGGGCAGGACCTTGCCCGGCTCCGGGCGCCAGAAGCCGTTGTAACGCGGCTTCTCGCCGCGCTCGCGCTGGGCTTCGCGCAGCGCGTCCAGTTCGGCCGTGCTCATGTAGCAGCGGTAGGCCAGCCCGGCCTCGACCATCTGCGCCACCACCTCGCGATAGCGGTCCATGCGCTGCATCTGGTAGAACGGCCCTTCGTCGATATCCAGTTCCAGCCAGGCCATGCTTTCCAGGATCACGTCCACCGCTTCCTGCGACGAACGCTCGACGTCGGTGTCCTCGATGCGCAGGATGAAGTCGCCTTGCATGCGGCGGGCAAAGGCCCAGGGATAGAGCGCGGAGCGGATGTTGCCGAGGTGGATGAAGCCGGTCGGGCTCGGCGCAAAGCGGGTGCGGACGCGTTGAGTCATGGTCAGGGGAAAACAAGAAAGCCCGCGCGCCGCGGCGCGCAGGCTGGTGTATGTGCGGGCCCTGCATTATACCAACGCGTACTGCCGGGCCTCGCCCCCCCGCCCGACCCGTTGCGCGCACCGGCCCCGCGCGGAATCATTTATGCTTGCGCCGGTCTGAGCTGTGGCCGGCAGCCAGGCCGAGCGATGCGAACGTGGATGGAGAAGCACCCGCATTGCATCGCCGCCGCCGGTCCCACCTTGTTACCGATCCCCCGCTGCATGCAACGACGTCATTTTCTCGGCATCTCCGCCGCCGCCCTGCTGGCGGGCTGCGCCTTCGGCCCGCGCCCCGCGCCACCGGTCGCGACCACACCGCCCTCCCCACCCACCCCGCGGCCCATCAAGATCGGCCTGGCGCTGGGCGGCGGCGCCGCGCGTGGCTTTGCCCATATCGGCGTGATCAAGGCGCTCGAGGCCCAGGGCATTCGCGCCGACCTGGTCACCGGCACCAGCGCCGGCGCGGTGGTGGCGGCGCTGTACGCGAGCGGGCTCAATGGCTTCGAGCTGAACAAGCTGGCCCTGACCATGGACGAAGCCGCGATTGCCGACTGGGCACTGCCGTTCGGCACCCGCTTCGGCGGCTGGCTCAAGGGCGAGGCGCTGCAGAACTACGTCAACCGGCTGGTGCAGAACCGCCCCATCGAAGCCATGAAGCTGCCGCTGGGCATCGTCGCCACCGACCTGAAGAGCGGCGACAAGATCCTGTTCCGCCGCGGCAACACGGGACAGGCCGTGCGCGCTTCCAGCAGCGTGCCGGGCGTGTTCCAGCCGGTATCGATCCAGGGGCACGACTATGTCGACGGCGGCCTGGTCGAGCCGGTGCCGGTGGATTCCGCGCGCGCCATGGGCGCGGACTTCGTCATCGCGGTCAATATCTCGGCCGACCCGTCGGCGCAGCAGCACGCCGGCCAGAGCGGCGTGCTGCTGCAGACCACCGCGATCATGGGTCAGTCGATCAACAAGATGGCGCTGGCGCGCGCCGACGTGGTGATCCGGCCCGAGCTGCCCGACATGGGCGGCAGCGACTTCAACGCGCGCAACCGAGCCGTGCTCGCGGGCGAACAGGCGACCGCGGCGGTCATGGCAACGCTGCGGCAGCGGCTGGAACAGGCCCGGCTGGCGCCGGCCGGCAAGGTCGCGGCACAGTAGCCGCGCCGCCGCTGCTTCGGAAATTAAAAAGGACTGCCGCAGCAGTCCTCTTTTGTTTGACGCGTCGCCAGCCGTCAGCCGCCGTACATCGACGCGCGCGCCGCCTTGGGATCGTAGCGCTTGAGCGTCTCGACCATGTCGCCCAGGCCCTCGGCACTGCGCTCCTTGCCTTCGTCGATGCGGCGGGCGCCGTTGTAGCGGGTCACCCAATAGGCCGCACGCATGTCGTCGACGCGGATCTTGCTGCCGGTGGACGGCGCATGCACGAACTTGTTGTCGCCGATATAGATGCCGACATGCGAGAAGGTCTGGCGCATGGTGTTGAAGAACACCAGGTCGCCCGGACGCAGGTCGCTGGTGGCCACGGTGGTGCCGACGCGGCTGATTTCGACGGAGCGGCGCGGCAGCATGAAGCCGAAGGTGTCGTGGAACACGTAGCGGACAAAGCCGCTGCAGTCGAGGCCGGATTCGGGCGTGTTGCCGCCGAAGCGGTAACGCACGCCGATCAGGCCCAGCGCGTTCATGACCAGGTCGCCGGCCTTGCTGGCGACGTTGCTGGTGGAATTCACCACCGACGACAGCAAGCCGCGCTTGCCTTCCGGATGCGCATCCACGGCCTGGGCCGCGGACTCGATACGGGTGTCGGCATCCTTGAATACCGTATCCGCCAGCACTCCATTCGACACAGTCGCACCGCAGGCAAGGGCAAATCCGACGGCGGCGCGCGCCAGGGAATGAAGCACCGATCGCTGCATTGGTTCTCCTGTTGATCGTTCCAAAGCAAGCCCCGGCACAAGGTCCGGGGCAGCTGGGTATTGGGTGGATGTCGCGCGAACGTGTCTGTGACGTCGGGCGATCATCGTGTGAACTCAGGGGGCAAACCTCACGCAAGCTCCGCGCCAGGCCCTTGTTCCGGCTGCCGCACCGCAAGCGTGCACGACGTGCGCAAATGCGCCGGACGCACCACCCCCAAAACTAGTTCTGGCGGGATGGTAAAGGGTTGTCATTCACATGTCAAAGTTCGTTACAAATTCGACGGATTTGACTTCCGAATCAACGATATAGACCGGTTTTCGCATCTTCTTTATCGGACTAATCATATCGTTCGGTGCTAGCCGGCGAAGGCCGGCATGGTCGCCGCACCGCGGCAAACAACCCTGCCGGTTACGCTGCGCCGACCTGCGCCGCCGCCATCAGCTTGCGCGTATAGGGATGCTGCGGCGCCCCCAGCACCACTTCGGTATCGCCCGCCTCGACCACCTCGCCCGCCTTCATCACGATGACGCGATGCGCCATGGCGCGGATCACCGCCAGGTCGTGGCTGATGAAGAGGTAGCTGAGGTTGTACTTGTGCTGCAGCTGGGACAGCAGCGCCAGCACCTGCTGCTGGATCGACACGTCCAGCGCCGAGGTGGGTTCGTCCAGCACCAGTATCTGGGGCTTGAGGATCAGCACGCGGGCGATGGCAATGCGCTGGCGCTGCCCGCCCGAGAACTCGTGCGGGTAGCGGCCCAGCGCGGTACGGTCGAGGCCGACCTCGCGCAGCGCCTCGATCACGCGCTGGCGCGTGGCCTCGCGCGACAACCCGGGCTGGTGCAGCGCCAGGCCTTCGCCGACGATCTGCTCGATGGTCATGCGCGGCGCCAGCGAGCCGAACGGGTCCTGGAACACCACCTGCATGCGCGCGCGCAGCTTGCGGCGGTCGTCGCGCGTGGCGCTGTCGAAGCTGCGCCCCAGGAAATGGATGGTGCCCGCGCTCTTGCGCTGCAGCGCCAGCACGGTATGCGCCAGCGTGGTCTTGCCCGAGCCGGATTCGCCGACGATGCCCAGGGTCTCGCCCTCGCGCAGCTGGAAGTCGACATCCTTGACCGCCACGAACTGGTCCTTGCCGAACCACCCTGCCAGGCCGCGGCGCTTGCGCGCATAGCTGACGCCGAGCTTGTTCGCCTCGAGCAGCACCGGCGCCAGCGGCACCAGCGGCAGCACCTCGCGCCGCGGGCGGCTGTCGATCAGCTTGCGGGTATAGGGGTGCTGGGGCGCGGCGAACACGCTGGCGGTCTCGCCGGTTTCCACCAGGACGCCTTTCTCCATCACCCCGACCCGTTGCGCGAAGGCGCGCACCAGGTTGAGGTCATGGGTGATCAGCATCACCGCCATGCCGAACTCGGCCTGCAGGTCGCGCAGCAGGTCGAGGATCTGCGCGCGGATGGTGACATCCAGCGCCGTGGTCGGCTCATCGGCCAGCAACAGCTTGGGCCGGCACGCCAGCGCCATCGCGATCATGGCGCGCTGGCGCTGTCCGCCCGAGAGCTGGTGCGGGAAGCTGTCGAAGCGATGCGCGGCATCGCTGATGCCGGTGCGCTCCAGCAGCGCAATGGCGCGCTCGCGCGCGGCGCGGCGGTCCAGGCCTTCGTGCAGGGCCAGGGTCTCGACGATCTGGTTGCCGATGGTGTACAGCGGATTCAACGCGGTCATCGGCTCCTGGAAGATCATCGCGATCTCGGCGCCGCGGATCGCGCGCATCTCGCGGTCGGAGACCTCCAGCAGGTTCTTGCCCTCGAAACGGATCGCGCCATCGTAGTACGCGTCTTCCACCAGCCGCAGCATGGCCAGCGCCGTCACGGTCTTGCCCGAGCCGGACTCACCCACCAGCGCATAGCGCTCGCCGGCGCGCAGGTCGAAGCTGACGTCGCGCACCGCGCGGGTGGCATGCTCGCCATGGCCGAAGGTGACGGACAGCTTGTCCACGCACATCAGCATGGAACCCGGTGCGGGCATCGGCGCCGGCTCCACGTCCGGCAAGGTCATCGGCGACACCGCGGTCATGGCGTGGCCTCCGGTGCCGCGCCGGTGGGCGCCCCGGCGGGAACCTTGGGCTCGACGCGGCCGCGCAGCGCGGCCAGGCCCAGCCGGGTATCGAAGGCATCGCGCAGCGCGTCGCCCATGAAGGTGAGCAGCAGCAGCGTCACCACCAGCACCGCGAAGGTCGACAGCGAGATCCACCACGCGTCCAGATTGGCCTTGCCCTGCGCCAGCAGCTCGCCCAGGCTGGGCGTGGTGGGCGGCACGCCCAGGCCGAGGAAGTCCAGGCTGGTCAGCGCCAGGATGGCCGCACTCATGCGGAATGGCAGGAAGGTGATCACCGGGGTCAGGCTGTTGGGCAGGATGTGGCGCCACATGATCTGCACGTTGGATAGTCCGAGCGCGCGCGCGGCCTTGACGTAGTCGAGCGAGCGGTTGCGATAGAACTCGGCGCGCACGTAGTCGGACAGGCCCATCCAGCCGAACAGCGACAGCAGGATGATCAGCAGCGCCAGGCTGGGCTCGAAGATGGAGGCAAAGATGATCAGCAGGTAGAGCTCGGGCATCGAGCTCCAGATCTCGATGGCGCGTTGCGAGAACAGGTCGAAGCGCCCCCCGAAGAAGCCCATCAGCGCCCCGGTCAGGGTGCCGACCAGCACCCCGATGACGGTCAGCGCCAGCGCGAACAGCACCGACACGCGGAAGCCATACAGCAGCCGCGCCAGCACGTCGCGGCCGCGGTCGTCGGTGCCGAGCCAGTTCTCGGCTGAAGGCGGCGCCGGGTTGGGTTCCTTGGCGAAGTAGTTGAGCGAGTCGTACGAATACCGGTTCAGCGGAAATACCGCGAAATTGCCCTTGGTGGTGATGCGGTCGCGGATATACGGGTCCAGGTAGTCGGCAGGCGTGGGGAAATCGCCGTCGAAGGTGGTTTCCGGATAGACCTTGACGATGGGGAAATACCATTCGCCCTTGTAGTGCACCACCAGCGGCCGGTTGCTCGACAGCAGTTCGGCACCGAGGCTGAGCACGAAGATGAAGACGAAGATCACCAGGCTCCAGTAGCCGCGCCGGTTGCGGCGAAAGCGCTGCCAGGCGCGCTGGCGCGGCGAAGGCGAATGCGGCAGGCCGTTGGGCGCCGCGTGCGAGAACGGTTTCATCGATGCAAGCCCTCGAAGTGGATGCGCGGATCCACCAGCACGTAGCAGACGTCGGAGATCAGGCGCGTGACCAGCCCGATCAGCGTGAACAGGTAGAGCGTGCCGAGCACCACCGGGTAGTCGCGCCGCAGCACCGCCTCATAAGACAGCAGGCCCAGCCCGTCGAGCGAGAACAGCGTCTCGATCAGCAGCGAGCCGGTAAAGAAGGCGCCGATGAACGCCGCCGGGAAGCCGGTCACCAGCGGGATCAGGGCATTGCGAAAGACATGCTTCCACAGCACGCGGCGCTCGCCCAGGCCCTTGGCGCGCGCGGTCAGCACATACTGCTTGCGGATCTCCTCGAGGAAGGCGTTCTTGGTCAGCATGGTCACGACCGCAAAGCTGCCCACCACCGACGCGGTGATCGGCAGCACCAGGTGCCACAGATAGTCCATCACCTTGCCCATCAGCGACAGCTGCTCCCAGTTGTCGGAAGTCAGCCCGCGCAGCGGGAACCACTGCACGAAGGTGCCGCCGCCGAACAACACCAGCAGCAGCACGCCCAGCACGAAGCCGGGAATCGCATAGCCGACCAGCACGATGACGCTGGTCACCACGTCGAAGCGGCTGCCCGCCCGGATCGCCTTGGAGATGCCGAGCGGCACCGATATCAGGTAGGTCAGGAAGAAGGTCCACAGGCCCAGGCTGACCGATACCGGCAGCTTGGACTTGACCAGCTCCCATACGCTGCGGTGCTGGAAATAGCTCTGCCCCAGGTCGAACTGGGCAAAGCGCTTGAGCATCAGGAAATAGCGCTCCAGCGGCGGCTTGTCGAAGCCATAGAGCGCCTGGATCTCCTTGATCTTGTCGGGGTCGACGCCGCGCCGCCCGCGGTATTCGGCGCCACCGCCGCTGGCTTCGCCGGCGCCGCCGCGCCCTTTCAGCTCCATCATCATCTGCTCGACCGGGCCGCCCGGCACGAACTGGATCACGACGAAGGTCAGCGTGATGACCCCGACCAGCGTCGGAATCATCAGCAGAATGCGTTTAAGCAGATAGGCAAGCATGGGGGCCGTCTTTTTCCTTGTCCGCGCTGGAGCTGCCAGCGTCTGAGCGCCTCAGCGGGCTTGCGCCTGCATGTCGGTGCGCCACCAGTGGCTGAGGATCCAGCCTTCCGCCGTGTAGAAATACGGCAGCCGCTCCGGGTACGCCAGCGTCTTGCGGTAGGCGACCCGGTGCGACGCGCTGTACCAGTTCGGCACGATGTAATAGCCATGCATCAGTACCCGGTCCAGCGCGCGGCCGGCGGTGACCAGTTCCTGCCGGGTATCGGCGCGCAGCACGTTGTCGACCAGCTTGTCGACCACCGGCGACTTCAGCCCGAACAGGTTGTCGGAGCCAGGCGTGCCGGCGGCCTCGCTGGAGAAGCGGTCGCGCAGCTCATTGCCCGGGCTTTGCGAATCGGGGAAGCGGATCGACACCATGTCGAAGTCGAAGTCTTCGAGCCGCTTCTGGTACAGCGCGAAATCCGTGGTGCGCTGGTGCACCTGGATGCCGAGCTTCTCGAGGTTGCGCACGTAGGTGGTGATCACCCGGCTCATGGCGCCGCCGTCGTCGAGGAACTCGAATACCAGCGGCTCGCCCTTGGCGTTGCGCAGCGCGCCGTCGGTATAGGTCCAGCCGGCCTGGGCCAGCAGGCGCCGCGCCAGGCGCAGGTTGTCGCGCAGCGAGCGCGGCGGCGCGGTGCTGGGCTGGACCACGTCCGGGCCGAACACCTCCGGCGGCAGCTGCGCGCGCAGCGGTTCGAGCAGCTGCAGTTCGCCGGGACCGGGACGGCCGTCGAAGGTGGCGCTGGCCGACAGTTCGCTGTTGGAGAACCAGCTGTCCAGGCGCTTGTAGGCGCCGTAGAACAGCTGCCGGTTGAGCCATTCGAAATCCAGCGCAAGGATCAGCGCCTGGCGTACGCGCACGTCCTGGAACACCGGCTTGCGCAGGTTCATGACATAGCCCTGCATGCCGGCGCCGTTGCGGTGCGGGAACTCGGTTTTGAGCAGCTCGCCGTTGCGAAAGCGCGTGCCCTGGTAGCTCTTGGCCCAGTTCTTGGCCTTGTATTCGACGATGGCGTCGAACTCGCCCGCCTTGAAGGCCTCGAGGCGGGCGGTCTCGTCCTTGTACAGGCGGTAGACCACGCGCGCGAAATTGAAGGTGCCGCGCCGCACCGCGAGGTCCTTGCCCCAGTATTTCGGGTCGCGCTGGAAGATGATGCCGCGGCCGGCGTCGAAGCGCTCGATCAGGTAGGGGCCGCTGGTCACCGGCGGCTCGAAGGTCAGCTTCTCGAACGGAACCTTGGCGGTCCACTTGCGCGAGAACACCGGCAGCGAGCCGACGATCAGCGGCAGCTCGCGGTTGCGCTGCTTGAAATCGAAGCGCACGGTGCGCTCGCCGGTCACGACCACCGCCTTCACGTCGGTGCACATGCTGCGATAGCCCGGGCTCGAGGCCTTGCTCATCAGCATGTCGTAGGAATACTTGACGTCCGAGGCCAGCACCGGATCGCCATTGGAGAAGCGCGCCTGCGGGCGGATCGTGAAGGTGACCGACAACTCGTCGGGCGCCACCGTGACGTCCTCTGCCAGCAAGCCGTAGGCGCTGGCGCTTTCGTCGGCGCTGCTGATCAGCAGCGACTCGAACATCAGCGCGTTCAGGCCCGGGGCCGAAGTGCCCTTGAGCGTGAACGGATTGAACTTGTCGAAGCTGGTGCGCCGGTCAGGATTGGCGAGCGTCAGCGTGCCGCCGACCGGCGCGTTGGGATTGGCGTATTCGAAGTGCGAGAAATTCGGCTGGTACTTCAGGTCCCCATGCAGCGCAAAGCCATGCGCCGCCCATGCCGGATCAGAAAAGAGCGAGACCCCCGCCGCCAGCGTCAGCGCCAGCTTCATTGCCGCCCAACCACGCAGTACTGCATCCCGCCGGAAGCACTGCCATGCCGCCTGAAGCGGCCAACGTGCTTGAATAGGCATCCTGTTGGATTCCTCCACTGTCACCTGTGGGGGCCCGGCGTTCTGCGGCCGGGCCAAGTATGAGACAATTTTACATGCGTCCGGGGTGGCCCCAGC
Organism: Cupriavidus taiwanensis; assembly: GCF_900250075.1. Classification (NCBI taxonomy): domain Bacteria; kingdom Pseudomonadati; phylum Pseudomonadota; class Betaproteobacteria; order Burkholderiales; family Burkholderiaceae; genus Cupriavidus; species Cupriavidus taiwanensis. Next base: position 2,391,306 of record NZ_LT977070.1, read on the forward strand.
CATCCGGACATTCCCTCTGCGCGGCGCAATAAAAGGGCCGCAGGACAGCCCGGCACCCGCACGGCCGCACGGCGGACGCACGAAGCGTGCCTGATACACCACCTTGGAGAATTTATGGGATTTCTGGCAGGTAAGCGGATCCTGATCACCGGCTTGCTTTCGAACCGCTCGATCGCCTACGGCATTGCCTCGGCGTGCAAGCGCGAAGGCGCCGAACTGGCCTTCACCTACGTCGGCGAACGGTTCAAGGACCGGATCAGCGACTTTGCCAAGGAATTCGGCAGCGACCTGGTTTTCGAATGCGACGTCGGCAGCGACGAGCAGATTGCCGCCACTTTCGCCGCGCTGGGCCAGCGCTGGGAAAAGTTTGACGGCCTGGTGCATTCGATCGGCTTCGCGCCGCGTGAAGCGATTGCCGGCGATTTCCTCGACGGCCTGTCGCGCGAAGGCTTCCGCATCGCCCACGATATTTCCGCGTACAGCTTCCCGGCGCTGGCCAAGGCCGCCCTGCCGCTGCTGTCGGACAAGGCCTCGCTGCTGACGCTGACCTACCTGGGCGCCGAGCGCGTGGTCCCCAACTACAACACCATGGGCCTGGCCAAGGCATCGCTCGAAGCCAGCGTGCGCTACCTGGCCTCGTCGGTCGGCCCACGCGGGATCCGTGCCAACGGCATCTCGGCCGGCCCGATCAAGACCCTGGCCGCTTCGGGCATCAAGGGCTTCGGCAAGCTGCTCGGCCATTTCGAGCAAGCCGCGCCGCTGCGCCGCAACGTCACCATCGAAGAAGTCGGCAACGTCGCCGCCTTCCTGCTGTCGGACCTGGCCAGCGGCGTGACCGGTGAGATCACCTACGTCGACGGCGGCTTCAACGTGGTCGGTGCAAGCGTGGCCGACTCGGAGTAAATCCGGCGCCGGCAACGCGCGCGATAAAAAAGGGGGTGCCGTTATGGCGCCCCCTTTTTGCTTCGGGATTCCGACCAGGCGTACACACCAGCCTGCTACGCCGCGGCGGGGACGCGCCGCTCCATGCTCAGCATCGACCAGGCATAGATCACCAGCCCGCCAAGCGCCAGCAGCAGGCCGACCCAGCCGGTCGATTCCCAGCCGAAGCCGGCGGCAATGGTCAGCCCGCCCAGCCACGCGCCCAGCGCATTGGCCAGGTTGAAGGCCGAATGGTTGAGCGCCGCCGCCAGCGTCTGCGCATCGCCGGCAACGTCCATCAGCCGGATCTGCAGCGCCGGGCCCAGCGCCACGGCGGTGCCGACCAGCAGCACATTGAAGGCCGCCAGCCAGGCGTGCGACGCGGTCAAGGTAAAGGCGCCCAGCACCAGCGCGGTCCAGACCAGCACCCCGCCCACCGTGGGCATCAGCGCCTTGTCGGCGAGCTTCGCGCCGGCCAGGTTGCCCGCCACCATGCCGATACCGAACAGCGCCAGCACCACCGGGATGCCGGCCGCCGGCATATGCGCCAGCTCCAGCATGGTCGGCTTGATATAGCTGAACACCGAGAACATGCCGCCAAACCCGATCGCGCCGATGCCCAGCGTCAGCCAGACCTGCTTGCGCCCGAGCGCGGACAACTCGCGCAGCGGACTGGCACGCCGGTCGGCCGGCACGAACGGCACCCAGCGCCATACCAGCAACGCCGTCAGCGCGCCGAGCGCGCCTACGATCACGAAGGCCGAACGCCAGCCCAGCCAGGTGCCGACCGCGGCCGCGATCGGCACGCCGACCAGCGTGGCGGTGGTCAGGCCAAGCATCACCAGCCCCACCGCCTGCGCGCGCCGCTCGCGCGGGACCAGGCTGGCCGCGACCAGCGCCGCGACGCCGAAGTACGTACCGTGCGGAAAACCCGTGAGCAGGCGCGCCACCATCATCGACAGGTACGACGGCGCCAGCGCGCTGGCGATATTGCCGGCGGCAAACACCGCCATCAGGGCAATCAGCAGGTTGCGCCGCGGCCAGCGTGCGCCCAGCACCGCCAGCAGCGGCGCGCCGACGACCACGCCGAGCGCATAGGCGCTGATCAGGTGGCCGGCTTGCGGGATCGAGATGCCGAGGTCGGTGGCGGCATCGGGCAGCAGGCCCATGATGACGAACTCGCCGGTGCCGATGGCGAAGCTGCCGACCCCCAATGCCAGCAGCGGCAGCGGGCCGGACGGGTTGTGATCGCGGGAAGACAGGGAAGCGTCGGCGCCGCGGTCGGGATCCGCGGCGGATTGTGCATGTGGGGCGGCCATGTACAGGATTTGCAGGGTTCAACGAAATGCCGCCCGCTGACGGGCGAGGTAGTCCTCGCCTCTGATCGATCCAGCGTGCTCCTGTGCGGCGCGCAGGCCGTATTGTGCGGCAAAAACGTGAATCCTGCCGGCGCTGCCCCCGCACCCGCGGGACCGCGACGCGCCCGCCCCGGGCGCGGCATCCCGGCGCTATGGCTCGACGTCCTCGCCGAGGCTGGCCAGGTTTTGCTTGATCACCTCCAGCACCGCCGCCGTCATCACGGAACTGGAGACGCCGAACATCAGGATGCCGTTGGCCGCCTCCAGCGGCCCCAGCAGGCGCCACGTGGAAGACATGACGATATCGCCATAGCCCAGCGTGGCAAAGTTGACGCCCGAGTGATACAGCGCGGTCGCGAAATCGGCGAACTCGCCCAGCAGCATGAAGAGGATGGCCCAGATCGCCATCTGGACGAAGTTGCCGCTCAGGGTCAGCACCATCACCACCGACAGCAGCAGGATCTCCTGGCCCAGCGACAAGCGCCCGTGCCGCGCATGCTTGAAGCGCGCGTAGTAGCGCAGGCAGACGGCCACGAACACCGCCTGCAACAGCAGGCAGACCAGCATCACGGGAACGCCGAGCGCCAGGTTGTGCAGCATGACCGCCCCTTTCATCCAGATAGTTGCCGCGCGTCGGGGGGCTGATCGAGCCATGCGACCATCAGCCAGGCATACAGCGTGACGCCGACAAACAGGGCCATGCGCACGGCAAAGGCGGTATAGACGTCCTTCCCGGCGGCGCTGTCCTGCACCGACTGGCCCAGCAGGATAATCAGGGTCACGAGGGTGTTGACCCAGAAGCCTGGCGGGTACCGCGACGGGCTCAGGCGATACAGCCTGCGCCCCACCAGCAGGCCAAACAGCAGCATCCACAGGAAGTACATCCACAAGTGCACGAACAGGCTGAGCGCGCCCCAGAACAGGATCGCCAGCACGCCGCCAAGCAGGGTCGACCCCAGCAGCTCCCGCCCCGCGCCGCGTGCCGAAGTAGTGCAGGTTTGCCGGCCCAGCGTGGCCGCCTTCATGATGACCGGCAGGTAGGCCGACGGATCGTTCAGCGCCAGCAGGAATGCGGGCATGACCACCAGCGCGGCACGCAGCGCGATCCGGGCGGCCTGCTCTTCCGGCAGGTCCGGGGCTGCAGGCGGCGCGCCCGCGCCTGCGGGTTCGGGAAACAGCCAGTGGCCAAGCCCCAGCGCCATCAGGGCGACCAGCAGTCCCTTGACCAGCGCTTCGATCACCGTGACCGCCAGTCCGAAATCAAAGGTGCCCGCCGCCGAGATCATGGTCAGCCCCACCACCAGGAAGGTCGAGACCAGGCCGTTGCCGCCGCGCAATCCGTAGCGAAAGGCCAGGAACAGGCACAGGCCGACCAGCAGCACGCCACTGGCGGGGTAATGGCGCAGCAGGGGGATCAGCAGCAGGCCGATGCCGGTGGTCAGCATCACCACCAGTGCCAGGCCCAGCCCCGCCCCGAGCGACATCGGCCGGTTGAGCGTCGCCAGCAGGAACACGCCGAGCACCGGCGCGATCATGGGCACCGGCAGGGCCAGTCCGAAGCTGATCGTCAGGCACAGCGCGGTGCCGCTGGCCAGGCGCAGGCAACGTCGGCTGCGTGGATCGCGCGCGGGCCATGGCGACGCCTGGCTGTCAGTAGACATAGGAAAGCCAGCTCATCAGGTACAGGAACAAGCGGCCCAGTGGGTTGAGCGGGTTGCCCTCGGTGGGAAACGCCATGACCTCGGCCTGCCCGCCCACGCGAATGCCGCGCAGGGGGGGAAACTCGCCGCGGTCGAGCTCGACAATGACCGGGAAGCGTTGCGCCGGGCGCAGCCAGTCACGACTGTTCTGCACCGTCGGCAGGCTGCCCGGCGGCGTGCTTGTCCCGGCGTTGACGCCGTAGCCGACGCTGCGCACCCGGCCTTTGAAGACCCTGCCCGGCAAGGCATCCAGCACGATGGCAACCGGCGTGCCGGGCTCGACGCGGCCGAGGTTGTTTTCGGTCATTTCGGCGTTGATCCAGACATCATGGATGGCGATCAGCGTCATGACCGGATTGCCGGCCGCGGCAAACTGGCCGACATCGGTGCGCAGGTCGGTGACCAGCCCGGCGGCGCGCGCCCGCACCTGCGTGTTGGCCAGGTCCAGCTCGGCCTTTTCCAGCGCCGCGGCGGCGCTGCGCAGCTTGGCGTTGTCTGCGTCGCTGCCGCCCTCCTGCTCGCGCGCACGCTGAACCTCGGCCCTGGCAGCGGCGACCTGGCTGACGGCCTGCTCCAGGCTGGCCCGCGCCACCTCCAGGCGCCGCAGCGAGATGGTGCCGGGGTCCTCGCGGTACAGCCGCTCGAGGCGCTCGCTATCCTGCCGCGCCTTGACTTCGTTGGCACGGGCCGCGCGCAGCGATGCCTGCGCCGACTCGATACCCGCCGTGCTGGCCCCGATCTGCCGGCGCGTCGACTCCAGATCGGCACGGGCGCGGTCCACCGCGATGCGGTATTGCTGCGGATCCACCTCGAACAGCACCGTGCCCGCCGCCACGTCCTGGTTGTTGCGCACGTGCACCTTGGTCACGCGGCCGGACACTTCCGCGGCCACCGGCACCACGAAGGCCTGCACCCGCGCCTGTTGGGTATACGGGGTCAGGCGGTCGGCCAGAAGGTACCAGGCGAGACTGATCACGATCAGCAGCAGCACCCAGCGCACGCCCTTCTTTGACGTGTCGGCGGCGGGCGGCGGCGGCGGCGGCGCGGGGGTCGGCGTAACCGTCGGCGTCGCGGAGGGCTGCGGGGTGTCGTTCATCGGCACTCGCTCAGGGATTACCGTTGCCTGACCGGGAAACCGGCGCGGACCCTGGCTCGTCGAGCAGGGTTCCCCAGTCAGTACGTTGCCGCATCTGCTCGCGCGTGGCAGGGTCGAGCAGCGGCTGCTCGCTGGACCAGCCACCGCCGAGCGCCTTGTACACCGCGATCAGGTCACTGACGGCGTTGCTGCGGTTGACCACGTAGGCATCCTGCTGGGCCGCCAGCGCGCGCTGCGCATCCAGCACGCGCTGGAAGTCCGAGTAGCCCTCGCGGTAAAGCGCGTTGGCCAGCGTCAGCGAACGCCTCGCGGCCAGCGCGCTGTCACGCAGGATCTGCTCGCGCTCCAGCGCCTTGATCAGCGCGCTCGCGGCATCGTCGGCTTCGCGCGCCGCCTGCCGCACGGCATCCTGGTAGGCGACGATCAGCTGCTGCAGCCGGGCGTCCTGCACCCGCACGGTGTTCTTGATGCGGCCATAGTCGAACACATTCCAGCGCAGGCTCGGCCCGCCGACCAGCGCCAGGCTGTTGGGCGTGCCCGCCAGTGTGCTGGCGGACCAGACAATGCTGCCCAGCAGCGTCAGCGACGGATAGAGATCGGCCTCGGCCACACCGATCAGCGCCGATTGCGCGGCGATCTGCAACTCGGCGGCGCGGATATCCGGCCGGCGCTGCAGCAGGCTGGCGGGCACGTCCTGCAGCACGGCGCGATCGATCAGCGGAATCAGGCCTTCCTTGCCGGACAGCTCCGGCAACTCCGGCAACGGCCCTGGCGGGCGGCCCACCAGCACCGCCAGGGCATTGCGGGTGCGCGTGATCTGGCTTTCGAATTCGGGGATGGTGCTCAGGGTGCCCAGGTACTGGGTCTTGGCTTGCTGCAGGTCGAGTTCGTCGGTCTCGCCGCTCTTGAACAGCCGCTCGGTGATTTCAAGGCTGCGCCGCTGCAGGGCCGCGTTGTCGCGGGCGATGCGCAGGCGTGCCTCGGCCGTGCGCAAGGCAAAGTAGGTCTCCGCGACTTGGGCGCGCAGCAGCACCAGCACATCCTCGCGGTTGGCGCGGGCCGCAAAGTAGGCGGCATCGGCGGACTCGATGGCGCGGCTGAAGCGCCCCCAGAAATCCAGCTCCCAGCCGATGTCGAAGCCCGCGCTGTATTGCCAGAAGCGATTGTTCTGAGGATTGCGGCCGCCGGCCTGCCGGCGCTCCGTGTACAGGACGTCGGCACTGGCCTGCTGCAATTGGGGGAATCGCCCGCTCTGGGCAATGCCCAGCTGGGCGCGCGCTTCCATTACGCGCAGGCCGGCAAGCTTCAGGCTGGCATTGTGGGCATCGGCTTCGGCGATCAGGCGTTCGAGTGCCGGGTCGCCGAAGACCTGCCACCACTCGCGGATGTCGGGCAGGGCTCGCTGCACCGTAGCCTGCTCGAGCGCCGGGCTGCGCCACTGCTGCGTCCACGGTTCCTGCTGCGGCTGGAAATCCGGCCCGAGGCGCGCGCAGCCCCCCACGCAGCACGCGGCGGCCAGCAATGCGCGCAGAGGACGGTGCCGGCGCGTCATGGGCGGCCCGGATGGCTTCAGGTCTGTTGCTGGCTGCCAGGCTCGGTCTGCGGCGGCGGATCTTCCACCCATTGCCAGAACAGCTGATAGCCGACCGCCAGCACCACCGGGCCGATGAACAGGCCGATCACGCCGCCGGTCACCATCCCGCCCAGCGCGCCGATCAACACCACCGGCATCGGCACGTCGACGCCCCGCCCGAGCAACAGCGGCTTGAGCACGTTATCGGCCAGCCCCGCCACGAACACATAGATGGCGAAGACGATGGTGGCCACGCTGGCCCCTTCGCTGGCAAAGACATAGATGATCACCGGCACGGTGATCAGCGTGGCCGGCAACTGCGCGATGCCCAGCAGCAGCACCACCAGGGCCAGCACGCCCGCAGCCGGGACACCCTTGACCACGAAGGCAACGCCGACCAGCAGCATCTGGATAAAGGCGATGCCGACCACGCCCTGGGCCACCGCGCGAATGGTCGCCGTGCATAGCGAGGCGATGCGCTGGCCGCGCTCGGGGCCAAAGACACGCGCGGCAATCTGCACGGCGCTGCGGTTGCCGGCCTCGCCGTAGGCCATGAAGATGCCCCCGATGATCAGGGCGAAGACGAATATCAGCAGCCCCTTGCCGATGCCGGCGGCGGCGGCGAGCACGGCCAGGCTGATTTCCCGCACCTGGGGCGCGTGGTTCTGGATCACGCCGGTGAGGTCGGAGGCGGCCTGCAGCCAGATGTCGTACAGGCGCTGGCCCACCAGCGGCCAGCTGGCGACCGACTCGGCCGGTGGCGGAATATGCAAGCCTTCTTTCCTGACCATGGCCATGGCACTGGCCACCGAGTCGACCATGGCGGCGCCCAGCAGGTATGCCGGCAGCGCGATGATGGCAATCGCGGCCAGGACGATCAGCGTGGCGGCGCGTCCGTCCTTGTTGCCCAGCTTGCCCCTGAGCCGGACCTGCAGCGGATAGATGGTCACGGCAAGGATCACCGACCAGACAATGAGGTCGAGAAAGGGCCGGAATATCTGGAAGCAGAAGATCGCCAGCACCGCGATCAGCCCCGCGCGGATCAGCACATCGAGCAGTCCGCGCGACAGCAAGCGCTCCGAAGTTGGCGTAGGCATCATCGCTTGTCTCCCTGCAGATCACCACCAAGACCCAGGACCGGCAACCTTGCCGCCGCGCATTCGGCAGGTCAGGTTAAGTACTGACCGCTTGGACGGATGAAATCCAGTCTAGATGAGGGGTGAGGCCCGGACAACCTCAAAAGGTATGCCTATCGCTACATGGCATCCATGCGTTGCGATATGGCTTGGCGACTGGCCTTGGACAACCCATGGGAAACCGCAGGATGGCGCCGGGATGATCTCGGCGAAGCGGCAGGGACTGGACCCGGGACGATTCGGCGACCCGAATCCATGGGCTTTGGCGCGTCCTAGAGGATTCGAACCTCTGACCGCTCGCTTAGAAGGCGAGTGCTCTATCCAACTGAGCTAAGGACGCGAAGGCGTGCATTCTACCGCAGCGCCCGGCCGCGGTGACAAGCGATGCGCCTCAGGACGCGGCGCGGGGCTGGCCGCGCGTGACATAGCGGCCGGCGCCGGCGGAGTCGGAGGCCGATTCACCTGCATCGCTGCCCGCCGGGTGCAGCGACACGCAGTTGCGTCCCTTCAGCTTGGCGTCATACAGCGCGCGGTCCGCGCGGCGCATCAGCGCATCGGCGCCCTCGCCGGGCTGGCGCGCGGCCACGCCGATGCTGACGGTATAGGCAATCGGATCGGGTTCCGACGGGCACGGCGTGGCGCGCACCGCCGTGGCCAGCCGCAGGCAGGCAAGCCGGCCGGTTTCCAGCGCGGTATCCGGCATCACGATGGCGAATTCCTCGCCGCCCAGGCGCCCCGCCAAGTCGCCGTGTCCGAGCGTCTTGCGTAACAGGCCGGCAAAGTGCCGCAGCACGCTGTCGCCGGCCAGGTGGCCATAGACATCGTTGATCGCCTTGAAGTGATCGAGGTCGACAAACGCGACCGTCATCGGCTTGCGCTGCCGCTCGGCCTGCAGGCAGGCGGCCTCCAGTTCCTCCCAGAAGGCGCCGCGCAGCAGCACATCGGTCAGGTCGTCGTGCCGCGCGCGCCGCTCCAGCATGCGGCGCAGCCGGTCGTGCGCCATCAGCGCAAAGCTGACCGACACCCCGACCAGGGCAAAGACGTTGAAGATGGCCAGCTCGCCGTCCCACGGCATCGGCCGCGGCCAGGCGCCGCCCTGCGCCAGCGCCGCCAGCGGCCGCAACACGGTCCAGGCATTGATGGCCGCCGCGGCGATCACGATCGCCGCCAGCGACCACGCCGCCAGCCGGCCGGTGCCGCGCGTGGCCGGCACCGCCGGCACCACGCTGCGCGCGAGATCCAGCAGCAGCACGATATGGCAGGCGCTCAGCACCGGCGCCAGATCGGGCAGCACCACCGTCGTGGCCAGGTAGCGTGGCGCCAGGTCGCCCCAGGCCACCGCTGCCGCGGCCGCCAGGTTCAGCCCCAGCAGGCCCGCGGCACGGCCCGGCCGTTGCGCAAAGTGCCGCGCGCCCACTGCCATCACCGAAAGCGCGGCAAGCAGCGCCAGGTCGGTCGACTCCGGCACCAGCCACATCGGCCGCAATGCCTGCACCGCCGCCAGCGCCGCGGCAAAGGCCGCCAGCACGCTGCCCAGCGCCCAGGATGTCAGGCCGCTGCGCTCCATGCCCGACGACCGGCGCAACACCACGCAAACCACCGCCATCTGCAAGGCAAACAGCCCCGCGATGAGCACAACCACGTGCGACTGAAACATCTTTATTCCCGTCCAAGGCAAGCAGCGGCGCTCCGCATGCCACCGCTCTTCCCTGCATGTTTTGCCGATCCTGTGCCGGATCGTTTTGATCGAATGCCGCACCTCCTGTTTCAGGCCGCCCGTGCCGCCATTTGGCGAACGCAGACAGACCGAGCCGCTCGCCCAGGGCGGGGAGCGCCGTTCTTGTTGTGGTGATCAGGTCAGTCCGGAAGGAACTACGCGAAACCGGGCGTTCCCAACAGCACGCCGGTCGGACTGGAGCGGTGTGCGGATTATCGCAGCGCGCAAACCCAAGTCAAGACAAAGCGCCCCCGCCAGAAGGGGGAGCATCGCGGCGCACCCGGCGGGCCCGAACCCACCGGCATCGACGCACATTGACCGTGGCTTGCCAACGCGGCTACAATGGCCGGCTTCGGAGCGTAGCGCAGCCTGGTAGCGCATCTGATTTGGGATCAGAGGGTCGTAGGTTCGAATCCTATCGCTCCGACCAGAAATACCCAGTGGAAACAACGGCCTGGATCGGAAGATCCAGGCCGTTTTTCTTTTCGGGCCAGTTTGCGCAAAGGCAGCCATGCAGCGCTTGCGACGCCCTGTCACCATGGGAACAAGTCCGGCCAGATTACCGCGCCGGCGCATAGCATCAGTATCACGGCCGCCATCACCAGTCCCCGCCCGAGGCCATGCTGGCTGGCTTCGACTTGAGGCATCCAGGAAGACGAGGTTTCCGGCGGCGGCGCCAGGGGCGGCGGAGCGGGCACGCTGCCGGCATGCGGGGCGGCGCTTATCGCGAAATCGGCTTCGGCCAGCAGGAAACCCATCGGCGTCGCCTGCTGGGTGGCGCCGATCGGCCGGAACAGCAGCTTGGACAGCGCCAGGCAGTCATCCAAAGCCACCTGCGGCCGGGGGCGGAAGATATGCATGTGCTCGCACAGCGTATCGAGCTTGTGGTTGGCGGCGTGAAAATACTGGGACCAGCGCACCTGCCGCACCGAGCAGCGCCAGCGCTTGTGCTGGATCCCGGGCAGCACCTTCTCCAGCATCCTGGCGTTGAAGGCGGCGCCGTGGGCCACCAGCACCTCGGCCTCGTCGACGATGGCGCGGATGGCACCGAGGTCGAAGCGGCGCCCGCGCAGCATGTCGGCGGTCAGGCCGTGGGTATCGGTGGATGCCGCGCTGATCGGCACGGTCGGCTCCTGCGAACCGTAGTACTCCGCCAACTCGCGCAGCAGGCCGCCGGCGCGCGGTGACACCTCGACCAGCAGCAAGCCGATGCTGACGGGCTCATCGGCTGGCGTGAGCCCGGTGGTTTCGGTACTGACGATTGCGACCCGCATGGGCACTCCGGTGTGACTGTGCGCGGATGTGCCAGGCGCCAGCCGCTATGGTCGTTTGCCTCTAGCGTAGTGCGAGCGCGTTAATCGTCATATCAACCAGATGGGCTAAACGGTTCAGGCGGGGGGCTGCGCCTGCGCCCCGCCGCGCCGGCGCTCCAGGTTGCAGTACACATCGGCCGCGACCAGCCCGAACAGTGCATGCGCGAACAGGGCTTCCCAGCCGCGCGCCTCGTCGAACCAGTTCATGTAGCGCCCCAGCACATAGAAGTTGACCAGGTAGACCACCACGCCGAAGATGATCCCGACCACCGAGGCCATACCCAGGCTGGTGTCGAACCGGAATGACGACAGGATCAGCGCCAGCACCGCCGCCAGGATGATCGACAAGGCAAAATGCACCGTGCCCGCGGCCAGCACGATGGTCCAGTTGAAGGCATCGGCCGACAGCGCCTCGCGGCCCAGGATGATGGCGGCGACCATTTTCACGGTGCCCCAGGCGCCCTGGTACAGCAGAAAGCGCGCGGTCAGCAACTCCAGCACCCTGTAGACCGCGCCCGCAATCAGCCCCGCCAGCACCGCTGCGCGCCAGTCGGGGCGGCAGCGGACATAGCGGTGCGATTCCAGATGGAGTTCCATGGCAGTCTCCTTGCGAGATCCGGCCCGGCACGGCCGTACGCGTTAGTTCTAGCTCATATGGCTCAAATACCAAGCGGACTGCGAGCCGGTTTGCGCCTTTATCGCCATTTTGTTGCGCCTGGCCCGAGGCCGGTGCAACCGACGCACCGGCAATGCTGCATCCGCGTACGTGATACAATGCCGCAGTAGCCCCCGGGGTGTCCGAGCATCCCTGTAACCGGGCGTTCTCACCAGCGCGCTCCTGCGAGCGAACAGCAGCCGCCGGCGCGGGCCATCCGCGACGACACCGAACTGGCGAACCACCGGGTACACCTGCCCGCCTGCTCCGCGTAGCACACGGCCTCTCCGGCTGTCAGCGACCAGGTTTTCGCCCAAGCAATCCGCGCCCGCATGGCGACACCGCTGACCCCGCCGATTGATCCGGTCATGCAGGCGCCAGCCGCCGCAGCATGCGCGCCCTGCCCCCGACCGCCTCAGGCGTGATTGGCCGTATCGGCGCAAGGTGCCGCGACTGGGCGACGTTGCGGGCGAACCGAACAGATTTTTTGAAAACGTAACCATGCAGCCTTCGCGGGCTGCCGAAAAGGAAGACAGATTGGCTAAGGAAGAACTCATTGAATTTGGCGGCGTGGTGTCGGAAGCCCTGCCTGACAACCGCTATCGTGTCACGCTGGAAAACGGCGTTGAAATCTGGGCATACGCTTCGGGCAAGATGCAGAAGCACCGCATCCGCATCCTGGCCGGCGACCGCGTGACCCTGGAAATGTCGCCCTACGACCTGACCAAGGGCCGCATCAACTTCCGCCACAAGTCCTGAGTTTCCCGACGGCGCCGATGGCAGTGCATTGCCATCGGCGCCGCCGCTGTATTGGGCCGACGCGCTGTCACGCCGCTGACACCGCGCCCGGTGACACTTGCGGGCTGCCCTGACCGGCAGCCCGCTTTTGTTCGCGCCGCGCTTGCGCCGGTCGGGCGGCTTCACCATACTCGAAGCAAGCTCATTGCCCCGTCCGACATGAACCTGATCCTGTGGCGCCATGCCGAAGCCGAAGACCTCCCCGACGCCCTCAGCCTTAGCCGCCATGCCGATCTGCAGCGCCCGCTGACGCGCCGCGGCCGCAAGCAGGCCGAGGCCTCGGCCAAATGGCTGCGGGCCCACCTGCCAGCCGATACCCGGGTCCTATGCAGCCCCGCCGTGCGCGCCCGCGAAACCGCGGCGGCGCTGACCGGCGACGCACAGATCCTCGATGCCCTGGCCCCCGGCGCCGACGTCAGCGCCGTGCTGACCGCGGTCGAATGGCCGGAGCGCCCAGAGCACGTGGTGGTGGTCGGTCATCAGCCCTGGATCGGCCGCGTCGCCAGCCTGCTGCTGGCGGGCACCGAAATGGACTGGAGCGTGCGCAAGGGCGGCCTCTGGTGGCTGACCGGCCGTACCCGCGAAAGCGAGGCCCAGACCGTGCTGCGCGCGGTCATCAACCCCGAATTCCTCTAAGTCCGGTAGGGGTGCGGCACCGCCCAAGGGTGCCCCTGAAGGCATCCCGGACAGACCCGGCTGTCGAAGTCACGCAACCGTCATCGCCGGGTCACGGCATTGTCACCGGCCCTCACTACATTGCATCGCAACAGTTTCGTCACCAAAAGGACATACTGATGCGAGATCTGCCGACGCCTACCCAGCCGCTCTTCGACTCCCTGCCCAATGGCCTCGGCGGCCAGACGGCGCGGAGGCGTCTTCATCGCCCATCGGATACACCGGCACATGAGTCGCCTGTTCTCAGCGTGGCGTGGGCGCGCCACCAGGACGAAGTAGTCGAGGCCCAGCGCCTGCGCTACAAGGTCTTTGCCGAGGAAATGGGCGCACGCCTGACGTCTTCGGTGCCTGAACTGGACATCGACATGTTCGATGCCTACTGCGACCACCTGATCGTGCGCGACATGGCCACGCTGCGCGTGGTCGGCACCTACCGCGTGCTGCCGCCGCACCAGGCCAAGCGCCTGGGCTGCCTGTACGCCGAATCGGAATTCGACCTGGTGCGCCTGTCGCACCTGCGCCCCAAGATGCTGGAACTGGGCCGCTCGTGCGTGCACCGCGACTACCGCTCCGGCAGCGTCATCATGGCGCTGTGGGGCGGGCTGGGCGAGTACCTGCAGCGCTGGGGCATCGAGTCGATGCTGGGCTGCGCGAGCGTGCCGATGAGCGATGGCGGCCACTACGCGGCCAGCCTGCACCGGCTGTTCACCGAGCGCTCGCTGGCACCGATCGAGTACCACGCCTTCCCGCGCCTGCCGCTGCCGGTGGAAGACCTGAACCAGCAGCTGGCGGTCGAGCCGCCCGCGCTGATCAAGGGCTACCTGCGCCTGGGGGCGAAGATCTGCGGCCAGCCCGCCTGGGACCCGGACTTCAACGTGGCGGACTTCCTCACGCTGCTGCGCGTGAACGACATGAACCCGCGCTACGCGCGCCACTTCCTGGGCCTGAACAACGCCGCCTGAACGGCGGCCCTTCCGGTCACGGCCGCCTTATCGGCGGCCGGTCGATCCCTTCCCTCTCAGTCGTAGACCACCTTGTAGCGCTTGCCGATGCGCTGCCATTCGTCGGCTTCCTGCGCCAGGCTGTATTCGATCAGCGGATTGGCGTCGATCCACGCCTTCGGCAGGCGCACGGTGAAGCCTTCGTCCAGCGCTTCGGCCAACTGCGTGACGCGGATGTCCGGCAGCGCCACGTCCGAGCGGCGCCGGCACAGCACGAAGGCCAGGCGCAGGCTGAACAGCATGCGCCAGTCGACGAACTTGCCGCTGCCCGAGAGCTTGCCCAGCTTGCCCGCATGGCCCAGCAGCAGCGTCGCCAGCCGCGCCTGGTCGGTCTTGGAAAAGCCCGGCATGTCCGCATGCGTGGCGATATAGGCGGAATGCTTGTGGTAGCCGCTGTGCGAGATCGACATGCCGATCTCGTGCAGGCTGGCGGCCCAGCCCAGCAGCGCCAGGTTGTCCTCGCGCCGTTCGTTGGCCGGGTCCGGGAACTGTGACAGCAGTGTCTGCGCGGTGCGCCGCACGCGGCTGGCCTGGGCGCGGTCGACACCATAGCGGCGCATGAACTGGTCCACCGTGACCGTGCGCATGTCCTCATGGTGGCTGCGTCCGAGCAGGTCGTACAGCACGCCCAGCCGCAGCGCGCCGTCGGTCACGTCCATGCGCTCGATATCGAGTTCGGCGAACACGCCCAGCATGATCGACAAGCCCCCCGGCAGCACCGGAATGCGGTCCGGCTTAAGACCGGTCAGCTTGACGCGATTGGTGTTCTCGGCCTTGATCAGCGCACGCTTCAGGCGCTCCAGCCCTTCGCGCGTGATGCCGTGCTCGGCATTGCTGTCGTTCATGCCGTTGAGTTCGATCAGCTCGGCCAGCGCGCGCGCGGTGCCCGACGAGCCCACCGCCTGCTCCCAGCCGGCGGCGCGGTACTGGCGCACCAGCACCTGGATCTCGCGGCGCGCCGCCAGCTCGGCCTGCTTCATCGCGTAGTCGTCGACATTGCCGCTGGGGAAGAACTGGCGGCTGTGCGACACGCAGCCGATATACAGGCTTTCCATCAGCTTGGACTGGTAGCCGTTGCCGATGATGAATTCGGTCGAGCCGCCGCCGATATCGACCACCAGGCGGTTGCCCTGGCAGGCCGGCGCGTCGTGCGACGCGCCCAGATAGATCAGCCGCGCCTCCTCGCGCCCGGCTATCACTTCGATCGGGAAGCCCAGCGCGCCTTCGGCCTCGATCAGGAAATCGGACGCATTCTTTGCTACCCGCAGCGTATTGGTGGCAACCGCGCGCACCTGTCCGGGCGCGAACTCGCGCAGGCGGTCGCCGAAGCGCCGCAGCGCATCGATGCCGCGCCGCCGCGCGGGCTGGTCAAGGTATTTGTCGGGGGTCAGGCCGGCCGCCAGCCGCACCGGTTCGCGCAGCGCGTCCACCTGGAAGATCTGGCTGGCCGGGCCATTGGCCGTCGGGGTCTCGTCCACCCGCCCGATCATCAGGCGGAAGCTGTTCGAGCCCATGTCGACGGCGGCCAGCAGGCGTGGAGTGTTGTTCATCGTGTGCTTGGAGGGCAGGTTCGCATTGGCGTGGCGAAGCGCGGCAGGGACCCGCTGGTGCCGGAGCCTGCCGCGATTCGGGCCCGGAGAAAATATGTCGTGGTCATGTCCGCATCATGACAAAATCAAACTGTCATGAAAGTGACACGATTCTATGAAAAAGTCGCCACATTACCAAAAGAAGGTCATGACCATGTCGACGACTCCGTCCAGTACGCTGCTCAATCGCGAACTGGGCATCCTGGAATTCAATGCCCGCGTGCTGGCGCAAGCCGCGGACCCGAAAGTCCCGCTGCTGGAACGGCTCAAGTTCATCTGCATCGTGTCCAGCAACCTGGACGAGTTCTTTGAAATCCGCATGGCGGGCCTGAAGGAACAGATGCGCGACAATGCCTCGGGCCTGACGCCGGATGGCCTTTCGTTCCAGCAGACCTACCAGCTTGTCACCGAGCGCACGCAACGGCTGGTGGCCTCGCAGTATGACATGCTGCAGAACACCATTTTTCCACTACTTGAAAAAGAAGGGGTCTTTTTCCACCTGACCACCACTTGGACCGACGCCCAGCGTGAATGGGCGCGCGAGTTCTTCCAGCGCGAACTGGCGCCGGTGCTGACCCCGATCGCGCTGGACCCGGCCCACCCCTTCCCGCGCGTGCTCAACAAGAGCCTGAACTTCGTGGTGGAACTGTCCGGCAAGGACGCGTTCGGGCGCGACGCCGATCTCGCCATCGTGCAGGCGCCGCGCGCGCTGCCGCGCGTGGTGAAGATGCCGGAGAAGCTGTCGGGCTATCCGTACGGCTTCGTCATGCTGTCGTCATTCATGCAGGGTTTCGTGCACGAGCTGTTCCCGGCCATTACCGTGCATGGCTGCTACCAGTTCCGCGTCACGCGCAACTCGGACCTGTTTGTCTCCGAGGACGACATCACCGACCTGCGCGAAGCGCTGCAGGGCGAGCTGCCCGCGCGCCATTTCGGCGACACGGTGCGGCTAGAAATCTCGTCCGATACGCCGGCCCCGCTGGCGCGCCGGCTGCTGCTGGAATCGGGACTCGCCGAACAGGACCTGTACCGCGTATCGGGCCCGGTGAACCTGGTGCGGCTGATGCAGATCCCCGACATGGTCGACCGGCCGGCGCTCAAGTTCCCGCCTTACGTGCCGGCGCCGGTCAAGGCCTTTGCCGGCGGCGCGTCGATGTTCGACGTGATGCGCCAGCAGGACGTGCTGCTGCACCATCCCTACGAGAGCTTCAGCTCCGTGCTGGACTTGCTGCAGCTCGCCGCGGCCGACCCCAACGTGGTCGCGATCAAGCAGACGGTCTACCGCACCGGCAACGAATCGCTGGTGATGGAAGCGCTGATGACCGCTGCGCGCAACGGCAAGGAAGTGACGGTGGTGGTGGAACTGCTGGCGCGCTTCGACGAGGAAACCAATATCAACTGGGCCGAGCGGCTCGAGTCCGCCGGCGCGCACGTGATCTACGGCGTGGTCGGACACAAGTGCCACGCCAAGATGCTGCTGATCGTGCGGCGCGAGCCCACCGGGCCAAAGGCCAAGCAGGTCAAGCTGCGCCGCTATGCCCACCTGGGCACCGGCAATTACCACCCGCGCACGGCCAGGCTCTATACCGACTTCGGTCTGCTGACCGCCGACGAGGCCATCTGCGAAGACGTGCACCATGTGTTCCAGCTGCTGACCGGCACGGCCGGCACGATCCGGCTGAACCACCTGTGGCAGTCGCCGTTCACCATGCAGAGCAACCTGGTCGACCATATCCGCGCCGAGGCCCGCAACGCGCGCGCGGGCAAGCCGGCGCGCATCATCGCCAAGATGAACGCCCTGCTGGAACCGTCGATCATCGATGAGCTGTACAAGGCCTCGCGCGCCGGCGTGAAGATCGACCTGATCGTGCGCGGGGTGTGCGCGCTGATGCCGGGCGTGCCCGGCATGTCCGAGAACATCACGGTGCGCTCGATCATCGGGCGTTTCCTCGAACACCACCGCGTCTATTACTTCCAGGCGGCCGGCGAAGACGTGCTTTACCTCTCCAGCGCCGACTGGATGGACCGCAACCTGTTTCGCCGCGTGGAAGTCGCGTTCCCGGTCCTGGACAAGGCGCTCAAGGCGCGCGTCATCAAGGAGAGCCTGCAGGTCCACCTGCGCGACAATGCCTCGGCGTGGCTCATGCAATCGGACGGCAATTACGTGCGCCCGCAGACCCGTTCCAAGCATCCGCATATCAGCCAGAACGATCTGCTGGTTATGTTCGGCGGTACGCCCTGAGTGCGCGTACCGGCAACGAAAAACCCCGCCATGGCGGGGTTTTTTTCTTGGTGATCAGGCGGCGCGCCGGGAACTGTCCGGCGCCTGCGGCGCGACTGTCGGGCCCACGCCCGGCACCGGGCTGTCCGCGCTTGCGGCAGCGGAGCGCACGCTGCGCTCCAGCGGGAACACCACGCGGAACACGCTGCCCCGGCCCTCCTCGCTGGTGACGCGCAGTTCGGCATGGTGGCGCGACAGCACATGCTTGACGATGGCCAGCCCAAGGCCGGTGCCCCCGGTGTCGCGCGAGCGGCTGCGGTCGACGCGGTAGAAGCGCTCGGTCAGCCGGGGAATATGCTCGGCCGCGATGCCCAGGCCGGTATCGGCCACCGAGAACACCGCGTGGCCGTCTTCCCAGGCGAGCCGCATGGTAATGCGCCCGCCCTCGGGCGTGTAGCGCACGGCGTTCGACACCAGGTTGCCCAGCGCCGACATCAGCTCGGTCTCCACGCCGCGCATGCCCACGGTGGGATCGATCTCGGCGGCGACGTGGTGCCGCCCCTGCGACAGCGCCTCGGCATCGTGCATCAGGTGCGCCACCATCGCGCGAACCGGCACTACCTCATGGCCCGGCGGCTGCGCGTCGCTTTCCAGCTTGGCCAGCGCCAGCAGGTCTTCGACGATGCTCTGCATGCGCACCGACTGCGCCAGCATCATGTCGATATAGCGGCGCCGGTCTTCCTCGGACACCGGCAGGTCGCGCACGGTTTCGAGGAAGCCGGTCATCACGGTCAGCGGGGTCTTCAGTTCATGCGAAACATTGGCGACAAAGTCGCGCCGCATCGCCTCGGTGTTTTCCAGCTTGGTGATGTCCTGCGTGATCACCAGCTTGCGGTTGTCGCCATACGGCAGGATCTGGACCGCGATCACGCTGTGCTTGTGCTCGCCCATGTCGCGCATCACCAGCGGGTCGTCGAACTGCTGCCGCGTCAGGTAGTGGACAAACTCCGGCCGGCGAATCAGGTGGGTAATGCGCTGGCGCACGTCGCGCCGCGCGTTCAGGCCGAAATGCTGCTCGGCGACGTCGTTGCACCACTCGATCTGGTCGGCGTCATCGAGCATCAGCACGCCGTTGGGCGAGGCCTGGATGGCCTGGATAAAGCGCGTGTGCTGCTGCTCCACCTGCAGCACCTGGGTGCGCCAGCGCTTGACCAGCCGGTGCAGGCGGTAATACACCTCGCCCCACAGGCCGAGCGCGCTGGGGATCTCGCCGTAGACCGGCGCGTCCAGTACCTTCCACAGCCGGTTGATCTGGTACAGGTAGTAGAACAGCAGGCCGAGCAGCGACACGCATGCCAGCGCCAGCGCCGGCACCGGGCCGGCGACCAGGTAGACGCCGGCGGACAGCACCAGCAGGCTGATCAGGATGGCCGCGGAACGGGCCCAGATGACATTCATGCGCAGGGTTCAGGCTCGCAGGCAGCCGCGAAAACGGCTGCCTGCAGGGTTGCGACGGAGTGTGCCACGATTTCGCCGCGCCCTGCCAGCGGCTTGAGACCCGTGCGGCGGCTCAGGCGCCAGGGGTGCGCGCGAGCCGGTAGCCGCTGCCACGCACGGTTTCGATCATGTTGCTGTAGCCGCCGGGCGTCAGGGCCGCACGCAGGCGCTTGATATGGACGTCGACGGTGCGTTCCTCGACAAAGACATGGTCGCCCCAGACCTGGTCAAGCAATTGCGAACGGCTGTGCACGCGCTCCGGGTGCGTCATCAGGAAGTGCAGCAGCCGGAACTCGGTCGGACCCAGGTCCAGCTTGATCGGGCCGCTCTCGTCCTGGCCGGTCACGCGGTGCGTGGCCGGGTCGAGCCGCAGGCCGTTGATGGCCACCACGTCGTCGGTCAGCTGCGGCGCGCGGCGGCGCAGCACGGCCTTGATCCGGGCCAGCAGCTCCTTGGGCGAGAACGGCTTGGTGACATAGTCGTCGGCACCGGCTTCCAGCCCCATCACCTTGTCCTGCTCCTCGCCGCGGGCGGTCAGCATGATGATGGGAATCTGGCGGGTGCGGTCATTGGCGCGCAACTCCTTGGCGAAGTTCGCCCCCGACTTGCCCGGGAGCATCCAGTCGAGCAGCACCAGGTCGGGCAGCACATCGCTCATCAGCGACAGCGCCTGCTCGGCGTTATAGGCCCGGATCGGATAATGCCCCGCGTGCTGCAGGTTCACGGCGATCAGTTCGGCGATCGCCGGTTCGTCTTCGACAACGAGAATACTGCTTGGCATGTGTATGGTTCTCCGTGGGCGGCTGACCTCAGCTCAGCGCTTCGCGCTCCATGTCCTCGCGCGAGACATGGCGGACGTCCGTCCCCTTGACAATGTAAATGATAAATTCCGCGATGTTCTTCGCGTGATCGCCAATGCGCTCGACGGCCTTGGCGATGAACAGGAAATCCAGCGCGACCGAGATGGTGCGCGGGTCTTCCATCATGTACGTGATCAGCTTGCGCACGAAGCCGCGGAATTCTTCGTCGATGGCCTTGTCGTCCTTGACGATGCGCGCCGCCGCGACGGTGTCGAGCCGGGCAAAGGCGTCGAGCGCCTGGCGCAGCAGCGAGATCGCCATCTCGCCCGACAGCTTGACCTCGGCGTAGTTGATGCTGTGCGCCGACGCGTCTTCCATGATGTGCTTGGTGCGCTTGGCGATCTTCTCGGCCTCGTCGCCGGCGCGCTCCAGGTTGGTAATGGTCTTGGAGATGGCCATCACCAGGCGCAGGTCGCGCGCGGTCGGCTGGCGCCGGGCGATGATGTTGCCGCAATCGGCATCGATCTCGACCTCCAGCGCATTGAGCTGGATTTCCCGGGCGATCACCTGGTCGGCGATCTCGGCGTCGAAGTCGGTCAGCGCGCGCATGGCCAGCTCGATCTGCGACTCCACCAGGCCGCCCATCTGCAGCAGCTTGGTGTTGATGGCGTTGAGGTCTGCGTCGAACTGGGTCGACAGGTGCTTGTCAGTCATGGGATTCTCCTGGCCGCTTATGGATATGCTAGTCCCTGCCCTGCCCGTCAGCCGAAGCGGCCGGTAATGTAGTCTTCCGTTTCCTTGCGGTGCGGCTTGATGAAGATCTTCTCGGTCTCGCCGAACTCGATCAGTTCGCCCAGGTACATATAGGCGGTGTAGTCGGAGCAGCGCGCCGCCTGCTGCATGTTGTGCGTGACGATCACGACGGTGTACTCGTCCTTCAGTTCGGCGATCAGCTCTTCGATGCGCCCGGTGGAAATCGGGTCCAGCGCGGAGCACGGCTCATCCAGCAGCAGCACTTCGGGGCGGATGGCGATGCCGCGCGCGATGCACAGGCGCTGCTGCTGGCCGCCGGACAGGCCGTAGCCCGACTGGTGCAGCTTGTCCTTGGCCTCGTTCCATAGCGCCGCCTTGGTCAGCGCCCACTCCACGCGGTCGTCCATTTCCGAGCGCGACAGCTTTTCGAACAGGCGCACGCCGAAGGCGATGTTGTCATAGATCGACATCGGGAACGGCGTCGGCTTCTGGAACACCATGCCGACCTTGGCGCGCAGCAGCGCGATATCCTGCTTGGCGGTCAGCAGGTTGTCGCCGTCCATGTTGATCTCGCCCTCGGCGCGCTGCTCGGGATAGAGCGCGTACATCTTGTTGAAAGTACGCAGCAACGTCGACTTGCCGCATCCCGACGGCCCGATGAAGGCCGTGACCTTGCGGTCCGGGATAGACATGTTGATGTTCTTCAGGGCATGGAACTGGCCGTAGTAGAAGTTCAGGTTGCGCACGTCGATCTTGGCGCGTACCGAATCGGGAATGTCGATGACGGTGGAGGTCATTGCATTTTCTCGCTTGCAGTCTTGGGGCGGTCCGGATGACGGGCGCGCCGCTTATTTCTTGAACAGGATGCGCGCCAGGATATTCAGGGCCAGCACGCCGATCGTAATCAGGAACACACCCGCCCAGGCCAGTTGCTGCCATTCGGTGAACGGGCTCATGGCGAAGCGGAAGATGGTCACCGGCAGGTTGGCCATCGGCTTGTTCAGGTCGGTGGTCCAGAACTGGTTGGACAGCGCGGTGAACAGCAGCGGCGCGGTTTCGCCGGCGATACGGGCCACGGCCAGCAATACGCCCGTCACAATGCCGGCGTACGATGACTTCACCGTGATCGACAGCACCATCTTCCACTTGGGCGTGCCCAGGGCGAAGGCGGCCTCGCGCAGTGCGTTGGGCACCAGGTTCAGCATGTTCTCGGTGGTGCGCACCACGATCGGCACCTGCAGCAGCGCCAGCGCGCAAATGCCGGCCCAGCCCGAGAAGTGGCCCATGCGGGTCACCACCAGCGCGTAGACGAACAGGCCGATCACGATCGACGGCGCCGACAGCAGGATGTCGTTGATAAAGCGGATAAAGCTGGCCAGCGGCGAGCTCTTGCCATACTCGGCCAGGTAGATGCCCGCAAGGATGCCCAGCGGCGTGCCGAACAGCGTGGCCATGCCGACCATCACGAAGCTGCCGAAGATGGCGTTGGCGAGGCCGCCGCCGGCGGTATTGGGAGCCGGCGTCATCTGCGTGAACAGGTCCAGCGACAGCCCGCCCACGCCCAGCGTGACGGTGGTCCACAGGATCCACGCCAGCCAGAACAGGCCGAAGGCCATCGCCACCAGCGACGCGGTCAGCGCGTACAGGTTGACGCGGCGGCGGCGGCCCTGCAGGCGGGCACGCACGGCATCGGCATCAGGACGGACGGCGGGCATCGATACGGAAGTCATGGCTTGGCTCGATTGGCTCATTTTGCGCCCTCATTCTTGGCGAGTCGCAGCAGCAACAGCTTGGACAGCGCCAGCACCACGAAGGTGATGAAGAACAGGATCAGGCCCAGCTCCATCAGCGCGGCGGTATGCAGGCCGGCGCCGGCTTCGGCGAACTCGTTGGCGAGCGCCGAGGTAATGCTGTTGCCCGGCGAGAACAGCGACGCGCTGTCCAGCAGGTTGGTATTGCCGATCACGAAGGTCACGGCCATGGTCTCGCCCAGCGCGCGGCCCAGGCCCAGCATCACGCCGCCGATCACGCCGGCGCGGGTGTAGGGCAGCACCACGTTCCACATCACTTCCCAGGTGGTGCAGCCCACGCCGTAGGCGGATTCCTTGAGCAGCACCGGGGTGACCTCGAACACGTCGCGCATCACCGAGGCGATGTACGGGATGATCATGATCGCCAGGATCACGCCCGCGCACAGCAGGCCGATGCCCAGCGGCGCGCCCTGGAACAGCTTGCCGATCAGCGGCAGCTGGCCCACCGTGGCGGCCAGGGGCTTCTGGAAATACTCGCCGAAGATCGGCGCGAACACGAGCAGGCCCCACATGCCGTAGACGATCGACGGCACCGCGGCGAGCAGTTCGATGGCAGTGCCGAGCGGGCGGCGCAGCCAGGCCGGCGACAGCTCGGTCAGGAACAGGGCAATGCCGAAACTCACCGGCACCGCGATGATCAGCGCGATCAGCGAGGTCACGATGGTGCCGTAGATGGGCACCAGCGCACCATAGACATCGGCGGGAGGATCCCACTCCGCGGACCACAGGAAGCGCGCGCCGAAGGCCTCGATCGAGGGCCAGGCGCTGATCGCGAGCGAGACGATGATGCCGCCCAGCAGCAGCAGCGTCACGATCGCGGCGCCCCGCGTCAGGCCGCCGAACAGGATGTCGCCCATGCGGCTCGGGGGCCGGACGTTGCGGAACTCGGAGGGGGTAGTCGCCATGTCGGGAATTCAGGGTGGATCGCCGCTCGCGCCTGGGCGCGAGCACGGTGGCCGGGCCGGTTTCGGGCTGCCCGGCTACCGCCGCCGCGCTGGCGCGCGGCCGGCGATGCCGTCAGATCAGTACAGCGCCTTGCCCGAAGCGTCCTTGACGCTGGTCTTCCAGGTCGAACGGATCTGGTTGACCACGTTCTCCGGCAGCGGCACGTAGTCGAGTTCGGCGGCCATGTTGGCGCCGCTCTTGTAGGCCCAGTCGAAGAACTTCAGCACTTCGGTGCCCTGCGCCGGCTTTTCCTGGTTCTTGTGCACCAGGATGAAGGTGGCGCCGGCGATCGGCCAGGCGTCCTTGCCGGGCTGGTTGGTCAGAATCTGGTAGTAGCTCTTGCTCCAGTCCGCGCCGGCGGCGGCGGCCTTGAAGGCGTCGTCACCCGGCTTGACCACGGCACCCGACGCGTTCTTCATGTTCACGTGGGTCATCTTGTTCTGCTTGGCGTAGGCGTACTCGACATAGCCGATCGCACCGTTCAGGCGCTGCACGAAGGCGGCCACGCCCTCGTTGCCCTTGCCGCCGGTGCCGCCGCCCGGCCAGTTGACCGTGGTGCCCTCACCGACCGTGCCCTTCCAGTCAGCGCTGACCTTGGACAGGTAGTTGGTAAAGATGAAGGTGGTGCCCGAACCGTCGGCACGGCGCACCGGCAGGATATCCTGGCTCGGCAGCTTGGCTTGCGGGTTCAGCGCCTTGATCGCGGGATCATCCCACTTCTTGATCTTGCCCAGGTAGATGTTGGCCAGCACCTCGCCGGTGATGGTCAGCTCGCCCGGCTTCACGCCTTGCAGATTGATCACCGGCACCACGCCGCCGATCACCGTCGGGAACTGGACCAGGCCCTGCTTGTTCAGTTCCTCGTCCTTCAGCGGCGCGTCCGAGGCACCGAAATCGACCGTCTTGGCACCGATCTGCTTGATGCCGCCCGACGAGCCGATGGATTGATAGTTGACCTTGTTGCCCGTTGCTTTGTTATATGCGTCGGCCCACTTGGAATACACGGGCGCCGGGAAGGAAGCGCCTGCACCGGTAATTTCCGCCGCGAACGCAGTACCCGCTACCACCATCGAAACGATGCCTGCCACGGCAGTCTTGACCAGCTTCATATGTCCTCCAGAGAACATTGGTTGGGAATGACAAATTTTTGACAAGACGAACTTTATGCTGCCTGTATGACAATTCCGTGACATCTTTAAATCTTCTTGAAACTGGCCTGCAGCAAGGTAATGACGGGAGGACCCTGCCCTGCCGTGTGGGAAAGACGACGGCGGTTAATTGCGCAAGAGGGTAAAAAAAACGCCGGGAGAGCCCGGCGTTTGCTTCTCGGATGGGAGCTGTCAGGCACCCAGCGCGTCCGCCAGCTTCCTGGCTGCGCGCTCGGCCATCTCTGCCTGCTCCGCCTCGACCATCACGCGCACCACGGGCTCGGTGCCCGAGGCCCGGATCAGCACGCGGCCGCGCCCTTCGAGTTCCGGTTCCACCGCGGCACGGGCCGCCTGCAGGCCAGCATGGGTCTGCCAGTCGAAGCCTTTCTGCACGCGCACGTTGATCAGCGTCTGCGGGAACAGCTTCACGCCGTCGAGCAGTTGCGCCAGGGTCTTGCCGCTGCGGCGCAGCGCGCCCAGCACCTGCAGCGCCGACACGATGCCGTCGCCGGTGCTGTGGCGATCCAGGCACAGCAGGTGGCCCGAACCTTCGCCGCCCAGCGTCCACTTGCGCTTGTTCAGCTCCTCCAGCACATAGCGGTCGCCCACCTTGGCGCGCACGAAGTCGACGCCCTCGCGCTTAAGCGCCAGTTCCACCGCCATATTGGTCATCAGCGTGCCGACCGCGCCGGGCACCGCCTGCCCCGCGGCCTGGCGGTCACGCACGATCAGATACAGCAGTTCGTCGCCGTTGTAGAGCCGGCCATCGGCGTCCACCACCTGCAGCCGGTCCGCGTCGCCATCGAAGGCCAGGCCCAGGTCCGCGCCGTTGGCCTTGACCGCCTCGATCAGTTTCTCCGGCGCGGTGGCGCCGTAGCCGGCGTTGATATTGCGCCCGTTGGGCTGGTTGCCGATGGCGACCACGTCGGCGCCGAGCTCATGGAACACCGGCGGCGCGATGTGGTACGCCGCGCCGTGGGCGCAGTCGACCACCAGCTTCAGGCCATGCAGGTCCTGTTCATACGGGAAGGTGCTCTTGCAGAATTCGATATAGCGGCCGGCGGCATCGTCGATGCGGCGGGCGCGCCCGAGGTCGTCGGACGGGGCGCACACCATGGGCTCGTCGAGGGCCGCCTCGATCGCCGCCTCGACCGCGTCGGGCAGCTTGTCGCCGCTGGCCGAGAAAAACTTGATGCCGTTGTCGTAGTAGGGGTTGTGGCTGGCCGAGATCACCACGCCGGCGGACAGCCGCAGCGCCCGCGTCAGGTAGGCGATGCCGGGGGTCGGCAGCGGGCCGGTCAGCAGCACATGCACGCCCGCCGAAGTAAAGCCGGCCTCCAGCGCGGCTTCCAGCATGTAGCCGGAAATGCGCGTGTCCTTGCCGATCAGCACGGTCGGCTTGCCCTGCCCGGTCCTGGCGCCGTGCGCCAGCACCTTGCCCGCGGCATGGCCCAGCCGCATCACGAAGTCCGGCGTGATCGGCGCATCGCCGACCTTGCCCCGCACGCCGTCGGTCCCGAAATACTTGCGTGTCATTCTTGGTTTCCCTTTCTCTTCTATGTTCTGTCCTGGTGGCGCCAACCGGTGTCTGCGCCTGGCTCAGCCCGCGCTGACGGATTCGTTGCGCACGGCCCACCAGGTCTTCACGGCGTCGACGGTCTGCTGCACATCATGCACGCGTACGATCCACGCACCGCGCTCCACCGCACAGACCGCCGCGGCGATGCTGGCGGCGACGCGCTGCTGCGGCGGCCGGCCGCCCAGGATGGCGCCCAGCGTGGACTTGCGCGAGATCCCCGCCAGCACTGGCAGGCCGTCGAGCGCCAGCTGCGGCAACTGCGCGAGCAGGCGCAAATTATGATCCGGTGTCTTGCCGAAGCCAAATCCCGGATCGAGGCAGATCCGGGCGTCGTCAATCCCGGCGGCGCGCAGCACGGCGACGCGCTCGGCCAGGAACTGCGCCACTTCGGCGACCACATCGTCGTAGTGCGGGTCTTCCTGCATGGTCTGCGGATCGCGCTGCATGTGCATCACGCACAGGCCCGCCTGTCCCGCCGCCACCGCCTCGACCGCACCCGGCATGCGCAAGCCCCAGATATCGTTGATGAGATCGGCTCCGGCCGCAAGCGCGGCCCGCATGACCTCGGGCTTGTAGGTGTCGATCGAGAGCGGCTTGCCGCAATCGCGCAGCGCTTCCACCACGGGGATCACGCGCGCCAGCTCGTCCGCCAGCGGCAGCGCGGCCGAACCGGGCCGGCTCGATTCCCCGCCGATGTCGATGATGTCGACGCCCTCGGCAATCATCTGCTCGGCATGGCGCAGCGCCGCGTCACGGCTGGCATGCTGGCCGCCGTCGGAAAAGGAGTCGGGCGTGACGTTGAGGATGCCCATCACCAGCGGACGCTGGTCCAGGGCAAAGCGGAAACGGCCACACTGGAAGTGCCGGGTCTGAGTCGTCTGCTGCAAGGTAGGAAGGCTTTGGCGATGCGCGCGGCCGGGGCCGCACAAAAAGGAAAAGCCGGTGCGCCAGGCACCGGCTTCAGGGACAGGCACTACACAGCCATCGCTACAGCGTCGTCAGTGGGACGAGCGCCGGGTCAGGCCGTGGCGGGCGCGTTGGTCGGCGCCACCGGCGAGCCGCCCGAAGGCGTGCTGCCGCCACCGTTCGGGCCCGACGCGCTGCGCGGCGGACGCGGCGGCTTGCCGGCCATGATGTCGTTGACCTGGTCGGCGTCGATGGTTTCCCATTCCATTAGCGCGTTGGTCATGGCTTCGACCTTGTCGCGGTTCTCTTCGAGCAGGCGCTTGGCCAGCGCGTATTGCTCGTCGATGATGCGACGGATCTCGGCGTCGACCTTCTGCTGCGTGGCTTCCGACACCGTCTTCGACGACAGCTTGCCGAACATGCCGTCCTGCTCGGTGTCGACGTAGACCATCGCCCCCAGCGAATCGCTCATGCCGAAGCGCGTCACCATGTCGCGCGCGATCTTGGTGGCGCGCTCGAAGTCATTGGAAGCGCCGGTGCTCATGGCGTTGAGGAAGACCTCTTCCGCCGCGCGGCCGCCGAACAGGATGGCGACCTCTTCCAGCATGCTGTCCTTGTACTTCGAATACTTGTCATGCTCGGGCAGCTGCCAGGTCACGCCCAGCGCCCAGCCACGCGGCATGATGGTGACCTTGTGCACCGGGTCGGCCTTGGGCAGCAGCTTGGCTACCACCGCATGGCCGGATTCGTGGTAAGCCGTGGCGCGGCGCTCTTCCTCGCGCATCACCGTCGACTTGCGCTCCGGACCCATGTAGATCTTGTCCTTGGCGTCCTCGAAGTCCTGCATGTCGACCACGCGCTTGTTGCGGCGGGCGGCAAACAGCGCGGCCTCGTTGACCAGGTTGGCCAGGTCGGCACCCGAGAAGCCCGGGGTACCGCGCGCGATCACCGAAGCGTCGACGTCGTTGCCGATCGGCACCTTGCGCATATGGACCTTGAGGATCTGCTCGCGGCCGCGGATGTCCGGCAGGCCCACGTAGACCTGGCGGTCGAAACGGCCCGGACGCAGCAGCGCCTTGTCCAGCACGTCGGCACGGTTGGTCGCGGCGATCACGATCACGCCCGAGTTGGCCTCGAAGCCGTCCATCTCGACCAGCATCTGGTTCAGGGTCTGCTCGCGCTCGTCGTTGCCGCCGCCCATGCCGGCGCCACGATGGCGGCCGACGGCGTCGATTTCATCGATGAACACGATGCAGGGCGCCTGCTTCTTGGCGTTCTCGAACATGTCGCGCACACGGGCCGCGCCCACGCCGACGAACATTTCAACGAAGTCGGAACCCGAGATGCTGAAGAACGGCACCTTGGCCTCGCCAGCGATGGCACGCGCCAGCAGCGTCTTGCCGGTACCCGGAGGGCCGACCAGCAGCACGCCGCGCGGGATACGGCCGCCCAGCTTCTGGAATTTCTGCGGATCCTTGAGGAAGTCGACCAGCTCGACGACTTCTTCCTTGGACTCGTCGCAGCCGGCCACGTCCTGGAACGTGACGGCGTTCTGGTTCTCGTCGATCAGCCGCGCACGCGACTTGCCGAATGAGAATGCGCCGCCTTTCCCGCCACCCTGCATCTGGCGCATCATGTAGAACCAGAACACGATGATCAGCAGGGTCGGCCCGAGGTAATACAGGGCCTGGACCAGCACGTTGGGTTCGTCGTCCGCCTTGCCGGTGACCTGCACGCCGTACTTCATCAGGTCGCCGACCATCCAGATGTCGCCCGGCGAGATGATGGTGTACTTGGCGCCTTCCTTCGGCGAGACCACCAGGTTGCGGCCCTGCACGTCGACACGCGACACCTTGCCGTTCTTGGCGTCATCCATGAACTGCGAATAGGTGACGCTGTCCTGCGCACGGGGCTTGTCGAACTGCTTGAAGACGGTAAACAACACCAGCGCGATCACGAGCCAGATTGCCGCCTTTTGAAACAGGTTGTTATTCAAGGCCGAACTCCTTTGCAATTGCCTTGCCAACGGATAGCTGCATTGTAATGCAGCCCCCGCCCTCGAGGGGAAACAGAGAAACTATGATGCCGATAGCACCGGGTGAGGGTATTTCCCTCTACATTTCTTATTCCGCCCTGGCTCGTATCGAGATCGGTCAATCCACTGTCTTCAGGTAGCGCCCAAGGATAAAGGTTTCGGAAGACTTGTCGCGCGACGCCTTGGGCTTGCGCTTCGCGACCACTTTGAACTGCCGTTTGAACTTTTCCACGATCTGGCTGTAGCCGCTCCCGTGGAAACACTTTACCAGCAATGCTCCCTCCGGCTTCAGGTGGGCCTGCGCGAATTCAAGCGCCAGGTCGCACAGGTACTCGATCCGGGCGGCGTCGGCGGAGGCCACACCGGACAAGTTGGGGGCCATGTCGGACAAAACAAGATCGATCTTGTTGCCGCCCGAGGCGTCCAGCACCACACTTTCAAGCTCGCGGAAGACCGATTCCTCGCGGAAATCGCCCTGGATAAATGTGACGTCGGCGACCGGCTCCATCGGCAGCAGGTCGATTGCCACGACCGCGCCGTCGATGCTGCCATCCCTGGCCCGCGGAGAGTCCGCCAGCTTGTTGCGGGCGTACTGGCTCCAGCTGCCGGGCGCCGCGCCCAGGTCGACAATGACCTGGCCCGGGCGGATCAGCTTGTCCTGCTCGTCGATTTCCTTGAGCTTGTACGCCGCGCGGGCGCGGTAGCCCTCGCGCTGCGCCATTTTTACGTACGGATCGTTGATGTGGTCGTGCAGCCACGAATGGTTGAACTTGTTCTTTGCCATGCCAGATACCAGCCTGTTCCCTGCCCGCGCGCGCCGGTCGGGCCGGCGGCGCAGGTTTTCCTACTGTTTTGATGATTTTGCTGCCCGACAGTGCCGGATTGACGGATAATACGCGCCAATCCGCATCCCGGCTTTGCCGCCAACCGGCGGCCGCCGGCAGCCTGTTCCAGCCGCCGTGTCACGACCGGCGCGGCTGCAGCGCCCGATTACCAGCGCCAAGCGCTCTATCACTATTTCAAGCGCCTTATCCAGCGCCAACCTATGCCTGCTCTACAACTAGTCCCTGCCCAGCGCTCTGACCTGCGCTCCCGTGCCCATGCCCTGAACCCGGTGGTGATGGTCGGCGCCGAAGGCCTGACCCGCGCCGTACTGGCCGAGATCGACCGCAGCCTCGCCGCCCACGACCTGATCAAGATCCGCGTGTTCGGCGACGACCGCGAAGCGCGCATCGCCATCTACGAAGAAATCTGCGACCAGCTCAGCGCCGCGCCGATCCAGCATATCGGCAAGCTGCTGGTGGTCTGGCGTCCGGGCGAAGCCCGCCTGAAGGAAAACCAGGCCGAAGACCTCGGCCGGCACACTCCCGCCCGCCGCGGCGGCGCCGCCCCGCGCACGGTAACGGTGAAGAAGCCCAGCGCCGCGCCCAACCGCCGTCCGACCCGCAAGGAAGTTACGGTGCTTGGCAACGAGCGCGTCACCGCCGGCGGCAATGTGAAGCGCTCGCGCGCCCGCCCGACCAGCCAGAAGAAGAAGGCGCTGGGCTGAAGCCCCGGCAGCCGGAAACAAGCGGGCGCCGCCAGGCGCCCCGATGCCGGCACGCCGCGCCCGCGGCCGTCCCGGCGGCCGGCCTCACTCCCCGGCCTCACTCCCCGGCCTCACTCCCCGGCCTCACTCCCCGGCCTCACTCCCCGGCCTCACTCCCCGGCCGAACGCGGCGCCGAAGCGCGCCACACCAGTGCCAGCGCCAGCAGGCTTTGCAGCAGGTAGAAGGCGCTGGAGACCCCGTGCAGCATGCCGAATTGCGCCTTGTACGGCGATTCCGACACCCCCACGCCCAGCGCCAGCGCCTTTTCCTTCAGGCTGCCCATGAACGGCTGGGTACCGAAGTAACCGACCAGCACGCAACAGAGCATGCCCAGCACCAGCCAGCGCAGGCCGCGGTAGCGCTGGGCGCCGCGCCGGATCATCACGTTGCACAGCACCAGCTGCAGCACGCCGATGGTCACGCCGACGACGGCTTCGGTATGGAACAGGTGCCCGGCGATCATGCCCGCCATCTCGCGGCTGGGCAGCACCGAAAACAGCGTCGGTGCCACCATGTAGCCGACGGTCCACAGGCTGCCGGCCCACACCACCGTCAGCAACAGGAAGATGCGGTGCGGCAGCGGCGGCAGGTTGTTATAGGAAGTGGAGAACACAAGCCGGCCTTTCCGGTGGCCAGCGCAGGCGCAAGCCCGCCGGCCGGGCCGGCATCAGATGTAGCGAACGGTAATGACTTCGTACTCGCGCTCGCCGCCCGGGGCCAGCACGGTGGCGACGTCGCCTTCGAACTTGCCGATCAGGGCGCGCGCAATGGGCGAGCTGACCGAGATCTTGCCGGCATCGAGGTCAGCCTCGTCATCGCCGACGATCTGGTAGCTGACCGGACTGCCGGACTCCAGGTCCTCCAGGTCGACGGTCGCGCCAAAGACGATGCGGCCATCGGTATCGAGCTGGGTCGGGTCGATGATCTGCGCGGCCGACAGCTTGGCCTCCACTTCCAGGATGCGGCCCTCGATAAAGGCCTGCTTTTCCTTGGCGGCGTCGTACTCGGCGTTTTCAGACAGGTCGCCCTGGGCGCGCGCTTCGGAGATGGCATTGATCACCGCCGGACGCTCGACAGCCTTCAGGCGCTGCAGCTCCTCCTTCAGGAGCTCTGCGCCACGCTTGGTAATCGGAATGGTGCTCATGTCTTCGTTCAACAAAAAAATGAGCCGCAGCGGAGCTGGAGCCAACCCCGGCAAACCTCGCCAGGGCACGTCCGCTCAACCGCGGCTTTCAGACAGGATCGAACGCGGGCACGCCGGTTCGATCGACGAATTTGACGTAGTTTAGGCCAGGAAGCCCGCCGGCAGCAACTCCGGCGGGCTTCCTGGGGCGGGGCGGCCGCGACGCGGACGCCCCTTTTGCGATGTGCTGCTTCCTTACCTTGAAGGCATCAGGCCAGCGAGGCATGCAGGCCCTGCAGGTCGTAGACCTCCAGGCTCTGCATGTGCTTCAGGCCTTCCACCGCGGCGCGCGCGCCGGCGATGGTGGTGTAGTAAGGAATGCGGTGCGCCAGTGCCGAGATACGGATCGAGCGCGAATCGGCGATCGCGCCACGGGTTTCGTCCACGGTGGTGAACACCAGCGCCAGTTCGCCGTTCTTGATCATGTCGACGATATGCGGACGGCCGTCCTTGACCTTGTTGACCACCTTGACCGGGATGCCGGCGGCCTCGATCGCCGAGGCGGTGCCGCGCGTGGCGACGATCGGGTAGCCCATGTCGTGCAGCATGCGGGCCACGGCCACGGCGCGCGGCTTGTCGCTGTCCTTCACCGTGATCAGCACGGCGCCCTTCTCCGGCAGGCGCGAACCCGCGGCCAGCTGGCTCTTGAACAGGGCCTCGCCGAAGCTCTTGCCCACGCCCATGACTTCGCCGGTCGAACGCATTTCAGGTCCGAGGACCGGATCGACGCCCGGGAACTTGTTGAACGGGAACACCGCTTCCTTGACGCTGTAGTACGGCGGGATGACCTCGTCGGCGATGCCCTGCTCGTCCAGCGACTGGCCGGCCATGCAGCGCGCGGCGATCTTGGCCAGCTGCATGCCGGTGGCCTTGGACACGTACGGTACGGTACGCGAGGCGCGCGGGTTCACTTCCAGCACGTAGACGGTGTCGACACCGTTGGCCTGCTGGATCGCGAACTGCACGTTCATCAGGCCGACCACGTTCAGAGCCTTGGCCATGGCCGCGGTCTGGCGCTTCAGCTCGGCCACGGTCTCGGCCGACAGCGAGTACGGCGGCAGCGAGCAGGCGGAGTCGCCCGAGTGCACGCCGGCCTGCTCGATGTGTTCCATCACGCCGCCGATAAAGACGCGCTTGCCGTCGCACAGGGCGTCGACATCGCACTCGATGGCGTCGTTCAGGAAGCGGTCGAGCAGCACCGGGGAATCGTTCGAGACCTTGACCGCCTCGCGCATGTAGCGCTCGAGGTCGCGCGGCTCATGCACGATTTCCATGGCGCGGCCGCCCAGCACGTACGACGGACGCACCACCAGCGGGTAGCCGATTTCCTCGGCCAGGCGCAGCGCTTCGTCCTCGGCGCGCGCGGTGCGGTTGGGCGGCTGGCGCAGGCCCAGGTCCTGCAGCAGCTTCTGGAAGCGCTCGCGGTCTTCAGCCGCGTCGATCATGTCGGGGCTGGTGCCGATGATGGGCACGCCGTTGGCTTCCAGGTCCAGCGCCAGCTTCAGCGGGGTCTGGCCGCCG
This sequence comes from Cupriavidus taiwanensis, assembly GCF_900250075.1. Classification (NCBI taxonomy): domain Bacteria; kingdom Pseudomonadati; phylum Pseudomonadota; class Betaproteobacteria; order Burkholderiales; family Burkholderiaceae; genus Cupriavidus; species Cupriavidus taiwanensis. The sequence continues at coordinate 2,424,826 of NZ_LT977070.1, forward strand.
TACTGCACGATCACGCCGACCGGCTTCTCGATCGCGACGATCTCGAGCACATCTTCCAGCGTCACCGGCTCGAAGTACAGGCGGTCCGAGGTGTCATAGTCGGTCGACACGGTTTCCGGGTTGCAGTTGACCATGATGGTCTCGTACCCGTCTTCGCGCAGCGCCAGTGCGGCGTGCACGCAGCAGTAGTCGAACTCGATGCCCTGGCCGATCCGGTTCGGGCCCCCGCCCAGCACCATGATCTTCTTCTTGTCGGTCGGCGCCGCCTCGCACTCGCCGTGCTCGGCCTCGTAGGTCGAGTACATGTAGGCGGTGTTGGTGGCGAACTCGGCCGCGCAGGTGTCGACGCGCTTGTAGACCGGACGCACGTTCTGAGCGATGCGCGCCGCGCGCACGGCCTTGGCGTCGGTCTTCAGCAGCCGCGCCAGGCGGCGGTCGGAGAAGCCCTTCTGCTTCAGGAAGCGCAGTTCGGCGGTCGACAGGCTGTCGAGCGTGCGCGACTTGACCAGGCCTTCGGTGCGGACGATGTCTTCGATCTGGGCCAGGAACCACGGATCGATGGCGGTCTCGTGATAGACCTCTTCCAGCGACATGCCCAGGCGGAACGCGTCACCGACGTACCAGATGCGGTCCGGGCCCGGCTCGCCGATCTCCTCGACGATCTCGTCGCGGTCGGTGGACTTCTCGTCCAGGCCGTCGACGCCCACTTCCAGCCCGCGCAGCGCCTTCTGGAACGATTCCTGGAAGGTGCGGCCCATCGCCATCACTTCGCCCACCGACTTCATCTGGGTGGTCAGGTGGCTGTCGGCCTGCGGGAATTTCTCGAAGGCGAAGCGCGGCACCTTGGTGACCACGTAGTCGATCGAGGGCTCGAACGAGGCCGGCGTGGCGCCGCCGGTGATCTCGTTCTTCAGTTCGTCGAGGGTGTAGCCAACCGCCAGCTTGGCCGCGACCTTGGCGATCGGGAAGCCGGTGGCCTTGGAGGCCAGCGCCGACGAACGCGACACGCGCGGGTTCATCTCGATGACGATCATGCGACCGTCCTTCGGGTTGATCGAGAACTGCACGTTGGAGCCACCGGTGTCGACGCCGATCTCGCGCAGCACCGCCAGCGAGGCGTTGCGCAGGATCTGGTATTCCTTGTCGGTCAGGGTCTGCGCCGGCGCGACGGTGATCGAGTCGCCGGTGTGGATGCCCATCGGGTCCAGGTTCTCGATCGAGCAGATGATGATGCAGTTGTCCTGCTTGTCGCGGACCACTTCCATTTCATACTCTTTCCAGCCCAGCAGCGATTCCTCGATCAGCAGCTCGCGCGTGGGCGACAGGTCCAGGCCGCGCTTGCAGATCTCTTCGAACTCTTCGCGGTTGTAGGCGATGCCGCCGCCGGTGCCGCCCAGCGTGAACGACGGGCGGATCACGATCGGGTAGCCGCTGGTGCCGGTGTCCTGGGCGATGCGGGCCTGCACGGCCACGGCCTCGTCCATCGAGTGGGCGATGCCGGACTTGGCCGAGCCCAGGCCGATCTTGGTCATCGCGTCCTTGAACTTCTGGCGGTCTTCGGCCTTGTCGATGGCTTCGGGCGACGCGCCGATCAGTTCCACCTTGTACTTGTCCAGCACGCCATGGCGATGCAGGTCCAGCGCGCAGTTCAGCGCGGTCTGGCCGCCCATGGTCGGCAGGATGGCATCCGGGCGCTCCTTCTCGATGATGCGCTCGACCACTTCCCAGGTGATCGGCTCGATGTAGGTGACATCGGCCGTGGCCGGGTCGGTCATGATGGTCGCCGGGTTGGAGTTGACCAGGATGACCTTGAAGCCTTCCTCGCGCAGGGCCTTGCAGGCCTGGGCGCCGGAGTAGTCGAACTCGCACGCCTGGCCGATGATGATGGGGCCCGCGCCGATGATCAGGATGCTCTTGATGTCTGTGCGTTTTGGCATTGCACGCTCTCTTTATGGGCCGGTCCGCCTTGCCTGCGGACCGCGCCGGTAATCAGGGAATCCGTCCGGATTCGAAAATGTGGTCTGGCTCAGTTCATCGTGGCGGTCGCCAGCTTGGCGCCGAAGCCGATGAACATCGCCCCTACCCCGCTGGACATGCCGGCCGACAGCCGGCGGCGGCGCCGGAACGCCTCGGCCAGCTTCGCGCCCACGAAGATGATCGTGGTCAGGTAGGCAAAGCTGCAGATCTGGCACACCAGCCCCAGCACCCCGAACGACAGCACCGGGTAGGCAAAGGCCGGGTCGACGAACTGGATGAAGAACGAGATGAAGAACAGGATCGCCTTCGGGTTCAGCAGGCTGATCAGCAGCGCCTTGCGGAACGGGTCGGACTGGTCCGTCGTGGCCGCCGGCACCGCCGCCGCGCCGGCGGCATCGCCGCGCGCGGCCCAGCTTCGCAGCGCGCCGCGCAGCATGTTGAAGCCGATCCACGCCAGGTAGGCCGCGCCGACGTACTTCACCACGTAGAACAGCGCCGGGCTGGCCTTGAGCAGCGAGGCCACGCCCGCCGCCGACAGCACCATCAGCACCGCGTCGCCCAGGAACACCCCACACGCGCCCTTGTAGCCGGCGCGCACGCCGCGCTGCGCCGCCACCGACAGCACGTACATCGAGTTCGGCCCCGGCAGCAGCACGATGAAGATCGTGCCCAGCACATAGGTCCAGAAGTCGGTGATGCCGAAAGCGGTATGCATGAAGGCGTTCATGGGATGTCCCGGTGTCTCTCGCTGTTCCCGGGCGCTTACTTGCGCGCGTCGGTCATCAGCTGGATGAAGCGGTCGAACAGGTAAGCCACGTCGTTCGGGCCGGGCGAGGCTTCCGGGTGGCCCTGGAAGCAGAACGCGGGCTTGTCGGTCAGCGCGAAACCCTGCAGCGAGCCGTCGAACAGCGACTTGTGCGTGACGCGCACGTTGGCCGGCAGCGTGTCGGCGTCGACCGCGAAGCCGTGGTTCTGCGACGTGATCACCACGCGGCCGTCGTCCAGGTCCTTGACCGGATGGTTGGCGCCGTGGTGGCCGAACTTCATCTTCAGGGTCTTGGCGCCGACCGCCAGGGCCATGATCTGGTGGCCCAGGCAGATGCCGAAGGTGGGGATGCCGCGCTCGATGAACTCGCGCGTGGCGGCGATGGCGTAGTCGCAAGGCTCGGGGTCGCCGGGGCCGTTGGACAGGAACACGCCGTCCGGATTCAGCGCCAGCGCGTCGGCCGCGCTGGCTTGCGCCGGCAGCACCGTCACCTTGCAGCCGCGCTCGGCCAGCATGCGCAGGATGTTGTACTTGACGCCGTAGTCATAGGCGACCACGTGGAACCGCGGCTGGTCCTGCTTGCCGTAGCCTTCGCCCAGCTTCCATTCGGACTGGGTCCACTCGTACGGTTCCTTGACCGAGACCACCTTGGCCAGGTCCATGCCGGCCAGGCCGGGGAACGAGCGGGCCAGGTCGATGGCCTTCTGGACGTTGTCCTCGCCGGCCAGGATGCAGCCGTTCTGGGCACCCTTTTCGCGCAGGATACGCGTCAGCTTGCGCGTATCGATGCCGGCGATGGCCACCACCTTTTCCTGCTTCAGGTAGTGGGCCAGGGTGTGTTCCTTGCGGAAGTTGGAGGCCAGGATCGGCAGATCCTTGATGATCAGGCCGGCGGCATGGACTTTCGTGGCTTCGACATCCTCAGGATTGACACCGTAGTTGCCGATATGCGGATACGTCAGCGTGACGATCTGCCGCGAGTAGCTCGGGTCGGTGAGGATTTCCTGGTAACCGGTGATGGCGGTGTTGAACACCACTTCGCCGATGGTATGGCCGGAAGCGCCAATGGAATAGCCACGAAAGACCGTGCCGTCTGCTAGCGCGAGAATGGCGGACGGGAAAGACGGTAACACGGGTAGGCTCCTGCTGGACTCACCCCGTGACCGACCAATCGACGCCTCGTGCCTCCCAGGCTGGATCCGTGATGGCGGCAGCGGCATTGCGCCGATGCGGTCGGATCCGGTCGCGGCATGCACTTTGCATCACATCAAATATGAACGGCAAAGGCGGCGCGGATGGGGGCGGCGGAAGGTGGAAAGCGGTTGGCGCTAGGGTGAAGGGTTCTGAAAGCGAAACTTTCGAATTATATCCCGAGCCACCCAATTTCTCAAGTTTTCAAGGACTTGCGCGCGGCAGGCGGCAACCTCGCCGCGCCAGCGGCGGCCGCGCTGCCCGCGCCCACGGCCCGGGTTGCACCCCGGCAGCCGGATTATCGCGGCGGCGGCACCACCGCCGTGACCTCGATTTCCACCTTGGCGCGCGGCTCGACCAGGTCGGCGACCTCGACCGCCGTCATGGCCGGGAAGTGGCGCCCGATGATGGCCCGGTAATGTTCGCCGATCGCCCCATAGGCGCCGACATACTCGGCCTTGTCCTTCACATACCAGGTCATGCGCGCGATATGCTCGGGCCGCGCCTCGCCGGCCGCCAGCACTGCGACGACGTTGCGCAGCGTCTGCGCCACCTGCAGGCCGAAGTCGTCGGTCTCGAATTCACATTGGCTGTTCCAGCCGATCTGGCCGCTGATGAACAGCAGGCGGCTGCCGGCCTGCATCTCGGTCATCATGCCGTTGGCGTAGCCGCGCGGCGGCGCCCAGTCGGGCGGCTGCAGGATCTTCATGTCGTTTCCCTGTGGTTGCTTGGTATGAGTGGATGGAAATCGGGGTTCAGGCCGCGGCGACCAGGTAACGCGCCATGGCCTCGCGCACGGATTCGGGCAGCGGCTGCGGCGCAATCGCGCCGGTATCGACGCAGACCAGCCGTTGCGTCACTTCCATGCGGGTATCGTCGTGGGGGCCGGCAAAGCGGATCGCCAGCGTGAAGCTGGACTGGCCCAGTTTCAGTACACGCAACTCGCGTGTCAGCACCTCGCCCAGCCGGCTGGGCGCCAGGAAGCGGCACTCCAGCTCGGCCGTCGGCACGCCCGCGCGGCCCTCGCCATGCATGGCATCGAATGGCCAGCCCAGCGCCTCGCCGAACCAGTCCTCGATCAGGTCGTTGAGCATCTCGAAGTAGCGCGGATAGAACACGATGCCGGCGGCGTCGCAGTGCTTGAAGCGCACCAGCACGGTATTGCGGAACACGTCGCTCATGGCTGCCCCTGGTTTGGCTTGCCGCCATTGCCTGCAGCCGGCCCCTGCTCCGCCATCTGGCGCAGCCTGAAGCGCTGCAGCTTGCCGGTCTCGGTGCGCGGCAGCGCCGGCACGAACTCGATGCGGCGCGGGTACTTGTACGGCGCGATCTGCCGCTTCACGTAGTCCTGCAGCGCGGTGCGCGTGGCGTCGTCAGCGGGCACGCCTTCGCGCAGCACCACGTAGGCCATCACCACCTGGCCGCGCCCGTCGTCCGGCGCGCCGACCACGCCGCATTCGGCCACCGCCTCGTGCTGCATCAGCGCGCTCTCCACCTCCGGCCCGGCAATGTTGTAGCCGGCCGAGATGATCATGTCGTCGGAGCGCGCCTGGTAGTAGTAATAGCCGTCCGCGTCGGCGACGAAGGTATCGCCCGGCAGGTTCCAGCCGGCCTTCACATAGTTGGCCTGGCGCGGGTCGTCCAGGTAGCGGCAGCCGGTCGGGCCCTGCACCGCCAGCTTGCCGACCTGGCCCGGCGGCAGCGGCCGCATCTCCTCGTCTACGATCTGCGCCACGTAGCCGGGCACCACCTTGCCGATCGCGCCGGGCCTGACCTCGGCGCCGGCGCTCGAGATAAAGATGTGCATCATCTCGGTGCCGCCGATGCCATCGGTCATCTCGATGCCGGTGGCGGCCTTCCAGCTTTGCCGCGTGGCGTCCGGCAGCGCCTCGCCGGCCGACACGCTATGCCGCAGGCTGGAGATATCGAAGCGCGGCGCCAGCGCCGCCATCTGCCGGTAGAAGGTGGGCGCAGTGAAGACGATGGTGGCGCGGAAGTCGTGGATCAGTTCGAGCAACGTTTCAGGGGTGAGCTTCTCCGCCAGCACGGTGCTGGCGCCGATGCGCAACGGGAAGCACAGCATGCCGCCGAGCCCGAAGGTGAAGGCGATCGGCGGGGTGCCGCAAAAGATGTCGTCCGGCCCGGAGCGCAGCACATGGCGCGGGAACAGGTCGCACATGGCCAGCACGTCGCGGTGGAAATGCATGGTGCCCTTGGGCTGTCCGGTGGTGCCGCTGGTAAAGGCGATCAGGCAGACATCGTCGCTGGCGGTGTCGCAGGCGTCGAAGGTCTGCGGCTTGCCGGCCATTGCCGCCTCCAGCGAGCCCTCGCCTTCGCCGTTGAAATACAGCGCTTGCGCGAGGCTCGGGCAATGGCATTCGCCGCCGGGCTGCTGGTTGGCGTCGAGCTCGTCGCGCAGCCGCGCATCGCACAGCGCGGCGCTGACCTGCGCCTTGTCGATGATCTGCTTGAGCTCCCTGGCGCGCAGCAGCGGCATGGTCGGCACCGCCACCAGCCCGGCCTTCAGCGTGGCCAGCCAGCTGGCCGCCATCATCAGGTTGTTGGGGCCGCGCAGCAGCACGCGGTTGCCGGGCACCAGCCGCATGTCCTCGACCAGCACTTGGGCGATGCGGTTCACCAGCGCCGCGAGTTCGGCATAGGTGACCGTCTCGATGCGGCCGTCGCGGCGATGGCGGATGGCAACGCGCTCGCCGCGGCCTTCGCGCACGTGGCGGTCGACCAGTTCCGCCGCGGCATTGATCCGCTCGGGGTAGTCGGTGTCGGCATTGAAGCGGAACACCGGCCACTGGTCCTGCGGCGGCAGGCGGTCGCGCGCGAAGGTGTCGAGGTGGGCTGTGGTCGCCATGGCTTGTCTCCTGTCTGCTCTGTATCGGTACGGCAGTTCGTGGGTGGCGCGGGGGCGCAAGGTCCGGTCTCAGGCCGTATGCCCGGCCAGCGTCTCGCGCGCGATGATCAGCTTCTGCACTTCGGTGGCGCCCTCGTAGATGCGCAGCGAGCGGATCTCGCGGTACAGGCTTTCCACGCGCGTGCCGACCTTGACGCCCAGGCCGCCGAACATCTGCACCGCGCGGTCGATCACCTGCTGCGCGTTCTCGGTGGCGACCATCTTGGCCATGGCCGCCTCGCGCGTGGTGCGCTGTCCCTTGACGTCGCGCAGCCAGGCGGCGCGGTAGGTCAGCAGCGCCGCGGCGTCGATCGCGGTGGCCATGTCGCCGATGGCGGCCTGGGTCAGCTGCAGGTCGGCCAGCACGCCGCCGAACATCGGCCGCGCGCGGGCACGTGCCAGCGCATCGTCCAGCGCCGCGCGGCCGAAGCCCAGCGCCGCCGCGGCAACCGAAGCGCGGAAGATGTCGAGCGTCATCATCGCCACCTTGAAGCCCTGCCCCGCCTCGCCCAGGCGGTTGCCCACCGGCACGCGGCACTGGTCGAAGCGCAGCGTGGCCAGCGGATGCGGCGCCATCACGTCGATGCGTTCGGCAATGGACAGGCCCGGCGTGTCGGCGTCGACCACCAGCGCCGTAATGCCGCGCGCGCCCGGGGCCTCGCCGGTGCGCACGAACACGCAGTAGAAATCCGCGATGCCGCCATTCGAGATCCAGGTCTTGGCGCCATCGATCACATAGTGGCTGCCGTCGTCCGACAGCTTCGCGCTGCATTGCATCGCGGCGACATCCGAGCCGGCCTCGGGCTCCGACAGCGCGAACGCGGCAATTGCCTCGCCGCGGGCCACGCGCGGCAGGTAGCGCGCGCGCAGCGCGTCGCTGCCCGCCAGCGTGATCGCGCCCGAGCCCAGGCCCTGCATGGCAAAGGCAAAATCGGCCAGGCCGTCATGGCGCGCGAGCGTCTCGCGCAGCAGGCACAGCGAGCGCGAGTCCAGCGCCGGCAGCGCGCCGCCATGCGCGGCCGGCACGCAGTAGCGCAGCCAGCCGGCCTCGCCCAGCTGCCGCACCACCGTGCGGCAGGCGGCGTCGGTATCGCTGTGGTCGACCCGCAGGTGTTGCCCGCACCATGCGTCGAGTTCGCGCTCCAGCGCGCGGTGGACGTCGTCGAACAGCGGCAGATCCAGGTAGGTCTTGTCGGACATGGCGGCTCAGTCCCCTTCGAACACCGGCTTGGTCTTGGCGACGAAAGCCTCGTAGGCGCGGCGGAAATCCCGCGTCTGCATGCAGATGGCCTGCGCCTCGGCCTCGGCCTCGATGGCTTCGTCCAGGCCCATGTTCCATTCCTGGTGCAGCAGCTTCTTGGTCACGCCGTGGGCGAAGGTGGGGCCGGCGGCCAGTTGCGCGGCCAGCGCCTGCGCCTGCGCCAGCACCGCTTCGGACGGGTGCAGCGCGTTGAAGAAGCCCCACTGCAGCCCTTCCTCCGCGCTCATCGAGCGGCCCGTGTACAGAAGCTCGCTGGCTCGGCCCTGCCCGATCACCCGCGGCAGCAGCGTGCACGCGCCCATGTCGGCACCGGCCAGGCCGACGCGCGTGAACAGGAAAGCGGTCCTGGCCTGCGCCGTGCCCAGGCGCATGTCGGAAGCCAGCGCCATCATCGCGCCGGCGCCGGCGCAGATGCCGTCGACCGCGCTCACCACCGGCTGCGGGCAGGCGCGCATCGCCTTGACCAGGTCGCCGGTCATGCGCGTGAAGTCGAGCAACTCGGGCATGGTCATCTGCGTCAGCGGCCCGATGATCTCGTGCACATCGCCGCCCGAGCAGAAGTTGCCGCCGGCGCCGGTGACCACCACCGCCTTGATGTCGCTGGCGTAGCACAGGCCGCGGAACAGGTCGCGCAGCTCGGCGTAGGAGTCGAAGGTCAGCGGGTTCTTGCGCTCCGGCCGGTTCAGCGTGATGGTCCCGACCTTGCCGTCGTCGGACACCGACCACAGGAAGTGCCGCGGTTCATAGCCGGCAAAGCTGCGCTTGTGGTGGCGCATGTCGAGTGCGATATCAGTCATGGTTCTCTCTCAGGTCCTTGTCTTGTCAGCCCGCCATCACTTCGCCGCCGGCCACCGGGATCGCCTGGCCGGTGATCGCGCCGGCGGACGGCTGGCACAGCCACGCCACGGCGTCGGCCACTTCCTCGGGCTTAACCAGGCGGCGCTGCGGATTGCGCGCGGCCAGTTCGGCACGCGCCTGGTCTTCGGTGCGGCCGGTCTTGCCGACGATATTGGCGACCGCGTCGCGCACGATATCGGTCTCGGTGTAGCCCGGGCAAACCGCGTTGACGGTCACGCCCTTGGCCGCGGTCTCCAGCGCCAGCGCGCGCGTCAGTCCGATCACGCCATGCTTGGCCGCGCAATAGGCGCTGACATAGCCGTAGCCGATCAGTCCGGCGGTGCTGGCCACGTTGACGATGCGGCCCCAGCCGGCTTCGAGCATCGCCGGCAGTGCGGCCTGCGTGCACAGGAAGGTGCCGGTCAGGTTGACGTCGAGCATGCGCTGCCACAGCGCGGCATCGGTCTTCATGAAGGGCGCGCTGTGCGCCTGCCCGGCGTTGTTTACCAGCATCGATACCGGACCTGCCTGCTCCGTGGCCGCGGCGAAGGCGCGCGCGACGCTGTCGACATCGGCAATATCGGCCGTGACGAACGAAACGATGGCGCCTGCCGGTGCCTGCTCGCGCAGGACTTGCACCGTCGCCTGCAGCGTGCCGGCCTCGCGCCCCAGCAGCGTGACGCTGGCGCCGTCGGCCAGCAGCCGTCGCGCGATTGCGGCGCCGATGCCGCGCCCGCCGCCGGTCACCAGCGCGTGGCGGCCGGCCAGAGTTGCCGTGCTGCCCGTCATGCCTGCTTCTCCTGCGCCGCGGCGCGTTCAAGGTTGGTTTCCAGCTGCCGCTTGCCCGCCAGGTATTGCTTGGGCCAGGCGATGTCGCGGTAGCCGATGCGCGCGGCCTCCTGCAGCGTCCAGGCCGGGTTGGCCAGGTGCGGCCGCGCGATCGCGCACAGGTCGGCGCGGCCGGCGGCGATGATCGAGTCGACATGGTCCGCCTCGAAGATCGCACCCACCGCGATGGTGGCGATGCCGGCCTCGTTGCGGATGCGGTCGGCGAACGGAGTCTGGTACATGCGGCCGTAGACCGGCGCCTGGTCGGGGCTGACCTGGCCCGACGAGCAGTCGATCATGTCGGCCCCCGCGGCCTTGAACGCGCGCGCAATCTCGACCGCGTCGTCGGGCGTGATGCCGCCCTCGACCCAGTCATGCGCGGAGATGCGCACCGACATCGGCTTGTCCTGCGGCCACACCGCGCGCACCGCGGCAAACACCTCGAGCGGATATCGCAGCCGCGCCGCCAGCGAACCGCCGTATTCGTCGTCGCGCGTATTGGTCAGCGGCGAGATAAAGCTGGAAAGCAGGTAGCCGTGCGCGCAGTGCAGCTCGAGCCAGTCGAAGCCGGCCTCGGCCGCCCGCCGCGCGCTGGCGACAAAATCATCGCGCACATGGTCCATGTCGGCGCGCGTCATCGCGCGCGGGGTCTGCGATTCCCCCGGCAGGTAAGGCAACGGCGACGCCGACATCACCGGCCAGTTGCCCTGCGGCAGCGGATGGTCCATCGCCTCCCAGCCGAGCTGGGTCGAGCCCTTGCGGCCCGCGTGGCCGATCTGCATGGCGATGCGGGCATCGCTGTTGGCGTGCACGAAATCCACGATGCGCTTCCATGCGTCGCGCTGCGCATCGTTCCACAAGCCCGGGCAGCCGGGCGTGATGCGCGCATCGGGTGACACGCAGGTCATCTCCGCCACCACCATGCCGGCGCCGCCGAGCGCGCGCGAGCCCAGGTGGACCAGATGGAAGTCGCCCGGCACGCCGTCGGTGCAGGAATACATCGCCATCGGCGACACCACCACGCGGTTCTTCAGCGTGACCCCGCGCACGCGGAACGGCGTGAACATCGGCGGCAGCGGCTGGTGCGCCTGCAGCTTCAGGCTGTCGGCCGGCACCCCGGCCTGCTGTGCCAGCCAGTGCTCGAACTGGGCGACATAGCCGGCATCGCGCACGCGCAGGTTCTCGTGCGAGATCCGTTGCGAGCGCGTCAGCAGCGAATAGGCGAACTGCTCCGGCGGCAGGCTGCCGGCATAGCGCTCGACGTTCTCGAACCACTCGGTCGAGTTGCGCGCCGCATTCTGGATCTTCAGCACTTCCACGCCGCGCGTGGCTTCATAGCGCGCCAGCGCATCGGGCAGCCCGTCGTGGCCGCTGCCCCGGATCTCTTCGGCCAGGTCGATGGCATCCTCGAGCGCCAGCTTGGTACCCGAGCCGATCGAGAAATGCGCGGTGTGCGCGGCATCGCCCATCAGCACCACCGGCACGCGGCGGCCGTCGGGCAAGGTGTTCCAGTGCACCCATTGCCGGCAGATCACGCGCGGGAAGCGGATCCAGATCGCCGAGCCGCGCAGGTGCGCCGCGTTGCTGATCAGCTTGTTGCCGTCGAGGTAGCGCGCGAACAGCTTCTCACAGTAGGCCACGCCCTCTTCCTGGCTCATCTGCTCGATGCCGGCGGCGCGCCAGACCGCTTCCGGGGTCTCGACGATAAAGGTCGAGGTGTTGTCGTCGAAGCGGTAGGCATGCGCCTGGAACCAGCCGTGCTCGGTCTTCTCAAAGGCAAAGGTGAAGGCGTCGAACAGCTTGTGCGTGCCCAGCCAGACAAAGCGGCACTGGCGCGTATCGATATCCGGCCGGAAGGTGTCGGCATAGCGGCTGCGGATGCGGCTGTTCAGGCCGTCCGAGGCGATCACCAGGTCGGCCTGGTATTGCATCGCCAGCGCCTGGTCGTCGGACACATCGGTCTCGAACACCAGCTTCACCCCGAGCGCTTCGCAGCGCGCCTGCAGGATGTTGAGCAGGCGCTTGCGGCCGATGCCGATAAAGCCATGCCCGCCCGAGCGGATGGTGCGCCCGCCGATATGGATGTCGATATCGTCCCAGTGGTTAAAGGCGGCGTTGATCTCGCTGGCGCTGGCCGGGTCGGCCTGCTTCAGGTTGTCCATGGTGGCGTCCGAGAACACCACGCCCCAGCCAAAGGTGTCGTAGGGACGGTTGCGCTCGACCACGATGACCTCGTTGGCCGGATCCTGCAATTTCATCAGCAGGCCGAAATACAGGCCGGCGGGGCCTCCGCCAATACAAAGCACGCGCATCTGTTGCCTCCTGCCGGCTGTGCCGGGCGCGCCGCCCATCGCACGCCGTCCCGGACTACACCGCCATCTAGATCAAGATTAAATATTTTATGCTTCAAATATTAGACTGCATCACGACCGATGGCAAGGCGGCGATGCGGTGTGCCGTGTGCGACACCGCCACCGCCCTTCCTTCCGCGCTGCCCCGCTAGCCCTTCAACGCGGCCTGCAGCTGTTCCAGCGCGCCCGGATCCTCGATCGTGGTCAGGTCGCCCGGGTCGCGGCCCTCGGCCACCGCTTGCATGGCGCGCCGCAGCAGCTTGCCGGAACGCGTCTTCGGCAGCGCATTGACGAACAACACGCGCGCCGGGCGGGCCACCGCGCCAAGTTGCTGCTCGACCGTCTTCATCAGCTCGCCCTCCAGCGCCAGCCGAGCCTCCGGCGTCGCCGTGCGCGCCGGATCGCGGGCGATGCAGAACGCCATTGCCACCTGCCCCTTCAGGGCGTCCTGCACGCCTACCACGGCCACCTCGGCCACGGCGGCGCTGGACGACAGGCTTTCCTCGATCTCGCGCGTGCCCAGCCGGTGCCCCGCGACGTTGATCACGTCGTCGGTGCGCCCGAGGATAAAGACATAGCCGTCGGCATCGCGCACGCCCCAGTCGAAGGTGGAATAGCACAGACGGTTCGGCACCGCCTGCCAATAGGTGCGCACGAAGCGGTCATCGTCGCCCCACACCGTGCTCATGCACCCCGGCGGCAGCGGGCCGTCGATGGCGACCACGCCCTTCTGCCCCGGCGGGCATTCCCCGCCGGTGTTCTCGTCGACGATCTTCAGGTCATAGCCGTAGGCCGGCACGCCGGGCGAGCCCAGCTTGGGCGGCAGCGCCTCGAGGCCACGCTGGATGGCAATGATGGGCCAGCCCGATTCGGTCTGCCAGTAGTTGTCGACCACGGGCTTGCCCAGGCCGTCCTGGATCCAGCGCGCGGTGGGCTCGTCCAGCGGCTCGCCGGCCAGGAACAGCAGGCGCAGGCTGGACAGGTCGTATCGTGTCAGCCACGCGGGGTCCTGCTTCTTCAGCACCCGGATCGCGGTGGGCGCGCTGAACATCAGGTTGACCCGGTATTGCTCGACCAGGCGCCACAGGATGCCGCCATCGGGGCGGACCGGCGTGCCTTCATACATCAGCGTGGCCATGCCGGCCAGCAGCGGGCCATAGACGATATAGCTGTGCCCCACCACCCAGCCGATGTCCGACGCGGTGAACATGGTGTCGCCGGCCTTGCCGCAGAAGATGTATTCCATCGACGTGGCCAGCGCCACCGCATAGCCGCCGGTATCGCGCTGCACGCCCTTGGGCTTGCCGGTGGTGCCCGAGGTATAGAGCACATAGGACGGCTCGCTTGACTCAAGCCACACGCACGGCACCTGCACGCCGGCGACGCGCTCGCGCCACGCGGCATAGTCTTCATCGCGGCCTTCGGTGCGGGGCATGTCGGCCAGTTGCCGGTCCACCAGCAGCACCTTCCCGGGCTGGTGCGACGACAGCCGGATAGCCTCGTCCAGCAGCGGCTTGTACGGCACCACCTTGCCCGCGCGCGAACCGGCGTCGGCGCTGACCACCACGCGCGGCCGGGCATCCTCGATGCGCGCGGCCAGGCTGACCGAGGCAAAGCCGCCGAACACCACCGAATGGATCGCGCCGATGCGCGCGCACGCCAGCATCGCGAAGGCGGCTTCCGGGATCATCGGCATATAGATCAGCACGCGGTCGCCCCGCTGCACGCCCAGCCCTTGCAGGATCGCCGCCATGCGGCTGACCTCGTCGTGCAGTTCGGCGTAGGTGAAGCTGCGGGCCTGGTCAGTCTCGGTCGAGACCCAGTGCAGCGCCGGCTGGCTGGCGCGGGCCGCCAGGTGGCGGTCGACCGCGTTGTGGCACAGGTTGGTGCGCCCGCCGACGAACCAGCGCGTGAAGGGAGCGCGGCTGTTGTCGAGCACCTGGCTGAACGGGGTTTCCCAGTCGATGCGTGCCGCCTGTTCGGCCCAGAACCCCTCGGGGTCGGCCAGCGAACGGGCATGCACGGCATGGCTTGCCGTCATGTCTGTCTCCTCCGCTTTTGCGGTGGTTGTTGATATGCCCGTAGTTTGCCACCGGCCCGGGCAGCCGTGGCCACGCTTTCAGCGCGCTGGCGCACGGGGCGGCACCGGCACATGAAAAAAGGGGCGTGCCGACGGCATCGCCCCTTCTTGCTGCCCCGGCGTCGCGCCGGCGCGATCCCGTCAGCGCGCCTTGACGCTTTTCGCGCTGGCCTTGGTGGTGGTCTTGGCCGACACCTTGGCGACTGCCGGCGCCTTGGCCCCGCGTCGCGGCGAGGCCTCGACCACCACGCGCTGGCGCGTCTCGCCCTTGCCCTTGGCGGAAACCCGCACCACCTTGGCGCCCTTGCCTGCCGGCTCCTTGCGGCTGGCCTGTTCGCTGCGCTCGGCCCGCTCGGCCCGGTCCGCGCGTTCGGCACGGGCCGCGCGCACGGCGCCGGCGCCGCGCACCGGCACCATCAGCACCAGGCTCTGCCCGGCCACCAGCTTGGTGCCGGACAGCTTGTTCCACGACTGCACCTGCCCGGCCGAGACGCCATAGCGCCGCGCCACCGAGGTCACGGTATCGCGCCGGCCGGCGCGCACCACCACCCGGCGGGCATCGGGCAGGTCCGGCTCCATCGCCAGCATGGCGCTGTCGGCGAGGGTGGCGCTGATGTCCTGGTCATGCCGGCCCGAGCGCGGGATCATCACGGTCGAGCCCGCCTTCAGGCGCATGCCCTTGGGGATGCTGTTGATCTCGCGCAGCGTGTCGGCGTCGACATTCAGGCGCGCCGCCAGTGACTCGACGCGCTCGCGGCTGTCCACCGTCACCGCGGCCCAGCTCGACAGCCCGCCGCGATAGGTGTTCAGGTTGTACTGGAAGCGTTCGGCGTTATCGAACGGCAGCAGGATCTGCGGGTTCGACGCGCCCAGGATCACTGGCCGGTTGAACGACGGGTTCAGTGCCTTGAACTCCTCCACCGACATGTCCGCCAGTTTGGCCGCGAGATTCACGTCGATGTCGCGCGAGGTGGTCACCGTGACGAAGTACGGATGGTCCGGGATCTCGGGCAGCTTGACGCCGTACGCGGCCGGGTTGGCGATGATGTTCTTGACCGCCTGCAGCTTGGGCACGTAGTAGCGGGTCTCGTTGGGCATCGGCAGGCTGGCGTAGTCGGTCGGCAGCCCGCGCGCCTGGTTGCGCGCGATCGCGCGCGACACCGCGCCCTCGCCCCAGTTGTAAGCCGCCAGCGCCAGGTGCCAGTCGCCGAACATGTCGTAGAGCCGCGCCAGGTAGTCGAGCGCGGCGTCGGTCGAGGCCAGCACGTCGCGGCGCTCGTCGCGGAACATGTTCTGCTTCAGGTTATAGAACTTGCCCGTGCTCGGAATGAACTGCCACATCCCGGCCGCCTTGGCGGTGGACTGCGCCTGCGGGTTGAAGGCGCTCTCGACGAACGGCAGCAGCGCCAGCTCGGTCGGCATCTTGCGCTGCTCCAGCTCCTCGACGATGTGATAGAGGTAGCGGCTCGAGCGCCCGACCATCCGTTCCATGTACTCCGGCCGCTGCGCATACCACTGGGTGCGATCGTCGACCAGCGTGCCCTCCAGGTCCGTCATGGCAAAGCCGCGCCGGATGCGGTCCCAGATATCGTTGGACGGGCCGCGCAGCCAGTCCAGGCCGCCCTGGTCGACATTGATGGTGGAAGTGGAAGAGAGCGCGGACTTGTCGCTGAGGGTGTTGAGCGGGTCCCGCTTGGCAGTCTGGGCGGTCGCGGCACCGTCGGCGCCTTCAGGCGGCGTGGGGGTGCTGGCGCACGCTGCAAGCAGCGCGGCGCACGCGACCACCGCCAGTAATCGACCAATTTTCATTAAGTTCTCAAATCGTGACGCTAAAAGGTTGCGTGATGCTAAAAAAAACCGCGTATCGCGTCAATCAGATTTTCCACATAGCCGGTATCCGGAGCCGGCCACGCCTCAGCGGAAGTTGTCCTTCCAGCCACGCAGCGCGCCGAACGCCTGCGCATCGCCCGCGGTGGCGCCCCCATGGGCCGACACCGCGGCGCGCACCGCCGGTTCGCGCGAGCGCAGAAACGGGTTGACCTGGCGCTCGTGGGCGATGGTGGTTGGCAGCGTCGGCTGGTCCGCGGCGCGCAGCGCCTCGACGCGCTGCTCCCATGCCTCGAGCGCGGCGTTGCCGGGCTCCACCGCGCGCGCGAAGCGCACGTTGCTGCGCGTGTATTCGTGCGCGCAATAGACGCGGGTGTCGCCGGGCAGCGCGGCCAGCTTGTCGAGCGACGCCAGCATCTGCGCCGGCGTGCCTTCGAACAGGCGCCCGCAGCCGCTGGCGAACAGGGTATCGCCGCAGAACACCGCCGGGCCGGCTTCGCCGAGGTCCGCGACATAGGCGATATGGCCGGCGGTGTGGCCGGGCACGTCCAGCACGCGCAGCGTCAGCGCCGGCGCCTCCAGCGTCGCCACGTCGCCCTCGCGCAGCGCCCGGGTGCGCCCGCCGATACGCTCGCCCGCCGGCCCCAGCACGGGAAGCGGTTCGCCCGAGGGTGCGCGCGGATGCGCCGCCAGCAGCTCGGCCACGCCGCCCTGGTGATCGCCGTGGTGATGGGTGATTACAATAGCGCCCAGAGCCAGACCGCTTTGCGCCAGGAAGCGCTCCACCGGCGCGGCCTCGCCAGGATCGACCACGGCGGCGCAGTGCCCGTCGTGGATGGCCCAGATATAGTTATCCTGGAACGCCGGGATCGGCTCAACCTTCAACATGCGCATGCTCCTATGTCCAATCGTCCCAATCACCCGATTGTAAGCTGGGAAGACTGGCTGGCCTCGCCGCCCGGCGAGTACATGCTGCGCTGGGAAGCGCAGCAGTACGACCGGACCGTGGCCGACATCTTCGGCTATCACGCGGTCCAGCTGGGACTGCCCTATATCGACACCCTGCGCGAGAACCGGATGCCGTTCTCGGCGCTGGCGCTGGATCCGTCCAGCGGCCCGCACGGGCCCCGTGCCGCACATCCGGA
Source organism: Cupriavidus taiwanensis (assembly GCF_900250075.1). NCBI lineage: Bacteria > Pseudomonadati > Pseudomonadota > Betaproteobacteria > Burkholderiales > Burkholderiaceae > Cupriavidus > Cupriavidus taiwanensis. Next base: position 2,441,994 of record NZ_LT977070.1, read on the forward strand.
CGCGCGCCAGCTGCTGTGCCGCTTCGACGAACTGCCGTTCGACACCCAGAGCATCGACCTGGTCACCCTGCCCCACATCCTGGAATTCGCCGAAGACCCGCATGAAGTGCTTCGCGAAGTCTCGCGGGTGCTGATGCCCGAGGGCCGCGTGGTGGTGACCTGCTTCAACCCGATGAGCCTGTGGGGCGCGCGCCAGGGCATGAACCGGCTCGGCGCCACGCCGTTCCTGCCGACCGACGCCCAGCAGATCGGCTTCGTTCGCATCAAGGACTGGCTCAAGCTGCTCGGCTTCGATATCATCCGCGGCCGCTTCGGCTGCTATTGCCCGCCGTACCGCACCGACCGCTGGCTGCAGCGCGCCGCCTTCATGGAAAAGGCCGGCGACCGCTGGTGGCCGATCTTCGGCGCGGTCTATATGATTTCGGCGATCAAGCGCGTGCGCAATATCCGCCTGGTCGGACCCGCCTGGAAGACCAAGCCGGCGCTGGCGCCGGTGTCGGCACCGGTGGCCACGCCCACCGGCACCCACGGCAAGACCCCGGGCAGGGAACGCTGACGCGGTGCGGCCGCGCGCGCTCCGCCCTCGCCCTCAATGCGCCGCCCGACCCGCGGGCGGCCACCACGGAATCACATGCAAGAAGTCACGATCTACTCCGACGGCGCCTGCAAGGGCAATCCCGGCCGCGGCGGCTGGGGCGCAGTGCTGGTCGCCGGCACCAGCGAAAAAGAGCTCTTCGGCGGCGAGCCGAACACCACCAACAACCGCATGGAAATGACCGCCGTGATCGAAGCGCTGCGCGCGCTCAAGCGGCCGTGCGTGGTGCGCGTCTATACCGATTCCCAGTACGTGCAGAAAGGCATCAGCGAATGGCTGCCCGGCTGGAAGGCGCGCGGCTGGAAGACCGCCGACAAGAAGCCGGTCAAGAACGCCGACCTGTGGCAGGCGCTGGATGCCCTGGCGCAGCCGCACCAGATCTCCTGGCACTGGGTGCGCGGCCACAACGGCCACCCGGGCAACGAGCGCGCCGACGCGCTGGCCAACCGCGGCGTCGAATCGATCGGCCGCTGACCGCAACCTTCAGCACCACCAACAACAAGCGCGGAACGCCCGCCCCGCTCCGCTAGAATGCCCGCCATGCGACAAATCGTTCTCGATACCGAAACCACCGGCCTGAATGCCGCCACCGGCGACCGCCTGATCGAAATCGGCTGCGTCGAGCTGATGAACCGCCGCCTGACGGGACGCCACCTGCACTTCTACGTCAATCCCGAGCGCGATATCGACGAGGGCGCGATCGCGGTCCACGGCATCACGGTCGAGTTCCTGGCCGACAAGCCCCGCTTTGCCGAGGTCGTCCACGATATCCGCGAGTTCGTGCAGGACGCCGAGCTGATCATCCACAACGCGCAGTTCGACCTGGGCTTCCTCGACATGGAATTCCAGTTGCTGGGCCTGCCGCCGTTCCGCCAGCATGTCGGCAACGTGATCGATACCTTGCGCGAAGCGCGGCAGATGTTCCCCGGCAAGCGCAACTCGCTTGATGCGCTGTGCGAGCGCCTCGGCATCAGCAACGCCCACCGCACGCTGCACGGCGCGCTGCTGGACGCCGAACTGCTGGCCGAGGTCTACCTGGCCATGACGCGCGGCCAGGATTCGCTGGTGATCGACACGCTCGACAGCGGCAGCGGCCAGGGCGGCGTGGTCACCACCGCCGACCTGTCGCGGCTGGCCCTGCCGGTGCTGCGCGCCACGGACGAGGAGCAGCAGGCCCATCTGGCCCTGCTGAAGGGATTGGACAAGGCCAGCAGCGGCAAGACGGTATGGCAGGAAGATCCTGTCGAAGCCCCGGGAACGCTGGCCGCATAAGAAATTCAAAAAAGGGCTTTACAAGATACAAGAACCTCTGCATAATCTCATTTCTCTGCTGCACGACGGCAACGACGACGCAGACAGGGGTGGTTAGCTCAGCGGTAGAGCACTGCCTTCACACGGCAGGGGTCACAGGTTCAATCCCTGTACCACCCACCAGTTTCAAAAAAGCCAGCCTCGCGCTGGCTTTTTTCATTTCCGCATCCATTCCCCGCCCTTTCCGAAAGCACCCCACTTGGGTACTGCACCCGCTGTTGCAAAGAGTTTCGAAATGTCGCTTGACTTCTGCTAATCTTCTTTCCACGTCACCGGACCGGCGATTCCACTCGCAAGCGGGTCGATGGACGGGACACCGGGTCAGTGCGCACAAGAAAGAAGTCAATCATGCAGCACTCTTTGAAGTATCGGATGGCGTTGGCCACGGCGGGGGTGGTGACGCTGATCATCGTGCTGCGCGCGCTCTACGCCCAGTATTACGCCTATGACAGCCTGAAAAACCTGCTGCAGGCGCAGCAGGACACGCTGGTCGAGATGGTCGCCGAGCAGCTCGATGAAAAGCTGCAGGGCCGCGCCGCCGTGCTGCAGCGGCTGGCGCGCCAGTTTGCCGCCACGCCCGCAGCCAGGCCGGCAGACTTGCGCCGGGCGGCGCAGGGCCTGGTGGACATTCCCGACACCTTCAACGCCGTTTTCCTGGCCGCGCCGGACGGTGAACTCACGTTCAGCACCGCCGTGCCGGATGGCGTGCACCTGCGCGTCAACGACCGCGATTATTTCCGCGACGTGATGCAGGGCCAGTCGTTCGCGGTGTCGGACCTGATCCAGGGCAAGCAGACCAACTCACCGGGCGTGGTGCTGGCGGTGCCGATGCTGGGGCCCGCCGGCGAACTGCGCGGCGTGGTCGGCGGCGTGCTGAACCTGGCGGACAGCAACTTCCTGCGCGAGCTGTCGCACAGCCGGGTCGGCACCACCGGCAGCTTCTGCCTTGTGTCTTCCGGCACCAACCCGCGCTATGCAATGCATGCCGACGTGTCGCGCGTGCTGGCGCCGGCGCGCGCCATCGACGAGGCCTGCGGCGCCGACCAGCCGCCGGCGTTGCTGGAGATCCTGACGCCGACCCAGCCGATCGTCGCGCGCTACCTGCTGGCTTCCAACGGCTGGGAGGTGGTCGCGGTGCTGCCCGCGGCCGAAGCCTATGCGCCGCTGATCACGGCGCGCCAGCGGACGCTGGTGATGGGGGCGATCACCATGGTGATCGCGGCAGCGCTGATGTGGCTTGTGATGTGGCGGCTGCTGGCGCCGCTGCAGCGGCTGCACCGCGCGGTGCGCCAGCTCGGCACCGACCCGAAGGCCGTGGCGGACCTGCCGGTCGGCCGTGCCGACGAGATCGGCGAGCTGGCGTCGAGCTTCGCCGAGGTCGTGGCCCGGCTGTCGGAGCGCGAGGCCGCGCTGCAGGCCGCCAAGGACCGCGCCGCCGCCAGCGAGAAGCGCATCGAGGCGATTGCCAACCATGTGCCGGACTTTATCTCCTTCATCGACATGCAGCAGCGCTATGTCTTCGTCAACGAGGCGTATGCACGTCGCTACGGCTTGCCGGCGCAGCAGATCGTGGGCCTGTCGCTGCGCGAGTTGTGGGGCACGCAGGAATACATGGCCTGCCAGGCCTACCTGCAGCAAGCCGGCACCGGCCAGGCCGTGACCTTTACCCGCGAAAGCGCGGACGGCACCGAGTGCATCGAAATCACCTGCCAGCCCGCGTGGAACGATGCCCAGGACACCGTGGTCGGCCTGCATATGTTCGGGCGCAACGTCACCCACGAGCGCGAAAAGCTGCGCAGCCTGGAAGCGCAGACCGTCTCCGACTACCTGACCGGCCTGCTCAACCGCAAGGGCTTCGACCGGCGCCTGGCCGAAGCCATGGCGCGCGCCGGCGCCAGCGCGTGCCCGCTGGCGCTGCTGCTGGTGGACCTGGACGACTTCAAGGCGGTCAACGACAACCACGGCCACCCCATCGGCGACCAGTTGCTGGTGGCATTCGCGCAGCGGCTGCGCGCCTGTGTGCGCAAGGGCGATGCGGTAGCGCGCATCGGCGGCGACGAATTCGCGGTGATTCTTGACGGCATTGCCGACCGCCAGGCCATGGCCTCGGTGGCCAACACCATCGTGCAGGCAGCGCGCATACCCTTCGTGATCGATGGCCATACGCTGGCGGCGTCGGCCAGCGTCGGCGCGGCCCTGCGCGATGCGCGGCACGCCATGACCGTGAGCGAACTGTTCCTGCACGCCGACATGGCGCTGTATCAAGCCAAGCGGCATGGCAAGGCGCGCTATGCCGCGCAGGCGGCCGATACGGCAGAGCCGTCCGACCTGGCATCGCAAGCAGGGTAGCTCAGGCGGAATGAATGCGGCGGCTTTGCTCCCTCTACCGCAAGCGGGAGAGGGAGCATCCAATGGGCTATTCAGGGCCCGACGTTAGCCGCAGCCTCAAACCCCTCAGCGCACCTGCCCTTCCTTCCACGCCTGCAGCAGCTTGTCGTAAGGGATGGTCTCGCCCTTGGGCTTCTCGTTGGCGAGCTTCTTCCACGGCGCGTGGTCGTTCGACAGCCACTTGCCCGGATCGCCCTTCGCATTCAGCTTGGGCGCGCAGTGGCTCATGCCGGCGCGCTGCAGCCGCGCCATGACCTGGTCCATCTCATCGGCGAGCGTGTCCATCGCGGCTTGCGGCGTCTTCTCGCCGGTCACCGCGGTGGCCACGTTCTTCCACCACAGCTGGGCCAGCTTCGGGTAGTCCGGCACGTTGGTGCCGGTCGGGGTCCACGCCACGCGCGCGGGGCTGCGGTAGAACTCGACCAGGCCGCCATACTTGGCCGCGTTCTTGGTCAGGTAGTCGTGATGGATGTCGCTGTCGCGGATAAAGGTAAGCCCGGTCAGCGACTTCTTCAGCGATACCGTCTTCGAGGTCACGAACTGCGCGTACAGCCACGCGCCGGCCAGCTTGTTGGGATCGGTGTTCTTGAAGAAGGTCCACGAGCCCACGTCCTGGTAGCCATTCTGCATGCCCTGCTTCCAGTACGGCCCATACGGCGACGGCGCCATGCGCCACTTGGGCGAGCCGTCGGCATTGACGACCGGCAGGCCCTTCTTGGTCATGTCGGCGGTAAAGGCCGTGTACCAGAAGATCTGCTGCGCCACCTGCCCTTGCGCGGGCACGGGGCCGGCCTCGGAGAAGGTCATGCCCATCGCCTGCGGCGGGGCGTACTTCTTCATCCAGTCGATGTACTTGGTCAGCGCGTAGACCGCCGCCGGACTGTTGGTGGCGCCACCACGCGCCACCGAGGCGCCGACCGGCGTGCATTTGTCCTCGGCCACGCGGATGCCCCACTCGTCCACCGGCATGCCGTTGGGCAGGCCCTTGTCGGCGGTGCCGGCCATCGACAGCCAGGCGTCGGTGAAGCGCCAGCCCAGCGAGGGGTCCTTCTTGCCGTAGTCCATGTGGCCGTAGACCTTCTTGCCGTCGATCTCCTTCACGTCGTTGGTGAAGAAATTGGCGATGTCCTCATAGGCGGACCAGTTGGTCGGCACGCCCAGGTCGTAGCCGTACTTGGCCTTGAACTTGTCCTGCAGGTCCTTGCGCGCGAACCAGTCGGCGCGGAACCAGTACAGGTTGGCGAACTGCTGGTCAGGCAACTGGTACAGCTTGCCATCCGGCGCGGTGGTGAACTTGGTGCCGATGAAGTCCTTCACATCCAGCCCGGGGTTGGTCCATTCCTTGCCGGCGCCGTTCATGTAGTCGGTCAGCGGCAGGATCGAGCCATAGCGGTAGTGCGTGCCGATCAGGTCGGAGTCGGAGATCCAGCCATCATAGATCGACTTGCCTGACTGCATCGAGGTCTGCAGTTTCTCCACCACGTCGCCTTCCTGGATCAGGTCATGGTTGACCTTGATGCCGGTGATCTCCTCGAACGCCTTGGCCAGGGTCTTGGATTCGTACTCGTGCGTGGTGATGGTCTCCGACACCACGTTGATCTGCGTGACACCCTTGGCCTTGAGCCTGGCGGCGGCATCGATGAACCACTTCATCTCCGCAGCCTGCTTGTCCTTGGACAGCGACGAGGGCTGGAATTCGTTGTCGATCCACTTCTTCGCTTCCGCTTCGCCCGCCCAGGCGGCGCCGCAAGCCAGCGCGGCCGCGCAGGCAAGGGCTGACATCCCCAACGTCACGTGCACTTTCATCGGTGTCTCCTCAAGAATCCCCTGCCCCGGTCTTGGTCTGGGTGGCGGCCCCGGGGTGGGGACAAGCCGCGTTTCCCGTTATTGCTTGCTATTGCTGGCCAATGCCGGCCGGCAGCGGCGCTAGCCCTTGCGCAGGATCAGCGCCAGCACCAGCATCGACGCCACGAAGCTGATCCACACCGAGGGCTCTTCCGGCAGCGCCAGCCAGGCGGCGACCTTTTCGCCCAGCCCGACCCACGCCAGGTTGATCCACGCCGCGCACATCAGCCCGATGAAGAGCCGGTCGCCGCGGGTGGTGGCGATCGGCAGGAAGCCCTTGCGCAGCACCGACGGCGAGCGGATTTCCAGGATCGTCATGCCGATCAGCATCACCACGATGCAGCCAAAGAACACCGCCACCGGTGTGGTCCATACCATCCAGCTCAGCATTGGCGCCGTCTCCTTGCGAAGGCCTGCGTTAAACGCGGCCCATCGCGAAGCCCTTCGCGATGTAGTGCCGCACGAACCAGATCACGATGCCGCCGGGTACGATGGTCAGCACCCCGGCCGCGGCCAGCACGCCCCAGTCCATGCCCGATGCCGACACCGTGCGCGTCATGGTGGCGACGATGGGCTTGGCGTTGACCGAGGTCAGCGTGCGCGCCAGCAGCAGCTCGACCCAGCTGAACATGAAGCAGAAGAACGCGGCCACGCCCACCCCGGCCTTGATCAGCGGCAGGAAGATAGTCAGGAAAAAGCGCGGAAACGAGTAGCCGTCGACATAGGCGGTCTCGTCGATCTCGCGCGGCACGCCGGACATGAAGCCCTCCAGGATCCACACCGCCAGCGGCACGTTGAAGACCAGGTGCGCCAGCGCCACGCCCAGGTGGGTATCCATCAGCCCGATGCTGCTGTAGAGCTGGAAGAACGGCAGCAGGAACACCGCCGGCGGCGTCATGCGGTTGGTCAGCAGCCAGAAGAACACGTGCTTGTCGCCGATGAACTGGTAGCGCGAAAAGGCGTAGGCGGCCGGCAGCGCCACGCCGATCGAGATCACGGTGTTCATCGCCACGTAGATCATCGAGTTGAGGTAGCCCGAATACCAGGACGGATCGGTGAAGATGGTCTTGTAGTGCTCGAGCGTGAACTGGCCCGGCCACAGCGACAGCGTCGAGACGATCTCCTCGTTGGTCTTGAACGACATGTTGACCATCCAGTAGATCGGCACGATCGCGAACACCAGGTAGGCCAGCAGGAAGCCGGCGCGCCACCAGGCGGCGCGGTTGGCCTGCGCCGGGATCGCGGTGGGGATCACCGCGGGCACTGCCGAAGAGATCTCAGCCATGGGGCATGTCCTCGCTGCCGGCGGTGCCCGCGCGCTGCATCCAGTTGTAGAGGATGAAACACATGAGCAGGATGATCAGGAAGTAGACGATGGAAAATGCCGCCGCGGGACCCAGGTCGAACTGGCCAACGGCCTTCTGGGTCAGGTATTGCGACAGGAACGTGGTGGCGTTGCCCGGCCCGCCGCCGGTCAGCACGAACGGCTCGGTGTAGATCATGAAGCTGTCCATGAAGCGCAGCAGCACCGCGATCATCAGCACGCCGCGCAGCTTGGGCAGCTGGATAAAGCGGAACACCGCCAGGCGCGAGGCGCCGTCGATCTGCGCGGCCTGGTAGTAGGCGTCGGGGATCGCGCGCAGGCCGGCATAGCACAGCAGCGCCACCAGCGGCGTCCAGTGCCAGACGTCCATCACCAGCACGGTGATCCAGGCATCGAAGGCGCTGCCGGTGTAGTTGTAGTCGAAGCCGAGCCCCTCCAGCGCCGCGCCCAGCAGGCCGATGTCGGTGCGGCCAAAGATCTGCCAGATGGTGCCGACCACGTTCCAGGGAATCAGCAGCGACAGCGCGATGATCACCAGCACCGCCGACGCCTTCCAGCCCCGGGCCGGCATCGACAACGCCAGCAGGATGCCCAGCGGAATCTCCACCAGCAGCACCGCCAGCGAGAAGCCGAGCTGGCGCAGCAGCGCGTCGTGCAGCTCGCCGTCGCGCAGCACCGTGCGGAACCATTCGGTGCCGACGAACACGCGCCGCTCGGGCGAGATGATGTCCTGCACCGAGTAGTTGACGATGGTCATCAGCGGCAGGATGGCGGAAAACGCCACGCACACCACCACCGGCAGCACCAGCAGCCAGGCCTTCTGGTTGACTGGTTTCATGACACCAGCTCCTCGTTGACGTAGTAGCAGGTATGCCGGTTGAACACCGACAGCCATGCCGTGTCGCCCGCGCGCAGACCGGCCGCCTCGGCGCCCAGCCGCGCGCGCAGCGTGCCGGCCTGCGCGCCCGCCTCCTGCACCGCGCCGGTCAGCAGCCAGTAGGTGCCGATGTCCTGGGCGCGCTGCACCTGCACCGGCACCGCCTGCGTGTCGCGCTCGGGCGCCAGTTGCAGGTATTCCGGGCGGACCCCGATGCGGAAGCTGCCGGCCGCGCGCAGCGCCGCTTCCACCGGCGGCGCCACCGACGGCAGATAGCGCCGCCCGGCCACGTCGATGGCGCCGTCGCGCCATTGCCCGGACAGGAAGTTCATGCCCGGCGAGCCGATAAAGTGACCGACGAAGGTATGCGCGGGCCGCTCGAACAGCGCGTCGGCCGGCCCCACCTGCACCGCCTTGCCGCGCGACATCACCACCACCTGGTCGGCAAAGGTCAGCGCCTCGGTCTGGTCGTGGGTCACGTAGATCAGCGTCAGGCGAAACTCGTGGTGGATTTCCTTCAGCTTGCGCCGCAGCTGCCATTTGAGCTGCGGGTCGATCACCGTGAGCGGCTCGTCGAACAGGATGGCCGACACGTCCTGGCGCACCAGCCCGCGCCCGAGCGAGATCTTCTGCTTGGCATCGGCGGCCAGGCCGCTGGCGCGGCGCCCGAGCGTCGCCGACAGGTCCAGCATCTCGGCAACGCGGCCGACCCGCTCGCGCACCTGGGCTTCCGGCACGCCGCGGTTGCGCAGCGGGAAGGCCAGGTTTTCGCCGACGGTCATGGTGTCGTAGATCACCGGGAACTGGAACACCTGGGCGATATTGCGCGCCTGCGGCGTGGCGCCGGTGACGTCGCGTCCGTCGAAGGCGATGGTGCCGTGCGAAGGCCGCAGCAGGCCGGAAATGCAGTTCAGCAGCGTGGTCTTGCCGCAGCCGGACGGGCCCAGCAGCGCATAGGCGCCGCCGTCTTCAAAGGTGAAGCGCAGCGGCAGCAGCGCGTAGTCATCGTCGGTGCGCGGATCGGGCACATACGAGTGCGCCAGGTCCAGGTCGATGCGCGCCATGTCTCAGCCTCCTGCCGCCGCGGTGCCGCCGGGCACCTCGGCCGCGAGGCCGCCGGGCCGGCGCGGCGCATGGATGCGGCGCCCGTCGGCGTCGAACAGGTAGAGCTGTTCGGGCAGCAGGTGCAGCGTCACCGGCGCGCCCAGCCGCAGGTCGAGCACGCCCGCGAACTGCGCCACCAGGTTGCCCACCGTGGTATCGGCGTGGACGAAGGTGTCCGACCCCGACAACTCGGCCAGCGCCACGCGGCCCGGCACGGCGACCGCGCCGGCCTCGCCCGTCAGGCGCAACGCCGAGGCGCGCACGCCAAGCGTGACCGGGCCGTCGTGCGCCGCCACGCCGGGCACCGGTACTTCGATCGCTCCCGGCAGCGTCACTTTGCCGCCCTCCAGCCGGCCCTCGACCAGGTTCATCGGCGGATCGTTGAAGGCGCGCGCCACGCGCAGCGAATCGGGATAGTGGAAGACCTGCGGCGTGGGGCCGTACTGCAGCAGCTCGCCGGCATCGAGCACCGCGGTGTGCCCGCCCAGCAGCAGGGCCTCGCCGGGCTCGGTGGTGGCGTAGATCACGGTGGCGTCGCCGTGCGCGAACAGCTGGGTCAGCTCTTCGCGCAGCTCCTCGCGCAGCTTGTAGTCCAGGTTGACCAGCGGCTCGTCCAGCAGCATCAGCGGGGCTTCCTTGGCCAGCGCGCGGGCCAGCGCCACGCGCTGCTGCTGGCCGCCGGAAAGCTCGGCCGGATAGCGCTCCAGCAGGTGGTCGATATGCAGCCGCGCGGCCAGCTCGCGCACGCGCGCGGCGATCTCGCCGGCTGCGGCCTTGCGCCGCAGCCGTAGCGGCGAAGCAATGTTGTCGAAGACCCTTAGCGACGGGTAGTTGATGAACTGCTGGTAGACCATCGATACATTGCGCTCGCGCACCGGCATGCCGGTGACGTCGTCGCCGTCGACCAGCACGCGCCCGGCGCTGGGCCGGTCCAGCCCCGCCATGACCCGCATCAGCGAAGTCTTGCCCGCCTGCGTCGCGCCCAGCAGGATGGTGACCGCGCCGGGAACCGGGGCCAGCGTCAGCGGATACAGATACGCCTGCGAACCTGCCTGCTGTGCGACGCCTTCCAAACGTAGCTGCATCCGGCCTCCATGTTCGATATGCTGCCGGCCGATGACGCTGCCGACCATACGGCTTGCGTTCGATGCAGGCGCACCAATCTTGGCTTCACGCTCGTTTTAGCAACAAAACGAACATAAAACAATAGTGCACCGCATCATTTTGTTTTCGTTTGTGTTTGAACTAGAATCCCGGCATGACCCTCAATCCCCGCCAGACGGCCCTGCTGGAAGAAGTCCGCACCCAGGGCTTTGCCTCCATCGACGAACTTGCGCGCAAGTTCGGCGTAACGCTCCAGACGGTGCGCCGCGATGTCAACATGCTGGCCGAGAACGGCATGCTGGCGCGCTTCCACGGCGGGGTGCGGGTGGAAGACTCCACCACCGAGAACATCGCCTACCGGCAGCGACAGGTGCTCAATGCCGAAGGCAAGGCGCGCATCGCGCGCGCGGTGGCGGCCGCAGTGCCCGAGGGCTGCTCGCTGATCCTGAACATCGGCACCACGGTGGAAGAGATCGCGCGCGGCCTGGTGCACCATCGCGGCCTGCGCGTGATCACCAACAACCTGCACGTGGCCAATATCCTGGCCGACAACCCCGATTGCGAAGTCATCGTCGCCGGCGGCGTGCTGCGCTCGCGCGATCGCGGCATCGTCGGCGAGGCCACGGTGGAGTTCATCCGCCAGTTCAAGGTCGATATCGGGCTGATCGGTATCTCGGGCATCGAGGCCGACGGCACGCTGCGCGACTATGACTTCCGCGAGGTCAAGGTGGCGCGGACGATCATCGAGCATTCACGCGAGGTCTGGCTGGCGGCGGACGCCAGCAAGTTCAACCGCCAGGCCATGGTCGAGCTGGCGCATGTGTCGCAGGTGGACCGGCTGTTTACCGACGCGCCGCTGGCGGCGCCGTTCGACCAGATCCTGGCCGACAGTGGGGTGAAGTGTGTGGTGGCGGAGCGGGAGTGATTGCGGGACAGGCGCTGCTGCCGCCGTGTCGGCAGTGGCGCCGCTGCGCGTGCCGGCAGTGCCTGGCGCGTGGGTTCTGGCGCAGGCCTGCCCTCTCCCCTGGCCCCTCTCCCGCAAGCGGGAGAAGGGAGCAAACCAAGGGCACAGGAAAGGATTACTTGAACACCACGGTCTTGTGGCCGTTCAGCAGGATGCGGTGTTCGGCATGCCACTTGACCGCGCGCGCCAGCGCCACGCATTCGACGTCGCGGCCGACGGCGGTGAGCTGGTCGGGGTCCATGCTGTGGTCCACGCGCTCGATCTCCTGCTCGATGATCGGACCTTCGTCGAGGTCGGCGGTGACGTAGTGCGCGGTGGCGCCGATCAGCTTCACGCCGCGGTCGTGCGCCTGGTAGTACGGCTTGGCGCCCTTGAAGCTGGGCAGGAACGAATGGTGGATATTGATCGCGCGGCCGGCCAGCTTGCGGCACAGGTCGTCGGACAGCACCTGCATGTAGCGCGCCAGCACCACCAGGTCGATCTTCTGCTCCTGCACCACGTCGAACACGCGCGCTTCCTGCGCGGCCTTCTGCTCCGCCGACGCGTTCATCAGCGGCAGGTGGAAGAACGGCACGTCGTACGACGCCGCCAGCTGGTAGAAGTCGCGGTGGTTCGAGACGATGGCCGCGATCTCCACCGGCAGCCCGCCCGCCTTGGCACGGAACAGCAGGTCGTTCAGGCAATGGCCGATCTTCGACACCATGATCATCACGCGCGGCTTCACCGTGGCATCGTTCAGCTCCCACTGCATGCCGAACTGGTCGCCCACCGGCGCGAACGCGGCCTTCAGCGTGGTCAGGTCGGGACCACCGGCGGCCGGGGTGAAATGCACGCGCATGAAGAAGCGGCCGGCGTACTCGTCCCCGTACTGGTCGGAATCGACGATATTGCAGCCGTGCTGGAACAGCAGGCCCGAGACAGCGTGGACGATGCCCGGCTGGTCAGGGCACGAGAGGGTCAGGATGAATCCGGTGGTGCTCATGGTGTGTGGTTCTGTCTGGGTGGCGCGGCGCAAGGCCGGGAAAGCCAGGGGGGCTCGGTCAGTGCAATGGTCAATACGGCGGGCAATACCGGGACAAGCGGCGATGGACCCTGCGGCGGCTCAGTCGTGATCGCCGGCATCGAGCCAGCCACGCCGTCCAAGGGCATCCAGCGTCACCAGTGTCGCATCGACCGTCATGGCGCCGGCCGACATGATAGCAAGCAATGGCGCCAGCCCGACGCGCCGGTGCTCGCTGACCTCGCCGTCCTGGTTGTGCGGAATGAAGTCCGGCGGCAGCAGCAGGTCGTAGACGTAGACCTGCTCCCACTGCACGCCTTCGGGCAGGTCGCGCAGCACCTCGATCATGCCGTGCGCCTGCACGCGCCGCGCCAGCGCGGGCGGGATGCCGGACTCTTCCTCGCACTCGCGCACCAGCGTCGCCAGCGGATCGCTGCCGTGGGGCATGCCGCCGGCGACCACGTTGTCCCACATGCCGGGGTCGACGGCCTTGGCCGGGCTGCGGCGCGAGATCCACAGGGCGGGCTGGCCGCCCGCGGCGCCGTCGACGATGCCGTTCATGTGCGAGGCAAAGGTCAGCAGCCCCAGGAAGCGCGCCGCGGCACGCTCCACCACCGCGACCGACGACGCATCCAGCGCGGCGGTGACGGCGAACAGCTCGTCGCGCCAGCCGCGCACATGGCCGGCGTCGGCCAGCTGGCGGGCCAGCGCCTGCAGCGCGGCGCTGCGCGCCTCGAAATCGTCGCGGCCGGGCAGCAAGGCCACCGCCACGGAGCCATCGGCGAGCGCCTGCTCCGGGCCCAGCACGGCGCCAGGGCCGATGTCGATGCCGCGCAGGATGCCGGCATGCGCGCGCGGCAGCCAGCCGACCTGCCGGCCGTCGGCCATCAGGCGCAGCTTGGCGGCGGCATCGAAGCCGCTGCGCGCCGCCAGCGAGGCGGCGATCCGTGCGGTGACCCCGGCCGCCGGCAAAGAGGATGTTTCAGCCATCAGGATTCCATGCACCGGCCACGCCGGCGCGCATTGTCATTGTCAGGATCGAACGCATGAACCAGCCCGCCGCGCAGGCGCAGCGCCCTGCCCCGTCCCAGCTTCCCGCCGAGCCGCAATACGTGCTGGCGCTCGACCAGGGCACCAGCAGTTCGCGCGCCATCCTGTTCGACCATGCCGGCAACGTGGTGCGGCTGGCGCAGCGCGAGTTCCGCCAATATTACCCACATCCCGGCCACGTCGAGCACGACCCTTACGAGATCTGGCAATCGCAGCTGGCGGTGGCGCACACGGTGCTGGCCGACGCCGGCATCGGCGCCTCGCAGGTGCGCGCCATCGGCATCACCAACCAGCGCGAGACCACCGTGCTGTGGGACCGCAAGACCGGCGAGCCGGTCGGCCGCGCGCTGGTCTGGCAGGACCGCCGCACCGCGCCGATGTGCGAGGCGCTGCAGGCCGCCGGCCACGGCGAGCTGTTCCGCGAGAAGACCGGCCTGGTCATCGATGCCTATTTCTCCGGCACCAAGCTGCGCTGGATGCTCGACAACATCGAAGGCGCGCGGGAGCGCGCGCAGCGCGGCGAACTGGCCTTCGGCACCGTCGACAGCTGGCTGATCTGGCAGCTGACCGACGGCGCGCGCCATGTCACCGACGTCTCCAATGCCTCGCGCACGATGCTGTTCAACATCCACAGCTTCGAGTGGGACGACGCGCTGCTGGCGCTGCTCGACATCCCGCACGCGCTGCTGCCAGAGGTGGTGCCCTCCAGCGGCGAGGTCGCGCGCACGTCGGCGCGGCTGTTCGGCATGCCGATCCCGATTGCCGGCATCGCCGGCGACCAGCAGGCCGCCACCTTCGGCCAGGCCTGCCTGGTGCCCGGCATGGCCAAGAACACCTACGGTACCGGCTGCTTCCTGCTGATGAATACCGGCGCGCAGCCGGTCACGTCGCATAACCGGCTGCTGACCACCATCGGCTGGCAGTACCGTGGCCAGACCCAGTATTGCCTGGAGGGCGGCGTGTTCATGGGCGGCGCCACCATCCAGTGGCTGCGCGACGGCCTCAAGATCATCCAGAGCGCGCCCGAGGCCGAGGCGCTGGCGCGCCAGTGCGACGACAGCGGCGGCGTGGTGCTGGTGCCGGCCTTTGCCGGGCTGGGTGCGCCGCACTGGGACGCCTTTGCGCGCGGCACGCTGGTCGGCATGACGCGCGGCACCGGCAGGCCGCAGATCGCGCGCGCGGCGCTGGAATCGATCGCGCTGCAAAGCGTGGACGTGCTCGAGGCCATGCAGAAGGACGCCGGCATCGCGCTGGCCGAGCTGCGCGTGGACGGCGGCGCGTCGCGCAGCGACCTGCTGATGCAGATGCAGGCCGACCTGCTCGGCACCCCGGTGGTACGCCCGCGCGTAACCGAGACCACCGCGCTGGGCGCGGCCTACCTGGCGGGCCTGGCCACCGGCTACTGGAGCGACCCGGTGCAGATCGCGCAGCAATGGCAGGTGGAGCGGCGCTTCGAGCCCAACCTGTCGGCCGACCAGCGCGGCCACCGGCTCGCGCGCTGGCACCGGGCGGTCGAGCGCGCACGCGACTGGGCGCGCGAGGACGACGCCGGCGCCGGCCACGGCTGAGCGTCGATCAAACCCGCCCAGCGCCAGGTCCGGACCATCCGAACATTTTAGCCAGCACCCACCACACACCAGCGTCATGCAAAGTCTTCCCACCCCGATCCAGCCGCCCAGCCGCGCCGCGCTGCTCGCCACCCTGGAGCGCGAGCCGCGCTGGGACGTGATCGTCATCGGCGGCGGCGCCACCGGCCTGGGCACGGCCGTCGATGCCGCCTCGCGCGGCTACCGCACGCTGCTGGTCGAAGCCGCCGACTTTGCCAAGGGCACCTCGAGCAAGGCCACCAAGCTGGTGCATGGCGGCGTGCGCTACCTGGCGCAGGGCAATATCGGCCTGGTACGCGAGGCCCTGCACGAGCGCGGCCTGCTGGCGCGCAACGCGCCGCACCTGGTGTGGCCGCTGGGCTTCGTGGTGCCGGCCTACCAGGTGTTCGACCAGCCCTTCTACGGCATCGGCCTCAAGCTCTACGACATGCTGGCCGGCAACCTCAACCTGTCCGGCAGCCGCTGGCTGAACCACAGCGAGGTGCTGGCCGCCGCGCCCAACCTGGCCGAGCACGTTGGCGGTCGCCCGCTGCGCGGCGGCAACCTTTATTTCGACGGCCAGTTCGACGATGCGCGGCTGGCGGTGGCGCTGATGCGGACCCTGTTCGACGTCGGCGGCACCGCGCTCAACTACATGCGCGCGACCGGGCTGAGCCAGCAAGGCGGCGTGATCAGCGGCGTGACGGTGCAGGACGTGCTCGGCGGCGCCACCTTCCGGCTGCGCGCCGATTGCGTGATCAATGCCACCGGCGTCTGGGTCGATGCCATCCGCCAGATGGAAGACGGGCATGCCCGCACCATGGTCGCGCCCAGCCAGGGCGTGCACCTGACGCTGCCGCGCAGCTTCATGCCCGGCGAGCGCGCCATCCTGATCCCCAAGACCGACGACGGACGCGTGCTGTTCGTGGTGCCGTGGAACGGCCACACCATCGTCGGCACCACCGACACGCCGCGCCGCGACCTGCCGCTGGAGCCCGATGCGGGGGCCGACGATGTCGATTTCATCCTGGAAACGGCGTCGCGCTACCTGGCCAAGGACCCCACCCGCGCCGACGTCACCAGCGTCTGGGCCGGCCTGCGGCCGCTGGTGCGGGCTACCGGCGAGGCCTCCACCGCGTCGCTGTCGCGCGAGCATACGATCCTGGTGTCCAGGGCCGGGCTGATTACCGTCACCGGCGGCAAATGGACCACCTACCGCAAGATGGCCGAAGACGTGATCGAGACCGCGATCCAGCGCCAGATGGTGCGCGCCGCGCCATGCGTGACCGCGGAGCTGCCGCTGCATGGCGCCGCCGGCTTGCCGGCCGACCTGCCGCCGCCGGATTCGGGCTCGCCGGACCGCTACTACGGCAACGAGCTGGGCCTGCTGCGCGCGCTGCCGGGACACGATCGGATGCTCGCCGGCGCCTCGGGCCTGACCGAGGCCCATGTGCGCTTTGCCGCCCGGCATGAGCTGGCGCGCCGGGTCGAGGACGTGCTGGCGCGCCGCAACCGCGCGCTGTTCCTGGACGCGCGCGCGGCCGTTGACGCGGCACCGGCGGTGGCCGCGATCCTGGCCGAAGAGCTTGCCGAGGATGCAGCCTGGCAGGCGCGCGAGGTGGAAAGCTTCCGCACGCTCGCGGCCGGCTACATGCTCGGCTGAGCGCTCGCCGGAGTGTCGCCATCCACCCGAACACAAACTTTCGACCAGACCAGACCACGCCATGCGCGATCGACCGACGCTGTCCCGCATTCATATCGTTGCCCTGCTGGCCGCGCTCTGCGCCAGCGCCACGGCCTACGCCGCCCGCGCGCCGGGCATCGACGGCGTGCGCTTTCCCGAGGTGCGCACCATGCGCTACCAGTGCGACGGCGGCAAGACGCTGACGGTGCGCTACTTCAACAGCCCCGACAACCAGGCCGCGGTGTTCCGCATCGAGGGCAAGCCGGTGCTGGCGGTCAGCACGGTGGCGGCGTCCGGCGCGCGCTATGTCGGCGGACGCTACGAATGGTGGACCAAGGGCGAGTCAGGCACGCTGCGCGACCTGATGCAGGCCGAGAACGCCCCGCCCGCGCTGGCCAACTGCCACGCCGGGAGGTAGCGGGCACGGTCGCGGCACGGCCCGGGCCACGCCATCTTTTGAAGCCGCGGCGTTCCGGGCGATAATGCGGGGATTGAATCAGGGAGAACACCATGGACGAGATTGAAGATCTGTCCGATCTGCCAATGCCCCGCTTTATCTGGGGCTTCGCCGTGATCGCGGGCAAGGGCGGCGAGGTCATGCACGACGAATTCGAGTACCTGACCCACACCCGCAGCCCGCGCTTCACCTGCCGCGTGGTCGAGCTGGAGGACATGCCGGCCGAAAGCGAAGAAGACGCCATCGACGGCCGCATCGTCCACGATGACGACCCGAGCCGCATGTTCTACATCACCGATGCCGGCATGGCGCTGGTCAATTTCCAGCTGTTCGACAAGATGCCGGACAAGCAGAAGTTCAAGCGCATCTGCGACGAAGCCATCGCCAACTGGATGCTGCGCCGCGAGTTCCTCGACGAAGAGGAAGAGGACTGATACAGCGCCCGGGCCAGTGGCGGCGCGGCCGCCGCGCGGCGCTCAGGCCTGGCCCGGCTCCGGCGGCAACGCGCCGGCCAGCACTTCATTGAGCAACCCGGTCATGCCGCCCGGGTGATCAGCGGCCAGCGCCTGCAGGCGCTTCACCAGCGCGCCGTCGAGCTTGCACGCGAACGGCACCAGACCCTGCTCCTGGTCCAGCCGGCGCTGCTCGCGCCGATCCGGGCGCTGCGCGGCGCCGGGAATGCCGCCCCGCGCTGCCGCCGCCTGCTTCAGGCTGTTGGCGATCTTCAGCCCCTTGTTTTTTTCCAGGTCCGTTTTCTTCACGGCAATATCCGAAAGTCTGTAGAGGGCGGTATTGTACGCACCCGCGGCGCCGGCCCGGCCGGCGCTATGGTGGTGGTGTCCGTTGCAGGCCTGTGCCTCGGCTATTCGTCGCTGACTTCGATCAGCTCGGCCGCCACCCGCTGGATTTCCGCATAGACCGGTATCGCGTCCATCGGGCCGGTGCAGCCCACCGCCGTGGCCTGGCTGGCATCGGCGCCGGGCGGCAGGAACACAAAGGCCATGCCCGGTTGCCAGCCGGGGTGCTTGCGCAGGCTGTCGTTGAGGATGTCGAGATACTGCGCGCGCGTGAAAACGTGCCTTGCCATCGCTACCTCCGGAATCCGCTGCCGATGCGCCGCGCGGGCGCGGGTGTCATGGCGGGGATCGTAGCATGGCCGGGGGGCCCGGCGTCACCGTGCGGCGCCGGGCGGCGGGCAGGTCAGCACTCGCCCTTCTTGGCGTGGCCGGGCGGGCAATGGCTGCCCTTGTTGCCTTTACCGTTGCCCTTGTCCTTGTACCCGCCCTGGTCCCAGCGGCCTGGCACCAGCACCCAGCCGTCGCGCGCCTGGACCCAGCGCGGCGCCTCATAGACATAGCCCGGGCGCTCGCGCTCCCAGCGGCCCTTCTTCCAGGCGTGCTTGCGGTGGTGATCGTCCCAGTCCCAGTAGCCCGGCATCCAGACATAGCCGGCGCGCGGCGCGGGCACGGCCTCGTAGATCGGCGCCGGCGGCGGCACGCCAATGGCGATATTGACCGAGACCTGGGCCAGCGCCCCCGCGCTGAGGGTCAGGCCCGAACCTAGCAACGCGGCCAGCAGCAAGGCCCTGGCCGGGCGAAGCGCGCAATCCGTCATGGGAGTCCTTTCTTGTGGAGGAACATGCCCATAGTCTAGTGCGCCGTGGGCCTCCGGCAAGTCAAGAATCGATATTGGCCCGCCATGGATGCCGGCGCGCAACAGCCCGGTGCAAGCCCCGCTTGCGCGTGGGCGATGCTAGTGATCCTCGGCCATCGCCTTGAGCTGGGCCTCGCCCGCAACGCGCGCGGCATCGGAGGTGGTGAAGGTATCGTCCGACACGATCGCGCGCCTGACCTGCTGCGCGCTGAAATCCACCAGCGCGATGACCCACACATAGCGCCCCGACTGGGGTGCGGTCTGCACGAAAGCCTTGAGGTTGTGGCGCGATTCGTTTGCCATGATCCCATCTCCGGTTGAGACGTGCCGCAGCACAGGGGTCAGGCAACTCTAGCACAAGGCCCGCCAGCTCACCGGCCGGCGGCCTCGGTGGCGAAGTCGCGCAATTCGCGCACGCGCGCGGCGGTCATCTCCAGCAGGCACGACGCGCCGGCCACGCGCGCCGCGCTGCCGCCGGCAGGATTGGAGACATAGGCGCAATTGGCCTGGCGGTACTCCAGCCAGGCCCGCTGCGCCACCCGCAACTGTCCGGTGCGCGGCGCCTCCAGCCGCCGCAGCAGCGACTGGTAAGCGCGGTTCAACGCCGTATCCTGCACGCGCGACTCCAGCGCCGCGCAGTTGAGCATGTCGGCGGTCGAAACGGCCTTGTCCATGCAGCGCTCATAGTCGGCGCTCAGGCCGCCATTCTGCGTGCCATTTTCCGCGGCGGCGACGGGGAGGGCCGCCACGGTCAGACCAGCGACGGCAACACATGCAAGCACGCGCATAGCAATTCTCCGTTTGCGTGGTTGTGACAAGACCAGCCAACGCGGAGCCGCTCAGGCAAGCCAGCGACCCAGCGTCGCCACGGCGATATTGGCCAGCCCCAGCACGAGGTTGGTCCCTACCGCCTGCCGGATGCGGTTCAGGGCGGCACCGGCGGCTGGCCAGTCCTGGGCATCGACGGCGCGGCCCAGCACCCGGTTGGGGCCGAACCAGACGTAGCAGAAGATCCCCGCCATGATGACGCCGATGCCCAGCATCAGGTGCCAGTTGCGTGGTGCGCCCGCCATGCCAGTTGCCGCCATCATCGCGCCACCGCTCAGCAGGATCGCCACCACCGACGCCCATACCCACGGGAAGAAGCGGGCAAACACCCCGCGCCACAGGCGCAGGCGCGGCGGCGGCTCCAGCAGCTTGCCGGCCACCGGCCGCAGGCACAGGTAGGCGAAGAACATGCCGCCGACCCAGACGGCGACGCCGGTCAGGTGCAGCAGGCGGAGAAGAGGATCGGCGATCATGGCGACAGGGGGCGAGTTGGACGAATTGGGGCGATGGCCACATTCTAAGTGTTGCGTCCGCCACGGCGAAGCCTTGGCATGCGCGCAGCAGCGGTCGCAGCAGGGTTCAGAAAAACAACAGCGGGGCCGATAAACATTTCGTATCACGCCGCGCCACGAGCCGGTCTCTGAAGTATCCCGCTCGTGCCGCCCGTTTTCGCCCGATCCACGGCAAAGCCGCACGCTTGACCACCCGGAACCCGGCCACAGACAATACGCGCGGCCAGACTACAACACCGCAACCGGCCGCACCGCCCCCTTCGTTCCAGACCATGGCGCCTGCCCCAGCCAGCCCCCCGCCGATCCCGCCCGCTGCCCGTGCACGGCCGCTGCTGCGCCGCGGCCTGACCGCGCTGTTGCTGGCGGTGACGCTGGCAGTGCTGCCGGCCATGCTGCCCCCGGCCGTCACCGCGCAGCCCGCGCCGCAACGGGCCGACCTGGTCGCGCGCGTCGTCATCAGCCTGCTCGGCTACGCGCGCTGGCCGGTGGAGCGCGATCCGGTGCGGCTGTGCGTCGATCACGCCAGCCGCTATGCGGCCCGGCTCAGGGAAGGCGGCACGCTCGCCAATGGCCGCACCGTGCAGACCCGCCAGGTCGACGTGCTGGCCGACATGCTGCACCCGGCGTGCGATGCGCTGTACGTGGGCACCATGAACGAACCGCGCCGCAAGCGCCTGTCGGCCGAGCTGACCGGCCGCCCGGTGCTGGTCATCGCCGAAGAAGACTTCGAGTGCGAGGTGGGCAGCATGTTCTGCCTCAACATCCGCGACAACCAGGTCTCGTTCCGCGTCAACCTCGACACCCTCGCCCGCAGCGGCGTGCATATGCACCCCGGCGTGCTGCAGCTCGGCCGCCGCAAGGGAGCGCCGTCATGAGCCAGCGCCAGCCGGTGCACGGGCAAGGCGCGCGCCCCACCCTCTACAGCGTGCTGCGCCGTATCCACCTGGGCGTGGCGCTGATCGCGGTATGCACCGCGGGCCTGGCGCTGACCGCGATCGGCGTCACCGCGCTGCGCGTCTACGCCGACCACAACGTGCGGCTGGTGGCACGCTCGATCGCCTATACGCTGGAAGCGCCGGTGGTGTTCCGCGACCAGGCGGCCACCGCCGAAACGCTGGCCGCGATCGCGGCCTCGGAAGACATCGCCCGCGCCACCGTCTATGACCGCGACCACCACGTGCTGGCGGTATGGCAGCGCCCCGGCCAGGCCCCGCTGACCGGCCTGCGCCACGCGCTGCTCGAATGGCTGGGCACCGATGCGGTAGAGCAGCCCATCGTGCACCAGGCGCAGCAAGTCGGCACGCTGCGCGTCAGCGGCGACCCGCGCAACCTGCTGCACTTCCTGCTGCAAGGCGCGCTGGGGCTGCTGGCCTGCCTGCTGCTGACCGCGGTCGGCGCCCACTACCTGGCCAGCCGGCTGCTGGTGCAGATCATCGAGCCGCTGCGCAACCTGATGCGGGTGGCGCACGCAGTGCGTTCGCAGCGCGATTTCGCGCAGCGAACGCCGCCGGCCAGCATCGCCGAGCTCAATGCCCTGAGCGATGACTTCAACGGCCTGCTCGACGAACTGCAGACCTGGCAGAACCAGATGCAGCACGAAAACCGCTCGCTCGCCCACCGCGCCAACCACGATGCCCTGACCGGGCTGCTGAACCGCGCCGCCTTCGTCGAAGCGCTGGAGCACGCGGTGCGCCACGCCGCCGCCAACGACGAATATGCCGCGGTGCTGTACCTGGACAGCGACGATTTCAAGCACGTGAACGACCGCCACGGCCATGCCGCGGGCGACGCGGTGCTGGTCGCGGTGGCCCAGCGCATCCGCGCCAGCCTGCGCGGCCGCGACACCGTGGCGCGCATCGGCGGCGACGAATTCGCGGTGCTGGCCACCGCGCTGCGCGCCCCCGCCGATGCGATCCAGATCGCCGAACATATCCTGCAGGCCATGGCCGCTCCCATCGACCTGCCCGACGGCAGCTCGGTGCAGGCCTCGCTCAGCATCGGACTTGCCGTCTTCCCGCTCCACGCGCAAGGCAGCCAGGGCCTGCTGCACGCCGCCGACGCCGCCATGTACGGCGCCAAGCGGCGCTCCGGCGGCATCTGGCAAAGCGCCGAGCCGCGCCTCGACGTCACGCAGTGAGAATCCACATGTTTGCAAGCCGTCCCCCGACAAGCCTCACATCCAGATGGAAAGCCTGGGTGGCGGCCGTCATGCTGGCCAGCCTCGCCGTGGCGGGCTGCCAGACCACGCCGCCCGCCGGCCGGCTGTCGCCGGCGCAGCTGGCGGTCTTGCAGCAGGAGGGCTTCATGCAGACCGGCGAGGGCTGGGAGCTGGGCCTCACCGACAAGGTGCTGTTCGGTTTCAACGAAGACCTGATCGAAGGGGACCGCGCCGCCAACGTGCAGCGCATCGGCCGGGCGCTGAGCGGCGTGGGCATCGAGCGCCTGCGCGTGGACGGCCATACCGATGATGCCGGCTCGGCGGACTACAACCAGTCGCTGTCGGTGCGGCGCGCCGAGGCCGTGGCCAGGCTGCTTGCCGATGCCGGCTTTGCGCGCGACAACATCGAAGTACGCGGGCTGGGCAAGAACCGCCCGGTGGCGGACAACCGCACCGCCGCGGGACGCGCCGAGAACCGGCGCGTCGCCATCATCGTTTCGGTGGATTAGACCGTCGGCTCAGTCGCCGAAGGGATTGGGCGCGCGATTCTCCAGCGCCTCGTTCAGGTCGAACTCGTCGCGCACCTTGTCGACCACCGCGCGCACACTGGCGGCATAGCCGTGCAGATTGTCGAAGGCCATGTCCCAGTTGCGGCCGCGCGCGTCGCGCGGATGGGGCTGCGGGGCCGGCACCCGGATCCGGGCACCGTCTTCGCCGATTTCATCGATCTGCTGGATACGCCGGCCGACCTCGTCCTGCAAGGCACGCCGGCCGCGCTCACGCTTGGCCATGACTGACTCCTGGCTGAATCCCAACGCATCCTAGCACGCGTCGGGAGACCCTTCCAGGCACTTACAGCGCCGCCTTGGCCGCCTGGTAAGCCGCGTACAGGCGCGCGAACACCGGCCCCGGCACGCCCTTGCCGATCGGACGGCCATCGATGCTGACCACCGGCAGCAACTCCTTGCTGGCCGACGACAGCAGCACCTCGTCGGCGGCAAATACCTCGTCCCTGGCGATCCGGCGCGACTGCAGCGCAATCCCCATCGCCTCGCAGATTTCCTCCATGAAGCCGTAGCGGATGCCTTCCAGGATCAGGTTGTCCTTGGGCGGCGCCGACACGCGGCCATCGCGCACCACCCACACATTGGACGCCGACGCCTCGGTCAGCCAGCCGTCGCGGAACTGGATCGCCTCGGTCACGCCCTGCTCCACCGCATGCTGCGCCGCCAGCACGTTGCCGAGCAGCGAGGTCGACTTGATCTGGCAATTCAGCCAGCGCCGGTCCTCCATGGTCACGCACGCGACCCCCTGCTCGACCATCTGCGCCGACGGCAGCGCCATCGGATTGGTCATGATCAGCACCGTCGGCACCACCTCCTTCGGAAAGGCATGGGTGCGCTTGGCCACGCCACGGGTCACCTGGATATAGACCAGCTGATCCGACAGGCCATTGGCCCTGACCACCTCGCCGACACGCTCCAGCCACTGCGCGGCGCTGTACGGGTCGGGAATGCCGATGCCCTCCAGGCTTCGGTGCAGCCGCGCCAGGTGCTGCGCGCCGCGGAAAGGCTTGCCGTGGTAATACGGGATCACCTCATAAATGCCGTCGCCGAAGATAAAGCCGCGGTCCAGCACCGGGATGCGGGCCTCGGAGAGCGGGGTCAGGGTGCCGTTGAGGTGGACGATCGGGTCGGACATGGTTGCAGGGGGCAGTTCGAAAGAGATGCCTGATTCTTTCACGCGCGGTCCGACAAGGTCATGCAATCTACGCATGAGCACGGCCGCGCGCCCACGCATCGGCAAAGGGGCCCGATCAGACCGGCGCCAGCGCCTTTGACAGCAGCACCGTGGTGAAGCCGCTGTCCCAACTTTCATCGGGATAGAAATCGATCTCGGCATAGCCGTGGCGCCGATAGAAAGCCCGGCTTTGCTGGTTGAACGTATCCGTCTCCAGCCGCGCCTCGCGATGTCCGGCGCGCGCCATCTCGGCTTCCGCATGCGCCAGCAGCGCCCCACCCAGCCCCATCCGCTGCCAGGCCCGGCCGACATGCAGCGCCCAGACGAAATTGTTTTCCCAATCCACCATCGCGGCCGGCACGCCGTCCACGCAGGCGACACGGAATTCCTGCAGTCGTGCTTCGACGTAGCTGCGGGTCTTGCCTTGCTGTTCGAACGCCGCCGCGGCGGCGGGAGCCAGTTGCGGCTTCCAGGTGCCGAGGTAGGTATCGATCAGGATCGCTTCCACGGCTTGCGCGTCCGAGGGCAAGGCGGGGCGGATTTCGAAATGGGAGGTGAAATTGGTCATGGGACGAGAGCATAACCGGGACGCGGAAGAATCGGCAGCCCTTGCGCGGGCTCGCTCCAAGCCAGTTGACCGGCCCGGAAAACAAAAAAAGCCGCCCGAAAAAACGGGCGGCTTTGCATGGCCTTGCTCAGTGTTCTGGCGGAGAGAGGGGGATTCGAACCCCCGATGGGCTATTAACCCATACACGCTTTCCAGGCGTGCGACTTAAACCACTCATCCATCTCTCCGGGAAGTCCGCGATTATAGCAGAGTTGCCGGTCGAATCCAGTACCTCGCCACCACCCTGCCCTACCCCTTGCGCAGGTAGGTCACCAGCCGGTCGATCACCGGCGCGTTGCGGGGCGTCAGCAGGCTGACCACGATCGCTACCGCGAAGCCCGCGGGAACCCCGAAGGCGCCGGAGGCGATGGGATCCACGCCGAACCAGCGGTTGCCGAAAATGCCGGTCATGCGGGTGAAAAAAGGATAGTTGACGAAGATGTAGTACACCGCCACGCCCAGCCCGGCGATCATGCCGGCGAAGGCGCCGGCGGCGGTGGTGCGGCGCCAGAAGATGCCGAGGATCAGGACCGGGAAAAAGCTGGAGGCCGCCAGCGAGAAGGCGGCGCCGACCAGGAACAGGATATTGCCGGGGCGCAGCGATGTGACGTACGAGGCGAACAGTGCCACGGCCAGCAGCACGATCTTGGCGGTGGTGACGCGCCGCTGGTGGCTCGCCTGGCGGTCGACCATGTGATAGAAGACATCGTGCGAGAGCGCGTTGGCGATGGTCAGCAGCAAGCCGTCCGCCGTCGATAGCGCGGCCGCCAGCGCGCCGGCGGCGATCAGCCCGGAGATGACGTACGGCAGGCCGGCAATCTCCGGGGCGGCGAGCACGATCATGTCGGGCTGCAGCAGGATTTCGGCCCATTGCACGATGCCGTCGCCGTTGACGTCGCGGATGCCGAACACCGGCGGATCGACCTTGCGCCATTGCACCACCCACTGCGGCAGGTCGGCGTACGAGGTACCGACCAGGTGCTCGAAGAACTCGTACTTCACCAGCGCCGCGAGCGTGGGTGCCGAGACATAGAGCAAGGCGATACAGAACACGGCCCAGGCCACGGAGTTGCGCGTTTCCCGAACCGAAGGCGTGGTGTAGAGCCGCGTCAGGATATGCGGCAGGCTGGCGGTGCCCACCATCAGGCAGAACACCAGCAGTACGAAATTGAGCCGCTTGGTCTTGCGCTCCTGCTCGGATGCCGCGGGATAGGGTTCGGTGGACGACATCGAATGGCGGCTGCGGGCCAGCGCTTCTTCGCGTTGCTGGTGCCATTGCTGCTGCGCGGCGGCGGCATCGCGCGGGAATTCGAGCCGTTCGCGCTCGAGCGCCTTGATTTCGCGCAGCGGCGCATTGCGCGTGCGCAGGTCCTGCAGGCGCGCATCCAGCGCGTCGCGCTCCTGCGCGAAAGACTCAGGCAAGCGCGCGATGCGCTCCTGCAGCAGGATGGCCTGCTGCCGGTAGTAGTCGCGCACCGCCCGCTCGGCCGGCTCGCGCTCCAGCTGCTGTTCACGGGCATCCAGCTGCGTCAGCAGCGTGCCGTAGCTCAGTTGCGGCAGCGGTTCCTGGTGGTGTTTCCACGCGATCATCGATACCGTGACCAGGAACGCCACGATCATCATGATGTACTGCGCCACCTGCGTCCACGTGACCGCGCGCATGCCGCCCAGGAAGGAGCAGACCAGGATGCCCGCCAGGCCGAAGAAAATGCCGACGGCAAACTCGACGCCGATGAAGCGCGTCACCACCAGTCCCACGCCCTGTATCTGCGCCACCAGGTAGACGAACGAGCAAAGCGAGGCGGCCAGCACCGCGATCGCCCGCACCGGCAGGTTGCCGCCGGGCTTGCCGTTGCCATAGCGCGCGGCGAGAAAGTCGGGGATGGTGTAGCCGCCGTACTTGCGCAGGTAGGGCGCCAGCAGGAAGGCCACCAGGCAATAGCCGCCGGTCCATCCCATCACATAGGCCAGCCCTTCGTAGCCCGAGGAAAACAGGATGCCGGCCAGGCCGATGAACGATGCCGCGCTCATCCAGTCGGCGGCAATCGCCATGCCGTTGAACATCGCCGGCACGCGCCGCGACGCGACGTAATACTCGTTGAGGTCCGAGGTGCGGCAGATCAGCCCGATGCAGGCATAGATCGCGATGGTGATGAACAGGAAGACGTAGCCCAGCCACAGCGCATCGGCGTTGGAGCGCTCCAGCAATCCCATCATCCCCACGAAGCCGAACAGCCCCAGCGTGAACAGGCCGTAATAGAGCAGCAACCGTCGGCGAAAGCGCGCCTGGGCTTCGGGCATGAGGGGACAGTCCGTGTCGGTGGGAAGCTATCGTAACAAACCCGCCGGCGCGCGGGTGCGCGGCGGCGGGTTCAGGGCTCGGCTCCGGGTTGCCGGGTCACCGGCGGGGTTACTGGGCCTGTTTCAGCTGATCGAGGATGGCCGGATTCTCCAGCGTCGAGGTGTCCTGCGTAATCTCTTCGCCCTTGGCCAGCGACCGCAGCAGGCGGCGCATGATCTTGCCCGAGCGCGTCTTGGGCAGGTTGTCGCCAAAGCGGATGTCCTTGGGCTTGGCGATCGGGCCGATCTCCTTGCCGACCCAGTTGCGCAGCTCGGTGGCGAGCTTGGCCGCTTCCTCGCCGCTCGGGCGCGAGCGCTTGAGCACGACGAAGGCGCAGATCGCTTCGCCGGTCATGTCGTCCGGGCGGCCTACCACCGCGGCTTCTGCCACCAGCGGGTTGGCCACCAGCGCCGACTCGATCTCCATCGTGCCCATGCGGTGCCCCGACACGTTCAGCACGTCGTCGATGCGGCCCATGATGGTGAAGTAGCCGGTTTCCTTGTCGCGGATCGAGCCGTCGCCGGCCAGGTAGAGCTTGCCGCCGAGCTCTTCGGGGAAGTAGCTCTTCTTGAAGCGCTCCGGATCGCCCCAGATGGTGCGGATCATCGCCGGCCACGGGCGCTTGACCACCAGGATGCCGCCGCTGCCGTTGGGCACGTCCTGTCCGGTCTCGTCGACGATGGCGGCCATGATGCCCGGCAGCGGCAGCGTGCACGAGCCCGGCACCAGCGGCGTCGCGCCCGGCAGCGGCGTGATCATGTGGCCGCCGGTCTCGGTCTGCCAGAAGGTGTCGACGATCGGGCAGCGTTCGTTGCCGACGTTCTTGTAGTACCACATCCACGCTTCCGGGTTGATCGGCTCGCCCACGGTGCCGAGCAGGCGCAGGCTCGACAGGTCGTACTGCTTCGGGTGGATCTTCTCGTCGGCCTCGGCGGCCTTGATCAGCGAGCGGATGGCAGTCGGCGCGGTGTAGAAGATGCTGACCTTGTGGCGCGCGATCATGTCCCAGAAGCGGCCGGCGTTCGGGTAGGTCGGCACGCCCTCGAACACCACCTGGGTGGCGCCGGCCGCCAGCGGGCCGTAGGCGATATAGGTGTGGCCCGTGACCCAGCCGATGTCGGCGGTACACCAGAACAGGTCGTCGGGCTTGATGTCGAACGACCACTTCATCGTCATCAGCGCCCACAGCAGGTAGCCGCCGGTGCTGTGCTGCACGCCCTTGGGCTTGCCGGTGGAACCGGAGGTGTAGAGCACGAACAGCGGATGCTCGGCGCCGACGGGCTCAGCCTCGCAGGTATCGGGCTGGTTGGCGCAGACGTCGTCGAGCCAGCGGTCGCGGCCCTCGGTCCAGCCGACGTTGCCGCCGGTGCGGCGGTACACGATCACGTTCTTCACGGCCTCGCAGCCGCCCAGCGCCAGCGCGTCGTCGGCGATGGCCTTCAGCGGCAGCGCCTTGCCGCCGCGCATCTGCTCGTCGGCGGTGATCAGCGCCACCGCGCCCACGTCGACCAGACGCTCCTGCAGCGACTTGGCGGAGAAGCCGCCGAACACCACCGAGTGCGTCGCGCCCAGGCGCGCGCAGGCCTGCATCGCCACCACGCCCTCGACCGACATCGGCATGTAGATCACCACGCGGTCGCCCTTCTTGATGCCGAGCGACTTCAGGCCGTTGGCGAAGCGGCACACCTTGGCATGCAGGTCGCGGTAGGTGACGCGGCTGACGGTGCCGTCGTCGGCCTCGAACACGATCGCGACCTTGTCGGCATTGCCATTCTGCAGGTTGCGGTCCAGGCAGTTGTACGAGGCGTTGAGCTCGCCGTCCTCGAACCACTTGTAGAAAGGCGCATTGCTCTCGTCCAGCACCTTGGTGAAGGGCTTGTTCCAGTGCAGCAACTCGCGCGCGTAGCGGGCCCAGAAGCCCTCGTAGTCGCGCTCGGCTTCCTCGCACAGCGCGCGGTAGGCGTCCATGCTGGGGATGGCGGCCTGGCTGGCAAACGCCTCGGGCGGGTTGAACACGCGATGCTCCTGCATCACCGATTCGATGGCGGACATGGACTCGTCTCCTGATTTTGGACTGGCTTTGGCTGCCACGTTACGCCCGACGGCTTACTTAAACCTGACGATAAATCCCTGCAGCCGGCAGGATCAGGTGCTGCAACGTGTTGCATTGCAGCGGGAAGAATCGGGGGGCGCGCCGCGAAAGTGCAGCCTTCTCCATTAGGCTAGCACAGCTATAATGCCGCGAGCCTGATACCTGAATGCGACGCTGGCCCTTGCCACGCGGCGCCGCACCGACCAGCACGGACGCTTGCCCGTGCACCCCGCCGGCCGGTCGACCGGAAGATCCCCGAGCAAGTACCCGTGCCCGCCAACGCTCCTGTCTTCGCTCCCGTCTACGTGCTGTTTCTGATTGCCTCAATGGCGCTGGTCGGCAGCAACGTCGGACTCGGCAAGTCGATCATCGCGCATGTGCCGGTGCTGCTGTTCGCGCTGCTTCGCTTTGTCATCGCCATCGTCTGCCTGGCGCCCTGGTACCGACCCGCGCGCATGCGTCGGGTCTCGCGCAGGGAATGGCTGAACCTGTTCCTGCAGGCGTTCTTCGGCACCTTCCTGTTTACGCTGCTGATGCTCAACGGCGTGCGCCTGACCAGCGCCATGGCCGCCGGCGTGATCACCAGCACCATCCCCGCCACGGTGGCGCTGCTGTCCTGGCTGCTGCTGCGCGAACGGCTGTCGCGGCGCACGCTGCTGTCGGTGCTGCTGGCGGTGGCCGGCATCGCCGTGCTCAACATCGCGCGCGGCGATTCCCACGGCGCCGGCGCAGGCAGCCAGGCCTGGCTGGGCAACCTGATGATCATGGGCGCGGTGGTGTGCGAGTCGATCTACGTGATCCTGTCGCGCCGGCTCACGCAGACGCTGGCCGCGATCGAGATCTGCGCCTACACCCACCTGATCGGCGGACTGCTGATGCTGCCGCTGGGACTGGTGCCGCTGCTGAACTTCGACGCCGCCGCGGTGCCGGCGCAGACCTGGCTGATGGTGCTGTGGTACGCGCTGTCGGCCAGCGTGTTCTCGTTCTGGCTGTGGATGAAAGGCATCCGCCATGTGCCGGCGCAGCTGGCCGGGGTCTTCACCTCGGTGCTGCCGGTGGCCGCGGCCACCTACGGCATCGTCTTCCTGGGCGAGCAGCCGGGCTGGCCGCACGGCGTGGCGCTGGCGTGCGTGCTGGCGGGGATCGTGCTGGCCAGCTGGCCGGGCCGGATCACGCGCGGCGCGTGGCGCGCCAAGGCGGCAGGGACCGAGCCGGGCGCGCGGGCCTGAGCGGCCTGGCGTGGCTGCGGTTACCGCTGGTAACACAGCGCTGCCATGGTCGCTTGGTACAATCCACGCCGATTTTCAACTCCGCCGACCCCGCCCCGCCATGGCTTCCAACCCGATTCCCAAGCCGCAGCCGCAGACCCTGCGGCCGATCCCGAGCATCATCTTCGCGTCGCGCTGGCTGCAACTGCCGCTGTACCTGGGCCTGATCGTGGCCCAGGGCGTCTACGTCTACCATTTCCTGATCGAAGTCTGGCATCTGCTCGCCCACGTGACCGAGTTCGACGAGAACAAGATCATGCTGGTGGTGCTGGGCCTGATCGACGTGGTGATGATCTCCAACCTGCTGATCATGGTGATCGTCGGCGGCTACGAGACCTTCGTCTCGCGGCTTGGCATCGACAACCATCCCGACGAGCCCGAATGGCTCGACCACGTCAACGCCGGCGTGCTGAAGGTCAAGCTGTCGATGGCGCTGATCGGGATCTCGTCGATCCACCTGCTCAAGACCTTTATCGACGCCGAGCAGCGCACTACCCATACCATCATGTGGCAGGTGGCGATCCACCTGGCGTTCCTGCTGTCGGCAGTGGCGATGGCGTGGGTGGACCGCATGGTGACCCACCCTGCCGGCGCGCACGCCAAGCATTGACGACGGCTTGCGGGCCCCCCTGCTGACTAACCGCGGCCATGTGCCGCGGTTTTTGCTTTTGAGCCGGCGCGTTCGCCGGCAGCGGCGTTTGCCGCACATTACCGGCTGTGGACGGCTGTATGCAGACGGGCAGAGCGGCGCCGCTCAGTGTATGATTTCGGGCTGTGTTTCACCGCTGCCCACCCCACAAAATGACAGTCATCAAGCAAGAAGACCTCATCCAGAGCGTCGCCGACTCCCTGCAGTACATCAGCTACTACCACCCGATGGACTACATCACCAGCCTGGGCCGCGCCTACGAGCTGGAGCAGAGCCCGGCGGCCAAGGACGCGATCGCGCAGATCCTGACCAACAGCCGCATGTGCGCGGAAGGCAAGCGCCCGATCTGCCAGGACACCGGCATCGTCACGGTCTTCGTCAAGGTGGGCATGGACGTGCGCTGGGACGGTGCCACCATGGGCCTGACCGACATGATCAACGAGGGTGTGCGCCGCGGCTATACGCACCCGGACAACGTGCTGCGTGCGTCGATCGTCAGCCCGCCCGAAGGCGGCCGCAAGAACACCAAGGACAACACCCCGGCCGTGATCCACTATGAAGTGGTGCCGGGCAACACCGTCGACATCCAGGTCGCGGCCAAGGGCGGCGGCTCGGAGAACAAGTCCAAGTTCGTGATGCTGAACCCGTCGGACTCGATCGTCGACTGGGTGCTGAAGACCGTGCCGACCATGGGCGCCGGCTGGTGCCCGCCGGGCATGCTGGGCATCGGCATCGGCGGCACCGCCGAGAAGGCGATGGTGATGGCCAAGGAATCGCTGATGGAATCCATCGACATCCAGGACATCATCGCGCGCGGCCCGAAGGACTGGGTCGAGGAACTGCGCGTCGAGCTGTACGAGAAGGTCAACGCGCTGGGCATCGGCGCGCAGGGCCTGGGCGGCCTGGCCACCGTGCTGGACGTCAAGATCATGGCCTGCCCGACGCACGCCGCATCCAAGCCGGTGGCGATGATCCCGAACTGCGCCGCCACCCGCCACGTGCATTTCACGCTGGACGGCAGCGGCCCCGCCAAGCTGGAGGCGCCGGACCTGTCGCAATGGCCGAAGGTCGAATGGGCACCGAACACCGAGACCTCCAAGCGCGTCGACCTGGACACGCTCACGCCGGAAGAAGTCGCCTCGTGGAAGCCGGGCCAGACCCTGCTGCTCAACGGCAAGATGCTGACGGGCCGCGACGCCGCGCACAAGCGCATCGCCGACATGCTGGCCAAGGGCGAGAAGCTACCGGTGGACTTCAAGAACCGCGTGATCTACTACGTCGGCCCGGTCGATCCGGTGCGCGACGAGGCGGTCGGCCCGGCCGGCCCCACCACCGCCACGCGCATGGACAAGTTCACCGAGATGATGCTGGCCGAGACCGGCCTGATCTCGATGATCGGCAAGGCCGAGCGCGGCCCGGTGGCAATCGAGGCCATCAAGAAGCACAAGTCGGCCTACCTGATGGCCGTGGGCGGCGCCGCCTACCTGGTGGCCAAGGCGATCAAGCAAGCCAGGGTGGTCGGCTTCGAAGACCTGGGCATGGAAGCGATCTACGAGTTCGAGGTCAAGGACATGCCGGTGACGGTGGCTGTGGACAGCGAAGGCACCTCGGTGCACAAGACCGGCCCGGCGGAATGGCAGGCCAAGATCGGCAAGATTCCGGTCGCCGCGCTGTAAGCCGCCACGCGCCGGGACGGTAGAATCTGCCGTCGCGCTCGAAAAGCCGGGTTCCGACCCGGCTTTTTTCTGCCCTATTTCCTGTCATCCCCCATCCCCGTGAACCCCGCACCCATCGGCGTCTTCGATTCCGGCCTCGGCGGCCTGTCGGTGCTGCGCGAGATCCGCGCCCTGCTGCCGCACGAGCCGCTGCTGTACCTGGCCGACTCGAAGTACGCGCCCTACGGCGAAAAGCCCGAACACTTTGTCGAAGCGCGCACGCTGCAGACCTGCGAGTGGATGATCGGCCAGGGCTGCAAGGCGCTGGTGATCGCCTGCAATACCGCCACCGGCCATGCCGTGGCGTTGCTGCGCGAGCGGCTGCCGGTGCCGATCATCGGCGTCGAGCCCGGCCTGAAGCCCGCCGCCGCGGCCAGCCGCAGCAAGGTGGTCGGCGTGCTGGCGACCGCCAATACGCTCAAGAGCGCCAAGTTCGCGCGGCTGCTGGCATCGCTGGACGGTGAAAGCCGCTTCCTGTGCCAGGCCGGGCTGGGACTGGTGACGCTGGTCGAGCAAGGCCAGATCGACGGACCCGCGGTGCGCGAGCGCCTGGACGCCTATCTCGCGCCGATGCTGGAAGCCGGCGCCGACACGCTGGTACTGGGCTGCACGCACTACCCCTTCCTGGCAGGCGCCATCCATGCCATCGCCGGCAACCGGCTGATGCTGGTCGATACCGGCAGCGCGGTGGCGCGCCAGCTGGCGCGCAAGCTGGCCGAGCACGGGCTGGCGGCGCCGCCCGATGCCGCGAGGCGTGACCGCTTTCTCTCGACCAAGGATGCCGCGCACCTGTGCGCGATGGTGGCGGCGCTGCTGCAGGCGCAGGCCGATGCGGAGACCGTGGTGATCGAGCCGGCGCCGGCGTTCTGACCGGCGCCCTGGGCTAGCGCAGGAAGCCCAGCGGCCGGTGCTCGCGCACCTCGGGCTTGATCGCATGCTCCTGGCGCAGCTGCGCCAGGAATTCGTCGGGCGTCAGCGCCTCGCCCAGCAGCACGCACTGGCGCTTGACCGTGGCAAAGTCGCCGGGCGTCAGGCAATCCATCGCATCCAGGTCCGCGCGCATGGCGTCGGTCAGGCCGGCGGCGTCGCCGTCGAGGGCCTCGTCGACGAACATGGCCACGCGTTGCGCGGGCTTCAGCGCCAGGAAACGGATCTTGAACGAGAAGCGGCGCAGCGCCGCCTCGTCGATGCGGTCGAACAGGTTGGTGGTGCAGATGAAGATGCCGTTGAAGCGCTCCATGCCCTGCAGCATCTCGTTGACCTCTGATATCTCGTAGTTGCGCACCGCCTGCTGACGGCTCTGCATGAAGCTGTCGGCCTCATCCAGCAGCAGCACCGCGCCGTCCTCTTCCGCGCGCGCGAACATCGCGGCGATCTGTTGCTCGGTCTCGCCCACGTACTTGCTCATCAGGTCCGAGGCGCGCCGGATCATCAGCGGCAGGTCCAGCTCGGCCGCGATATGCTCGGCCAGCGCGGTCTTGCCGGTGCCGGGCGGGCCATAGAAGCACAGCGTGCCGCGCTGGCGCACGCGCAGCGCGTCGACGATCTTGACCACGTCGTAGCGGGTCTCGAGATGCAGGTTCTCCAGCCGGTAGTGCGTGACCACCGGGCGTGCCTCGGCCTCGGGGCGCAGGCCCATGGCGCGGTCGGCATGTTCGAGCTGGCGCAGGATCAGCGCCTCCACCGGCTCTTCCACCGATTCTTCCAAGTTCGGCCGCGCCAGTTCGACAAAGCGCGCCGCCGACTGCACCTGCGCCGGCGTCAGGGTCTTGCGCCCGGCCAGCCCGGTGATAAAGGCGTCGCTGACGGCCAGCCCGCCCAGGTGCTTGCGGATGATGTTCTCGCGCACCAGCGGCGGCGGGATCTTCAGCTCGAGGTGGAACTGGAAGCGGCGCAGGTAGGCGGGGTCGATCTGCCGGATCGAATTGGAAATCCAGATCACCGGCACCGGGTTCTGCTCCAGCGTCTGGTTGACCCAGGCCTTGCCGTTGACCGAGGCGCGCGTGTCTTCCTGCCCGAACAGGCTCATCAGCTCGCGCGCGCTGCCCGGGAACACGTCTTCGACTTCATCGAACAGCAGCGCGGTATGGGCGCGCCCGCGCAGGAACGCCTGCGACACCTGCAGCGAGCGGTAGCGGTCCTTGCCCGACAGGCTGTTGCCGTCGCGATCGAGGCAATCGACCTCATACAGCTCGCAGCCGGCCTCGCGCGCCAGCAGCCGGGCGAATTCCGTCTTGCCGGTGCCGGGCGGGCCGTAGATCAGCACGTTGACGCCACTGGCGTGCTGGCGCGTGGCATTGGCCAGCAGCGCGCGCAGGTAGCGCGCGTCGGTCTCCACGTGCGGATAGTCGGCGGTGGTCAGCGTGGGCGGCGCGGCCGGGCGCGTGAAGACCGCCATCATCTCGGCCTCGTTGGCGTAGTTGCCGAGCAGCACGTGCAGCAGCCGGTCCGACAGCCGCATCAGGTCGCCCAGGTCGGTCACGCTGTTTTCGGGCAGCGGCTGCTCGATCAGGTTCAGCGTCTCCAGCCGCGAGCCGGGCCGCAGCGATGCCGCCACGTCGGCCGCGCCGGCGCCGGTCAGTCCGGCCAGGATCTGGAACGCCTCCTGGCTGTGCGCTACCTTGCAGTCGACCATCACCGCGCGCAGGTCGCGCTTGTACTTGGCCAGCGCGGCATACAGCAGCAGCTTGCGCTCATGGTCGGGCAGGTCCAGCACGTGG
This sequence comes from Cupriavidus taiwanensis, assembly GCF_900250075.1. Classification (NCBI taxonomy): domain Bacteria; kingdom Pseudomonadati; phylum Pseudomonadota; class Betaproteobacteria; order Burkholderiales; family Burkholderiaceae; genus Cupriavidus; species Cupriavidus taiwanensis. The sequence goes on from NZ_LT977070.1 coordinate 2,477,566, forward strand.
CTGAGCATGTCGATATTGCGCACCAGCAGCACGCGCTCGCCTTCAAGCCGCTGGGCAATGGCCGCGGCCGACGCGTCGAACACGGCAAACATGTCCTTGGCGTGGTGCTTGACGTACTCGTCGAGGTAATAGAACAGCGCGCTTTCGTCGAAGGCGCTGTTCCACTGGCCGTGGCGGTCGAGGAATTCTTCCGGGGTCAGGCGCGCCGCGCCCTTCCAGGCGGGCATGTCGGCGCAGCGCGCGGCCAGGAAGCGCTGCACGCGCAGCACCACGCCGTACGGCCACACCATCTCCTGCGCGCTGACGGTCAGGACATCGTTGATATTGCTGCGCAGGTTGAAGCGCGGGCCCAGCGCGCAAACCACGCGCAACGCGAACTGCGCGCACATCCAGTCCAGCGCCGAGCTGGACGATGCGCCGGGCATGGAGCGCAGCAGCGTCGATCGGTCATCTTCAGCAAAACGTGTGAAGTCCATGAACGGGTCCCCGAGCGCGCGATGCGCAATGGCGGGCCGCGACAGGCGCACCGCCACGTCTGCAGTGTCTTTCTATGCTAGCGCGCTTTCCCGCCCCGCGGGCGCGCCCGTGCGCGGCCGGCGCCGGCCAGGGTGGCCTGGGGCACCGAAGCGCGGCGCGGTGCGATGGCGTGCCAGCGCGCATGATTCAACCGTATTGCCCCCTCCCGATTTGCCGCCGGGACTTGCCGGTATAACGCGCGCGGGCCGAAAATTCCAGTTGCGACGCACAAATCACAACAAATAAGAATCATTATCGTTTATACTCAGCCGCTGACACGCTGCCCCAGAGTGGCGCTCCCACGGCAACCCAGTTGAAGGAGCGTTTATCATGGAATTGCTGCTTAGCCTGCTGGTCGGTTGCGGCATCTCGCTGATCCTGTTCTACCGCAAGTGACGGGGCACGGCCGCCGAGGTGCCCCGCCGGCAGACTTTTGTTGTTGACACATGTTCGACCAACGCTTCTTAAAGATTACGCTCGCCGTGCTGCTGTTCCACGCCGGCCTGCTTTACCTGATCCAGAGCGGCCTGGCCCGCAAGCTCACCGAGGCCGTGATCGCGCCGGAGATCATCGCGCGCATCATTCCGCTCGAGCCCCCCAAGCAGGAGGCCCCGCCCGAGCCGCCCAAGCCGAAGCCCAAGCAGGAAACCCCGCCCAAGCAGGTCAAGGTGACCACGCCCAAGCCGACGCCGCCGCAGCCCAAGCCGGCGCCGCAGCCGGTCGCCGACCTGCCGCCGACGCCTTCGGCGCCGGAAGCGCCGCCGGCCCCGCCGGCGCCTCCGGCACCGCCCGAGCCCGCCCCGGCACCGGTATCGGCCGCCCCGCGTGCCGTCGGCATTGGCGAAATCCAGTGCACGCCGCCGCAACCGAAGTATCCTTCCCAGTCGCGCCGCATGGGCGAGACCGGCAAGGCCGTGGTGCGGCTGACCACCGACGAAAGCGGCAAGGTCGTGAAGACTTCGGTGGTGTCATCGAGCGGTTCGTCGCGGCTTGACCAGGCCGCGGTCGAAGCCGTGCAGGCCATGCGCTGCAAGCCCTATATGGACAACGGCCGCGCCGTCGCCGTCACGGCGCAGCAGCCGATCGGCTTCGAGCTGAACTGACCGCCCCAGATTTCCGATCTCTGATCTGACCTAAACCAAGCGAACTCACCAGGAAACCAACACATGCAGGACCTCGGACTCACCCACCTCTGGTCGCAAGGCGACTTCGTCATGCGTGCGACCGCCATCATTCTGCTGATCATGTCGCTCGCCTCATGGATCGTGATCCTGACCAAGGCGTGGGATCTGGTGCGCCTGAAGAAGATGGCGCAAGGCGCGGAAAAGCGCTTCTGGCACTCGGACGATTTCGACCACGCGCTGGAAACCCTGGGCGCCGGCGATGCCAACCCCTTCCGCACGCTCGCCATCGCCGGCAAGGAAGCCGCCCAGCACCACCGCGCCAGCCAGCCGCAGCTGCACGACGTGATGGACATCTCCGACTGGCTGACCCGCTCGCTGAAGAGCTCCATCGATGAATCGGTGGCGCGCATGCAGTCGGGCCTGGCCGTGCTGGCCTCGGTGGGCTCGACCGCGCCGTTCGTCGGCCTGTTCGGCACCGTGTGGGGCATCTACCACGCACTGATCGGCATTGGCGCCTCGGGCGTGCCGACCATCGACAAGGTTGCCGGCCCGGTGGGCGAGGCGCTGATCATGACCGCCTTCGGCCTGGCCGTGGCAATTCCCGCCGTGCTGGGCTATAACGCCCTCACCCGCGGCAACAAGTCGGTGATCTCGAAGCTCAACCGCTTCGCCCACGACCTGCACGCCTACTTCGTCACCGGCGCGCGCGTTCGCCCCACCGGCGCCCGCGCCGAGGACGGCACCGTGCGCCTGGCCACGGCACAGCGCTAAACCGCTAGCAAGGAAGTCATCATGGCATTCGGCACTCTCGAAGGGGACGACGACGAGGTGATGAGCGAAATCAACATGACGCCGCTGGTCGACGTCATGCTGGTGCTGCTGATCATCTTCATCATCACCATCCCCGTGATCAACCACGCGGTGAAGATCGACCTGCCGCGCGCCACCAACACGCCGAACGACCCCAAGCCGCAGAACATCAACGTCTCGATCGATGCAAGCGGCAAGGTCTTCTGGAACCAGGTGGAAGTGGACCAGGCCACGCTGGAAAGCAATATCTCACTGGCCGCGCAGCAGCAGCCGCAGCCGGAACTGCACCTGCGCGCTGACCGCGAGGTGCGCTACGAGCGCGTGGCCGAGGTCATGGCCGCCGCACAGCATGGCGGCCTGGGCAAGATCGGTTTCATCACCGAACCCAAGCAGTAAGCCGGCGCCTGCGGGCGCCCGCCAACGACAAAGGGCACCTTCGGGTGCCCTTTTGTCATGGTGCCGCCAGTTCGTACAGTGCGGCCAGCGCGCGCTGCGGCACGGCCCCCGTCGTTGCCTGATTCTTAGCGAGAGACTATTGTAATGATAACAATTCTCATTTAATATCTTTCCATCGACTGCGCCCGGTCGGCATGGCCGCTCCGGGTTGCACACCCCTTACTCTCCTATCGCAGAACGGAGCCAGATGATGAGCACACTTTCCCTGCCGCTGTCGCAACCCCGTGAAGTCACCCGCCGCCGCCTGTCTTTGCGCCGCGTCGACGTGGCCGCGCAGCCGCGCCGGGACGCCAGCGCCAAGCCCACCCCGTCGGCGATCGCCTCGGTCAAGTCTGCCGTGGCCGCCCTGCCCGCGCGGCTGGAAGCGCTGGTGCGCGACAGCCTGAGTTCGGCGCCTGCCGGCGAGCCGGTAGCGCTGGAAGCTATCATGCGCGGGGCCAACACGCTGCCGATCCTGCACAACGGCGAGGTCTACACGCTGCGCGTGACGCGCTACGGCAAGCTGATCCTGACGAAATGACGCGGCCCCGCGGCGATGCGGCAGGAACGCAGCCCGGAGGAAGCGATTCGAAATCCGCGCCTGGCGCGGACGCCACGAACGTGGCAGCCAAGACTTTTGTGGGGACCACCTCGGAACGAGGTGTTGGGCAGTAGCCAGATATGCGTGCCGCGGGCGGGAGTCAGACCCCACGCCAGGCCGGCCGTACCCAGCCATGCCCTCTTTTATGCCGCCCCGCAGGCCGTGCCTGCGGGGCTTTTTCATGCACCGGCGCCGGCGCCGGCGCAATTGCCTTACAGGCCCAGCGCGGCGATGCCGGCACGCGCGACTTGCGCGTCCTCGGTCGACTTCACGCCCGACACGCCGACGGCACCCACCACCTGCTCGTTGCAGACGATGGGCACGCCGCCCTCCAGCATGCCCTGCAGCACCGGCGCCGTCATGAACGAGTAGCGGCCGTTGTTGATCATGTCTTCGTAGACCTTCGACTCACGGCGGCCCAGCGCCGAGGTACGGGCCTTCTCGCCGGCGATATAGGCCGAGATCGGCGCGGCGCCGTCCAGGCGCTGCATGCCCAGCATATGGCCGCCATCGTCGACCACGACGATCGACACGGCCCAGTGATGGTTCTTTGCCTCGGTTTCCGCTGCGGCCATGATCTTCTTCACATCGTCTGCCGTCAGAACCGTCTTTTGCTGCATGCCACTCTCCTGGTCATAGATTTGGATTGAGGCCGAAGTATAGCGCCGCACCTGCGCCACCGTCATGGCAAGCGGCTGCCCCGTGCCGCGCCCCGCCGTGCTCGCCACGGCAAAATGGCCCGCGAGCGGGCCATTGGTGATGCGACGACTGCAGCGGTGCGATCAGGCGCCGTCGGTGAACGAATCGGGCTTGCCCACGCGGGCACCGTCGGTGAACGGGTCAGTCTTGCCGACGCGCGCGCCATCCGTGAACGGATCCGGCTTGCCGACCTTGGCGCCATCGGTGTACGGATCCACGGCGCCGATCTTGGCACCATCGAGATACGGGTCGACCTTGCCGACCGCGGCGAACGAGGCGGTGGACGCAGTGCCCAGGAACGCCAGTGCGGCGGCGGCAATCACGGCTTGTTTGATCTTCATGAGATTCCCCTTGCTTCTTGGTTGGTCACGGCATCGCTGGCCAGGTGTCTCGGCGTCATCGCGATGTCACACAAGTAGTTTAGGGAAAACCCTTATCTCGATGCAGGTGATGCTTTGAGCAGTCTGTTCAAATATTTTGACCTCGATCAAATTGCGTCACGCCTTCCGGAACCAGCCCGGCATCGTTATGTCGCAATGCAGCGCCAAAAGGAAAGGGCCCGCGGTTGGGGCCCTTCCTTTCGGACAAGCTGGATCGAAGACACCGATTAATCGCGCCACCTGCCGTGGCCGTGACCATGCCCGTGGCCATGGCCGCGGTGATAGCCCGGCGGGCCATAGTAGCCGCGGTGACCGCCGTAATAGCGCGGCGGACCATAATAGCCAGGACCGTAGTAGACCGGACGCGGTCGAACCACCACGGCCGGCGGACCATAATAGACTGGAGCCGGCGCCACCACGACAGGCGGCGGGCCATAATAGGCCGGAGCGGGCGGATAATACGCCGGCGCACCGATCACCACGCCCGGAACGCCGACGGACACGCCAACGCTGACATGGGCCATGGCTGCGCCAGACGCCAACCCGGCGGCAATACCGAATGCTGCAAGCCACCAACGTTTCATATCCGCCTCTCAAAGTGGGATGTCTCGTAACTGGTATTGTAGGGGTTCGGAAATTTCCAGGTGCAACGGCGCGCACGACATTGTTACCAGCCGTAACAGTGTCGTCACTTTTCGCTCGAGGCTGGCCTGAGGCGTCGGCGCGCTAGCGTCCCGCCCTTTCGTCTTAGCCGCGGCTTGCATCCGGGATGCGGAGCCACCACAATATCGGGCTTGCCGCGCGCTGCAGCAACCGGAGCCGGTCTGGCGCAAACCGGAAACAGACGCAGCGCTCGCGCCCGAGTGGTGAAATCGGTAGACACAAGGGACTTGAAAATTTGAGCCTTCGGGGGGAAACGCCCGAAGTGACGCCCGTCAAAGTCGGCGAACGCCCTGGATGCATGGCATCCGAGCCAACGCCGAGCCAAGCCCATCCGCATGGTTGGGAAGGTGTAGAGAGCAGACGGCGGGCACCTACGGCCGCAAGGCTATGGTGAAGGCGTGCTCCAGCCCACGAACAGCGCCCGCGCTGGCGGCGAAAGCCGAAGTGGGAAGAAAATCCCTCGCCGCAAGGCGTGCCGGTTCGATTCCGGCCTCGGGCACCAAATCCACAGTTGCCATCCTTTGCTTTGGCGGCGACATCCTGCGGGCCGCTGCTTACTGCTGGCGGCCGCCAAAACTTGCAGCGAAACAAAAAGGGGGCAATCGCCCCCTTTTTGCCTGACTCCGGATTGCGCCGTCACGCCATCGCGTAGCACATCAGCGCCCCCGCGCCCATCAGGAACACGAACAGCACACCGGCCAGCGCCAGCGGCTTGCGGCCTGCGCGCACCAGGTCGCCGATGCGGGTGTGCAGGCCGATCGCGAGCATCGCGCAAGCCAGCAGCCAGTTGTCCAGCGCGATCAGCGGCGCCTTCCAGGCAGCGGGCACGGCACCGGCCGAGTTCACCGCCATCACCGCGACAAAGCCCACCGCGAACCACGGCACCGACTTCATGATGCCGCGCAGGCGGCCGGCGCCGGCGCCGGACTTGGCCGGTTGGGAGCCTCCCTGCGGCCACAGCGCCATCACCAGCAGCAGCGGGCCCAGGGCCAGCACGCGCACCATCTTGGCCACCACGGCGGCGTCGGCGGTCGGCTCGCTGATCATCTTGCCGGCGGCGATTACCTGCGCCACCTCGTGCAGCGTCGCGCCGGTGAAGATGCCGAACATGCGCTCGGTCACGGCCCAATGCCAGTGGCCGGTGGCCAGTTCGTACAGGTAGGGATAGAGCAGCATGCCGACGGTACCGAACAGCACCACCGTCGCCACCGCCACGGCAGTCTGCTTGTCATCGGTGCGCACCACCGACGACACCGCGATGGCCGCGGCCGCGCCGCAGATGGCGCTGCCGGAACTGACCAGGATCGCCTCGCGACGGCTCAGGCCGAAGAAACTTGTGCCGACCCAGGTGCCGAACAGCAGCGTGGCGACCAGCATGGTCAACGGCACGGCGATGCCCGGCAAGCCGAGCGCGACGATCGAGGCGAAGGTCAGGCGCAGCCCGTACAACGCCACGCCCAGCCGCAGCAGGTAGTGCCGCGCCACCTGCATGCCGGGAGCCAGCGGCGCCAGCCAATGGCGCGGCAGCGTATTGGCCGCGACCATGCCGGCGCACATGGCCAGCGTCAGCGCGCTGAGCCCGTAGCGCGATACCGCCGGATGCTCGGCCAGCGCGATCGCCAGCCAGGCGATGCCGCCCAGCGGGAGCAGCGTCAGCAAGCGCTGCGACCAGGGCGGCGGCAAGGCCGGCGCGGAGGCTGGCGCGGTAGCCGGCGCGGTGGCTGGAGTAGTGCGGGGGCTGGAGACGGAAGACATGGCAGGCTCGGGTTGCTGTGCTTTAGTGACTCCAGCGTAATGGCGCCCAACTAACCCGTAAAACGGGTAATATCGTTATGCATTATTGATATTTTCGATATGGACCTTCACCCCACCCCGCCGGCCGCGCCGCGGCCGGAGCAGCGCCCGCTGCGCCTGACCCTGCGCCAGTTGTCCGTCTTCGTGGCGGTGGCCCAGCATGGCAGCACCATGGCCGCGGCCCACGCGCTGGCGATGTCGCAGTCGGCGGTCAGCGCCTCCCTGGCCGAACTGGAGCGCGCGCTGGACAGCCCGCTGTTCGATCGCATCGCGCGCCGCCTCAGCATCAATGAAACCGGCCGGCAGTTCTTTCCGCGCGCGCTGTCGCTGCTGGACCAGGCCCAGGAACTGGAGCGCTTTGCCGGCCAGACCGGGGTCCAGCTGCGCATCGCCGCCAGCAACACCATCGGCAGCTATATGCTGCCGCCCCTGCTGGCGGGTTTCCGCCACTCGCGCAGCGGCCCGTGCACGCTCGACCTGCGCATCGGCAATACCCGCGAGGTGCTGCAGTCGCTGCTGCAGTTCGAAGCCGATATCGGCCTGGTCGAGGGCGCCAGCCATGAACGCGACCTGCGCAGCGTGCGCTGGTGCGACGACGAGATGGTGGTGATCGTCGGCCCCTCCCACCCGCTGGCCGCGGCGCCCCATGACCTGGTGGCACTGCGCGATGCCGAATGGATCGTGCGCGAGCCCGGCTCGGGCACGCGCGAGGTGATCGAGGAGCGGCTGGTGCCGCTGCTGGGCGAACTGCGCTTCGCGCTGGAACTGGGCAATGCCGAGGCCATCAAGCGCGCGGTGATGAGTGGCTTCGGCGTCAGCTGCCTGTCGCTGCACGTGGTGCGCGACGAACTCGAGCGCGGCACGCTGGTGGCGATCCGCGAGGGCCTGCCGCGCATCGTGCGCCCCCTGCAACTGGTGGTGCACCAGGACAAGTTCCCGACCCAGGGTCTGCTGGCGTTCACCGAATACCTGCGCACCATGGCGCCGCGCATCGGCGCCTGAAGGAAGCCGCCCAGGAAACCCCTCAGGCCGGCTGGGGATCCGCGCCGCGGCTGCGCCGCGCGGTGTACAGGTCGAGCATGTGGAACAGCACGGGATTGAGCATGATCGACAGCAGCGCGCCGGCCAGGATCAGGGCCTGGCCACGTTCGGGCAGGATGTTCAGATAGACGCCCAGGCTGGCGAGGATGAACGAGAACTCGCCGATCTGCGCCAGGCTGACGGCAATGGTCATGCCGGTCTGCCCCGAATGCCCGAAGGCACGCACGATCCCCAGCGCCGCCAGCGACTTGCCGACCACGATGATAAACACCGTCGCCAGCACGCCCCAGGGGTCGTTCACCAGCACCATCGGGTCGAACAGCATGCCCACCGAAACGAAGAACAGCACGGCGAAGGCGTCGCGCAGCGGCAGCGATTCCTCGGCCGCGCGGTGGCTGAACTCGGATTCCGCCAGCACCATGCCCGCAAAGAACGCGCCCAGCGCGAACGACACGCCGAACAGCGCATAAGCGCCATAGGCCACGCCCAGCGCCGTCGCCAGCACGCCCAGGCGGAACATCTCGCGGTTGCCGGTCCAGACGATGCGCTCGAGCATCCACGGGATAAAGCGGCGGCCGATCACCAGCATCATCGCGACGAACGCCGCCACCTTGCCCAGCGTGGCGAAGATCGCCAGCACCACCTCGCCCGTGCCAGGGGCGGCATCGCCGGAAGCCGCGCCCGCGCCCGCCAGCAGGCCCGCCATCGCCGGCAGCAGCACCAGCGCCAGCACCATCGCCAGGTCTTCCACGATCAGCCAGCCGACGGCGATGCGTCCCTGCGGCGATTCCACCAGGTCACGCTCCTGCAACGCCTTGAGCAGCACCACGGTGCTGGCCACCGACAAGGCCAGCCCGTACACCAGCCCCTGCCCCCACGACCAGCCGAAGCCCCAGGACACCAGCATGCCCATCAGCGTGGCGATGCCGATCTGCACCACCGCACCCGGAATGGCGATGCGCTTGACCGCCATCAGGTCCTTGACCGAAAAATGCAGGCCCACGCCGAACATCAGCAGGATCACGCCCAGCTCGGCCAGTTCCGGCGCCAGCGCCTGGTCGGCGGTGTAGCCGGGGGTATGCGGCCCCACCACGATGCCCGCGCACAGGTAGCCGATCAAAGGCGGCAGCCGCAGCCGGCTGGCGACCGCGCCAAGGATAAAGGCCAGGACGATACCGCCGACGATGGTACTGATAAGCGGGGTGGCGTGATGCATGCGCGCGGGATTCCTCGTGTCAGGGGCTGAACGGCTAACCCGCTCCCTTGCCCTGGCGAGTGGCACAGCGCATCCGGCGCGCACCAGCGGTCAGCGCGGGACAATCGCCGCAGCCCTCGGCAGCAGCATCGGAACGGGGAAGAACGGGAAATGCCGCAGCGGCCCCGGACACGCCGGCGGCGTGTCACGGATCGGGGATGGCGATTGACTTGCTGCCCCGCGAACCAGGCCGCGGAGCCCCCCGAAAAGCGTACGACAGGAGTAATGTAACATGCCCGCCACGTCCGGGCGGCGCAGCCGGCCCGGGAAAACAAAAACGGCGCCAAAAGGCGCCGTTCTGCTTGCAACTGGAGGCGGAGGTCGGAATCGAACCGGCGTACACGGCTTTGCAGGCCGCTGCATAACCACTCTGCCACCCCGCCAGGTGACGTGCTGCTGGATTGTATCCGCATTCAGCCGCGGCCGCCGCGGCGCGGCGATTCAACCCAAACAAAAAGGGAAGCGTGGCTTCCCTTTGGGGATTGGAGCGGGAGACGAGTCTCGAACTCGCGACCTCAACCTTGGCAAGGTTGCGCTCTACCAACTGAGCTACTCCCGCATACAACTTTGACTGCCAGCCCCGCACCGCGATGACCGCGCTGCCGGACCTTGCTTTGACCTGGAGCGGGAGACGAGTCTCGAACTCGCGACCTCAACCTTGGCAAGGTTGCGCTCTACCAACTGAGCTACTCCCGCAGGGTACTACTGAAATCGAATCAAGGTGTTTTATGCTGCAACACGCCGATATCTCACAACATCTTGCGTTAAACCCACCTTATCTCGCTGCTTTCGCTTGCGTCGTCAGCAACGAGAATGAGATTATGCAAAGAACAGCCCTCTGCGTCAACCACTTTTTCGAATTTCTTTTCATTTGGGCGCGCCCGCGCGTGCCACCACGTTGCTGCGTTCGCGGATCTGCGGCCACGCCAGCTTCATGTAATAGATCATCGACCACAGCGTCAGCACGGCCGCCACATAGATCATCCAGGTGCCAAGCAGATGGGCATCGAAGCCGAACAGGCGGTCGCTGAACAGCAGCAGCGGAATCGCCACCATCTGCACGGTGGTCTTGAGCTTGCCGAGGAAATTCACCGCGACGCTCTTGGAGGCGCCGATCTGCGCCATCCACTCGCGCAGCGCCGAAATCGTGATCTCGCGCCCGATGATAACCAGCGCGATCAGGTCGGTGACCCGGTCCAGCGCCAGCAGCGACAGCAGCGCCGCGGTCACCATCAACTTGTCGGCGACCGGATCCAGGAACGCGCCGAACGAAGAGGTCTGGTTCCAGCGTCGTGCAAGGAAGCCGTCCAGCCAGTCGGTTACCGCGGCGATGATGAAGAACGCCGCCGCGGTAACGTTCTTGGTATGCATCGGCAGCCAGGCGTCGGGCAGGTAGAAGACCCCTACGACCAGTGGAATCATGGCGACGCGAAGCCAGGTCAGCAGGATCGGGATATTGAAGGGCATGGAACTCGGACGGCGGGGGGACGGTAACCAATCCTGCGATTGTCGCCGATTTCCGGGCCAATCGAGCATTTCCGGCGATTGGCGTGCCGGCCCGCCGCCGGTCGCGGGCGGGCGCGGTCAGTGCAGCTGCCGGTAGATTTCCTCGGCAAGGCCGCGCGAAATACCCTCGACGCTGGCCAGTTCGTCGATGCTCGCGGCCATCACGCCGCGCAGGCCGCCAAAGCGGGTCAGCAGCTTCTGGCGCCGGCGCGCGCCAATGCCCTCGATCTCTTCCAGGCGCGAGGTGGTGCGCGTCTTGGCGCGGCGCGCGCGCATGCCGGTGATGGCAAAGCGGTGCGCCTCGTCGCGGATCTGCGCCACCAGCATCAGCGCGGCACTGCCCTGGCCCAGTTCGAGCGCGGGGCGGCCATCGGCGAACACCAGCGTCTCCAGGCCGACCTTGCGGCCCTCCCCCTTGGCGACGCCGACCAGCAGGCCGATATCCAGACCCAGCTCCTCGAACACCTGCCGCGCCACCTCGACCTGGCCCTTGCCGCCGTCGATCAGCACGATCTGCGGCACCAGCGCCGCGGCTTCACTGCTACCCTCGATGCCGCCGTCTTCCTGGATCTGTTCGACCAGCTTCTGGTAGCGCCGTGTCAGCACCTGCCGCATCGCCGCGTAGTCGTCACCGGGAATAATGTCCTGGATGTTATAGCGACGGTATTCGCTGTTCTGCATGTCGTGGTGGTGGTACACCACGCACGACGCCTGCGTGGCCTCGCCGGCGGTATGGCTGATATCGAAGCACTCGACGCGCAGCAGCGCCAGGTCTTCCAGGTCCAGCCCGATGGTTTCCGCCAGCGCGCGCGTGCGCGCTTCCTGGCTGCCCTGCTCGGCCAGGCGGCGCGACAGCGCCAGCGCCGCGCCCTGCTGCGCCATCTCCAGCCAGATCTTGCGCTGGCCCTGCGGCTGGCGCACCAGCGTGACCTTGCGCCCGGCGTGCAGCGCCAGGGCCTCGAGCACCGCGCCATCGTCCGGCACATGGCTGACCACGATGATGGGCGGCGCCGACTGCTCCAGGTAGTGCTGCACCATGAAGGCCGACAGCACGCGGGTGGCAATGCGGTCCACGGTCAGTGGCAGCGCAGCGGCCGCGGCGCCGGACTCGTCGGCGCTGTCTTCGGCGCGCTCGTCGGCGTCCTCGACGATCATCGCCGCCTCGTCCGCATGGGCGGGGAAGTAGGCCTTGTCACCCAGGTGGCGCCCGCCGCGCACCATGGCCAGGTTGACGCAGGCGCGGCCACCTTCGACCGCGACCGCCAGCACGTCGATGTCGCGCGCCTGGCCCCCCACCTCTTCCACCGCCTGGCGCTTGAGCACGGTCGACAGCGCCGCGATCTGGTCGCGCACCGCCGCCGCCTGCTCGAATTCCAGGCGCTCGGCGTGCTGCTCCATCTTGCCCTGCAGGCCCTCCAGCACCTCGCTCTGGCGGCCTTGCAGGAAGCGCGCCGCGTTGGCGACATCGCGCGCGTAGTCGTCCTCGCTGATGGCATTGACGCACGGCCCGGTGCAGCGGTGGATCTGGTGCAGCAGGCACGGCCGCGTGCGGTTGTTGAAGACGGTGTCCTCGCAGGTGCGCAGCTGGAACACCTTCTGCAGGATCTGCATGCTTTCGCGCACCGCATAGGCGCTCGGGAACGGGCCGAAGTACTGGTGCTTGCGGTCGGTGGCGCCGCGGTAGTACGCCATGCGCGGGAAGCGGTGCCCGGTCAGCTTCAGGAACGGGTACGACTTGTCGTCGCGGAACAGGATGTTGTAGCGCGGCGCCAGCGCCTTGATCAGGTTGTTCTCGAGCAGCAGCGCCTCGGCCTCGGTGCGCACCACCGTGGTCTCGATGCGCGCGATGCGCGACACCATCATCGCGATGCGCGGCGACAGCTGGGTCTTGTTGAAGTAGCTCGACACCCGCTTCTTCAGGTCGCGCGCCTTGCCCACGTACAGCACATTGCCGTTCGCGTCGAAATAGCGGTAGACGCCCGGCAGGCCGGGCAGGCGCGAGATCACCGGGCGCGCATCGAAGGGCTCGGCCGGAGCCTCGGCCAGGGCTTCAGCCGGCGCTTCAGCCGGCGCTTCTGCCTGCGTTTCTGCCTGCGTTTCCGCTGGCGCGGCGGAAGGCATCTCGGCGTGCGCCTCGGCCGGTACCTCGTCGGCGGGTTTCGGGGAATCGGGTTGCTGGTCTGACATGTGGGGACGGTGACCGCTGCGGACCGGCGCGCGTCAATGCCGCGCGGCCTCTAAAATCGCAAGTTTAGAGCAATTCAACCGCGCGCCCCGCCGACCACCACCTCTCATGCCTATCCGTTCCTGGGACATCTTCTGCACCGTGATCGACAACTTCGGCGACATCGGCGTCTGCTGGCGGCTGGCCCGCCAGCTGGCGCAGGAGCACGGGCACGCAGTGCGGCTGTGGGTCGACGACCTGGCCAGCTTCGCCCGGCTGGCGCCGGAGCTGGACACAGCCGCCGCGGTCCAGCACCTCGCCGGCGTGGAAATCCGCCCCTGGCATCCGTCAGCCGCGCCCGGAGAAGCGGACGGCACCGCCGGCGCAATGCCGCACGATGCTGTCATCGAAGCCTTCGCCTGCCACCTGCCGCCGGCGTTCCTCGAGCGCATGGCGGCGCGCGCGCCCAAACCCGCGTGGATCAACCTGGAATACCTGAGCGCGGAAGCCTGGGTGCGCGAACATCACGCGCTGCCCTCGCCCCATCCGCGCCTGCCGCTGGTCAAGCACTTCTTCTTCCCCGGCTTCGAACCCGGCACCGGCGGGCTGCTGCGTGAATCGATGCTGGGCGCGCAGCGTGCCGCGTTCCTCGACGGCGCGGCGGCGCAGGCATCACTGTGGCACCGGCTGGGCGTGACCCCGCTGACCGATGCGCTGCGCGTGAGCCTGTTCGCCTATCGCAACCTGGCACTGCCGGCGCTGCTGGAGCAATGGCGCGACGGCAGCGAGGCGGTCCATTGCCTGGTGCCGGCCGGTCTGGCGGCCAGCCAGGTGGCCGAGTGGCTCGGCGCCCCGCTGGCACCGGGCCGGCCGGTCGCGCGCGGCAGCCTGTGCGTGCAGGCCATTCCCTTCGTGCGGCAGGAACACTATGACGAACTGCTGTGGGCCTGCGACCTTAATTTCGTGCGCGGCGAGGACTCCTTCGTGCGCGCGCAGTGGGCGGCGCGGCCGCTGGTCTGGCACATCTATCCTCAGGACGACGAGGCCCACCGGGTCAAGCTCGATGCCTGGCTGGAACTCTTCACGAAAAGCGGCGTGGCGCCAGCAGCGGCGGCGGCACTGGCCGATTTCTGGCACGCCTGGAACGGCTACGGCAATGCGCCCGACTGGCCGCGACTGCGAGCGCAGCTGCCCGCACTTGCGGCGATCGCGCCGCGCTGGGAGCGGCGCTTGCAGCATCCCGGCGACCTTGCCGCCAACCTGGTGGCATTTTGCGAAAATCAGGTAAAATAACCGGTTGATCCAAATGGCGACCGGGCCGGAGAACCAGGGCCTTGCCGGGCGTGTACCACCACGCGGGGCAATGGCTTAAAGCAAGCTGGGCACGGGGTCGCGAGCGCGTGGATCCGGGCTCTCGCGGGCTTACCGCGGGCACGCCGGCAGCGCGCCTTCGCCATTCCAAATTCCTAGACTTTATTTTTCAGGAAATCAGTTCAGATGAAAATCGCACAGGAACTCCGCGTCGGTAACGTGTTCATGATCGGCGGCGATCCGATGGTCGTGCAGAAGGCCGAGTACAACAAGTCGGGCCGCAACGCCGCTGTGGTCAAGATGAAGTACAAGAACCTGCTGACGGACGCACCGGGCGAGTCGGTGTTCAAGGCCGACGACAAGTTCGAAGTGGTGGTGCTCGAGCGCCGCGAATGCACCTACTCGTACTTCGCTGACCCGATGTACGTGTTCATGGACGCCGACTACAACCAGTACGAAGTCGAGAAGGACAGCATGGGTGACTCGCTGAACTACCTCGAGGACGGCATGAACGTCGAAGTCGTGTTCTACAACGACAAGGCCATCTCGGTCGAAATGCCGACCACGCTGGTCCGCGAAATCGTCTACACCGAGCCGGCCGTCAAGGGCGACACCTCGTCGGGCAAGGTGCTCAAGGGCGCCAAGATCAACACCGGCTTCGAACTGCAAGTGCCGCTGTTCTGCAACATAGGCGACAAGATCGAAATCGACACCCGCACCGGCGAATACCGCAGCCGCGCCAACTGAGGCGCTGGTCTGGCCCCGCTTCAGCGCGGGGCATGCAATAAAAAATGGCAGCCTCGGCTGCCATTTTTGTTTGCGCACTTCACGCCGTTCAGGCGATCAGCTCGTGTTCCTTCAGCGAGCGCAGTGCGGCGCGGTACTCGCCCTCCTGCTGCAGCTTGTTCCAGTCCAGCGGCTTGCGGCGCGCGAACAGCTTGCGGATGCGGCGCTGCGAGGGCTTGCCGATCTCGACGTCGAGCTCGCTCAGCAGCTGGTCGGCGCGGTCGGGGTGGTTGCAGATCAGCACCATGTCGCAGCCCGCGGCCAGCGCGGCGCGCGCGGCCTCGGTGACGGTGCCGGCGACGCTGGCGCCTTCCATGCTGAGGTCGTCGCTGAAGATTACGCCCTCGAAGCCCAGCTGCGCGCGCAGCACGTCCTGCAGCCAGTAGCGCGAGAAGCCGGCCGGGCCGGGGTCGACCTTGGGGTAGATCACGTGCGCCGGCATCACCGACGACAGCGACAGGCCCAGCCATTCATACGGGCGCGCATCCTGGCCCAGGATCTGGTCCAGCGTGCGCTCGTCGACCGGGATCGCCACGTGCGAATCCGCCTCGACGTAGCCGTGGCCGGGAAAATGCTTGCCGCAGTTGCTCATGCCCGCCAGCAGCAGGCCGTGGTTCAGGTGGCCGGCCAGCATCGATACCACGCGCGGGTCGGCGTGGAAGGCGCGGTCGCCGATCACGGCACTGCGGCCGTAGTCGAGGTCGAGCACCGGGGTGAAGCTCAGGTCGATATCGCAGGCGCGCAGCTCGGCCGCCAGCACATAGCCGCAGGCGACCGCCGCCTTGGTCGCGGCCAGCACGTCGCGTTCCCACAGTTCGCCCAGGCGGTGCATCGCCGGCAGGTGGGTAAAGCCGTCGGTCTTGCAGCGCTGCACGCGTCCGCCTTCATGGTCGATGCAGATCAGCACATCGTCGCGCACGGCGCGGATCGCGCGCGTCAGTGCCTGCAGTTGCGCGCGCGACTCGAAATTGCGCGCGAACAGGATCACGCCGCCGGTGAGCGGATGCGCGATGCGGCGCGCGTCTTCCGCGTCGAGCTGCTTGCCGACGACATCGAGGACCACCGGGCCCGGCCGCTTGCCGGAATTCTTCTTGGACATGGAAGGGGTTGGGTTCACAAGGCTGTAGGTTGAGACGCCGCCGCGCCGCTGCGCTCGGCAATGGCGAAGGCGACTGCGTAATCATGTTCGTCACTGACACTGACCCGCACGACCAGCCCGCGTTCCGCCAGCCACGCAGCCAGTTCGCCATGGCACACCGCGGTGGGCTCGCCGGACGGCAGGTTCATCAGTTCCATCGCGCGCCACGTCATCGGCCAGCGCATGCCCAGGCCGATCGCCTTGGAGAACGCCTCCTTGGCCGCGAAGCGCGTCGCCAGGAACGCCAGGCCGCGCTTTTCCGAACGGGCCTTGCGGGCGTGGTATTTGGCCAGTTCGTCGGGGCCCAGCACCTTTTCGGCGAAACGGCCGTTGGTGCGCGTCATCACGCCCTGCACGCGCGCGATCTGGATGATGTCGGTGCCGATGCCGTAAATCACGCCGGGGTGCCCCCGGCAGGATATTGCGTGCCCAGGCGCGCGGCCACCATGATCGCCTTCATCTCGCGCACCGCGTTCTCCCAGCCCGCGAATACCGCGTGCGCGACGATGGCATGGCCGATGTTCAGCTCCTTGATGCCCGGCAGTGCCGCGATCGGCTGCACGTTGGTGTAGTGCAGCCCGTGGCCGGCATTGACCACCAGGCCGTGCTTCTGGCCGGCATCGGCCCCGTCGGCGATGCGGCGGAACTCGGCCGCCTGCTCCTGCGGCGTATGCGCATCGGCATAGCGCCCGGTATGCAGTTCGATCACGGGCGCGCCGCAGGCAGCGGCCGCGGCGATCTGGTCGGCATCCGGATCGATGAACAGCGACACGCGGATGCCGGCACCGGCGAGCTGCGCGCACGCGGCCTTGACCTGCTCGAAGCGTCCGGCCACGTCCAGCCCGCCCTCGGTGGTCACCTCTTCGCGGCGCTCCGGCACCAGGCACACGTCCTGCGGGCGGATCTCGCAGGCGATGTCGAGCATCTCCTGCGTGATTGCGCATTCCAGGTTCATGCGCGTGGCCAACTGCGGGCGCAGCGCGCGCACGTCGGCATCGCGGATATGGCGGCGGTCTTCGCGCAGGTGCAGCGTGATCAGGTCGGCGCCGGCCTGTTCCGCCAGCAGCGCGGCGCGAATGGGATCAGGGTACACCGTGCCGCGCGCATTGCGCAGCGTGGCCACGTGGTCGATATTGACGCCAAGGTCGATGACGCCCGGATTTGCGTGGAAGATCATGCGAACAGGTGCAGGAGTAAGTCGGAGGTTCTTGTCGGTCAGAGGTACTGCAGGTCGATCAGTATCTGGCGCGTCTTCAGCGGCGCACCTTGCAGATAATAATGCAGCAGGAACCGCATCAGCGCGCGGCTTTGCGCGGCGGTCTGCGCGCGGCTGTAGTCGTCCTGCGCCATGTCCAGCAGGGTCTGGCCCGAGACCACCGGCCACGTCGACGGATCGCTCGGCTGAGCCCGGCGCACGCCGCGCTCGGGCTGGTAGACATAGTCGAGGCCCGGCAGCACCCGCTCGCCGGTACTCAGGCACTGGTCGAACGCCACCGCGAAACCCGTTTCCTGCAGCAGCACGCGCTCGAATCTGCGCAGCACCAGGCCGGCCGGCTCACCATGCGCCAGCCGCGTCAGCGTCGACAGGTAATGGCGGAACAGCACCGGATGCGCGTCCTCGCGCGGGCAGAAGCGCATCAGCAGTTCGTTCAGGTAGAACGCCGACAGCAGCGCGTCGCCGGCCAGCGGCGGCATGCCGCCGACCCACTCGGCCTTGGTGAGGGTCTTGACCTCGCCGCGGCCGCTCCATGACACCGAGACCGGATGGAAGTGCTGCAGCACCGCGCGCAGCGCCGAGTGCGGGCGCTTGGCGCCCTTGGCCACCATCGAGATGCGGCCGTAGTCGCGCGTGAACACGTCCAGGATCAGGCTGGTCTCGCGGTAGGGCCAGGCGTGCAGCACGAAACCCGGCTGCTCGCCCACGCGCGACTCGGGCCGTGCCGGCACGATGCGCATGGCGCGGTCCATCATCGCGCGCGCGGCGGCGCCGGCCATGCCGGGCAGCGCGCCGCTGTCGAGCAGTTCGGCGGCCTCGTCGACCACGGGGTCGGCGCGCCGGGCCTTGGGCGCGGGCGCGCGCGCGATGTCAGCGGTCTTGCTCACGGGGCGCTCGCTGGGGGCTCGCTGTCGGGTTGGGCGTCGGGATCGTTGCCAGGCTCACTCGTAGCCGTATGCGCGCAGGCCGGCTTCGTTGTCGGCCCAGCCGCTCTTCACCTTGATCCACATTTCCAGGTAGACCTTGCCGTCGAACAGCTTTTCCATGTCCAGGCGCGCCTCGGTCGAGATCTGCTTGAGCTTGCTGCCCTTGTTGCCGATGATCATGGCCTTGTGCGCATCGCGCTCGACCAGGATGGTGGCAAAGACGCGGCGCAGGCGGCCTTCGGTCTCGAACTTGTCGATGATCACGGTGCTGGTGTACGGCAGCTCATCGCCGGTCCAGCGGAACACCTTCTCGCGGATGATTTCCGAGGCCAGGAAGCGCTCGCTGCGATCCGTCATCGCATCGGCGTCATACATCGGCTCGCCTTCCGGCAGGTAGGGCCGGATGATGTCGAACAGCCGCGCGATATGGTCGCGGGTCTTGGCCGACATCGGCACCACTTCGCGGAACGGGAACAGCTGCCCCATCTTTTCCAGGAAGGGCATCATCACTTCCGAGCGGTTCTCGCCGATGCGGTCGAGCTTGTTGGTCACCAGCAGCACCGGCGTGTTCTTCGGCAGCAGCGCCAGCACCTTCTCGTCGTCGGCGCCGTAGTAACCGGCCTCGACCACGAACAGGATCAAGTCAACCGACGACAGCGTCGAGGTGACCGCGCGGTTCAGCGAACGGTTCAGCGCGCTGGCGTGGCGGGTCTGGAAACCCGGCGTGTCGACGAACACATACTGCGCGTCATCCGTGGTCTGGATCCCGACGATACGATGCCGCGTGGTCTGCGCCTTGCGCGAGGTGATGCTGATCTTCTGGCCGACCAGCGCGTTCATCAGCGTGGACTTGCCCACGTTGGGGCGGCCGACGATGGCCACGGTGCCGCAGCGGAACGCCGCGGCCGGGGTATCCGCCGCGTCTTGCTGCGGATGGGTAGATTCGGTCATTCCTTCAACCTGAGAGACAGCTGCGGGTCCTGCGGCTGGGGTTGCTTGCGGGTCTTGCCGGTACGCTCGGCGCGGCTGCGCTTGAGCAGCTGCGGCACCAGCTTCTGGACTTCATCGAGCGCCAGCTTGGCGGCGGCCTGCTCGGCGGCGCGCCGCGACGCGCCGGTGCCGAACACCCGGACTTCCAGTTTAGGCACGGTGCACTCGACTTCAAACTGCTGGCTGTGCGCGGCGCCGTGTGTGGCGATTACGTTATATTGCGGCAGGGCAATCTTGTGGCCCTGCAGGTATTCCTGCAGCAGGGTCTTGGCGTCCTTGCCCAGCGTGCGCGGATCGACCTGCTCCAGGATCGGGATATAGAGCTTGCGGATCAGTGCGCGCGCGGCGTCGAAGCCGGCGTCGAGGAACACCGCGCCGACAATCGCTTCGAGCGCATCGGCCAGGATCGACGGGCGGCGGAAGCCGCCGCTCTTCAACTCGCCCTCGCCCAGTCGCAGGGTGTCGGACAGCTGCAGCATCTGGGCGATTTCGTACAGCGCCTGCTGCTTGAC
This sequence comes from Cupriavidus taiwanensis, assembly GCF_900250075.1. Lineage (NCBI taxonomy): Bacteria > Pseudomonadati > Pseudomonadota > Betaproteobacteria > Burkholderiales > Burkholderiaceae > Cupriavidus > Cupriavidus taiwanensis. Next base: position 2,497,433 of record NZ_LT977070.1, read on the forward strand.
CAGGTTGGCCCGCACCCGCGACAGGTCGCCCTCGTCGAGCTTGCCGAACATGCCATAAAGCATGTCGGCCACGGCGCAGTTGAGCACCGAGTCGCCGAGAAATTCCAGGCGTTCGTTGTGCTGGGCGCTGTGGCTGCGGTGCGTCAGCGCCTGTTGCAGCAATTCGGGCTTGCTGAATCGGTAGCCGAGTCGTTGCTGCAAGGCGTCGAGGTTCATATCAGTGCTGCGTTCCTGAATAGGTAATCAACAGGCTCAGGGGTCCGTAGACAGGCACCTCGGTACGGTACGAGAAATCAACCGACTGGATGGTGCCGTTATCGTCTTCCCGGATCAGCAGGTCCTCGCCCTTGACCGCGGTAATGCGGTCGATGGCGGCCTGCTTCTCGAAGAATTCGACCACTTCACGTTTGTTGGCGGCGCGCTGCTTGGCATAGCCGGCGGCGCGCTTGACCGAAAAATATTCCACCAGGCTCGGGATCGCGCGCAGGGCCGGCAAGGCCACGCCGACCACGAACACCACGATCACCAGCAGCGTCCACACGGAAAACCCGCCGGCGCCAGCCCGGCGCCATGCCGGATGGTTTCCTGCCCCCACCTTCCCAAATCGACCCATCGCGCCTGCCCTCTTTTTGTTGAGTGTTCTTGCGCCGCGTCAGATGCTTACTTGAACGATCCCACGCGTCCGAAATTGCCCAGGTTCATCCAGATCACGAATGCCTTGCCGACGATGTTCTGGTCCGGCACGAAGCCCCAGTAGCGGGAATCCAGGCTGTTGTCGCGGTTGTCACCCATGACGAAATAGTGACCTGCGGGTACCTTGCAAGTCACACCCTGTTGATTGTAGGTGCAGTTGTCCCGGTACGGAAAATCCGGGTCCGCGCCGGCGATAAAGGCGGGCCGATCGGCGTCGTTCAGGATGCCATGCTCGACGCCGCCCGGCAGCTTTTCGCGGAAATGGCGCGAATAGGCCAGGCGCTCCTCGTCGAGGAAGTCCGGCAGCGCGGTGTACTCGGCCGGCTTGCCGTTGATGGTCAGGCGCTTGTTGGCGTACTGCACCACATCGCCCGGCACGCCGATGACGCGCTTGATGTAGTCGAGCGACGGGTCCTTCGGGTAGCGGAACACCATCACGTCGCCGCGCTGGGGCTCGCCCATGTCCATGATCTTCTTGTTCACCACCGGCAGGCGGATGCCGTACTCGTACTTGTTGACGAGGATGAAGTCGCCGATCAGCAGCGTCGGGATCATCGAGCCGGACGGAATCTTGAACGGCTCGACCACGAACGAGCGCAGCACGAACACCGCCAGGATCACCGGGAAGAAGCTGGCCGAATACTCCAGCCACCACGGCTGGCGCAGCTTTTCCTCGGCCAGGCGCTTGCGCGTGGCGTCGGCATCGGCCGTGCCGAAGCTGCCTTGCAGGCGGCCCTGCTGCGAATCGAACTCGGCCAGCGCGAGCCGCGCCGAAGAGCGGCGCTGCCGCTCGAACACGAGCTTGTCGGCCACCCACGCCACGCCCGTGATCACCACCAGCACAAAAAGGATCAGTGCAAAATTCATGACGGCTTCTGGTTCTTGGAAATCCTGGTACAGCCTGTTCTGTCACCACGCCGGCAAGGCTGCCGGGCATGGCCCTGCCCCTGCCCTGCGCGTGGCAATTATTTGTCGTCGACTTGCAGGATGGCCAGGAAGGCCTCCTGCGGAATCTCGACGGTGCCGACCTGCTTCATCCGCTTCTTGCCCGCCTTCTGCTTTTCCAGCAGCTTCTTCTTGCGCGAGATATCGCCGCCGTAGCACTTGGCCAGCACGTTCTTGCGCAGCGCCTTGACGTTTTCACGCGCGATGATATTGGAGCCGATGGCGGCCTGAATCGCCACGTCATACATCTGGCGCGGAATGATCTCGCGCATCTTGGCGGCGACCTCGCGCCCGCGATATTGCGAATTGGAGCGGTGCACGATCACCGACAGCGCATCGACCTTGTCGCTGTTGATCAGGATGTCGACCTTGACCACGTCGGAGGGCCGATATTCCTTGAACTCGTAATCCATCGACGCATAGCCGCGCGACACCGACTTCAGGCGATCGAAGAAATCGAGCACGATTTCCGCCATCGGGATCTCGTAGGTCAGCTGCACCTGCTTGCCGTGGTAGCTCATATTGATCTGCGTGCCGCGCTTCTGCGTGCACAGCGTGATCACCGAGCCGACATATTCCTGCGGCATGTACAGGTTGACGGTAACGATCGGCTCCAGGATGGCGTCGATCTTGCTCGGGTCCGGCATCTTGGCCGGGTTTTCCACGGTGACGGTGGAACCATCGCGCATCTGCACCTGATAGACCACCGTGGGCGCGGTGGTGATCAGGTCCATGTCGAACTCGCGCTCCAGGCGCTCCTGCACGATCTCCATGTGCAGCAGGCCAAGGAAGCCGCAGCGGAAGCCGAAGCCCAGCGCCTGCGAGACTTCAGGCTCGAACATCAGCGAGGCGTCGTTGAGCCGCAGCTTTTCCAGCGACTCGCGCAGCGCCTCGTACTGGTTGGCTTCGACCGGGTACAGGCCGGCGAACACCTGCGGCTTGACTTCCTTGAAGCCCGGCAGCGGCGCTCCGGCCTTGCGCTGCACGGTGGTGATGGTGTCGCCGACCTTGGCGGCCTTCAGTTCCTTGATGCCGGCGATGACAAAGCCCACCTGCCCCGCGGTCAGCGCGTCGCGCTGGATCGACTTGGGCGTGAACACGCCGACCTGCTCGACCAAGTGCTGCGCGCCGGTGGCCATCAGCAGCACCTTGTCCTTGGTGCGCAGCGTGCCGTTGACCACGCGCACCAGCATCACCACACCGACGTAGTTGTCGAACCACGAGTCGATGATCAGCGCCTGCAGCGGCGCGTCGGCATCGCCCTTGGGCGGTGGCACCTTGGCGATCAGCGCCTCGATCACGTCCTGCACGCCCTGGCCGGTCTTGGCCGAGCACGGCGTGGCATCCTGCGCGTCGATGCCGATGACGTCCTCGATCTCCTGGATCGCGCTGTCCGGGTCGGCCTGCGGCAGGTCAATCTTGTTCAGCACCGGCACCACTTCCACGCCCAGCTCGATTGCGGTGTAGCAGTTGGCCACGGTCTGGGCTTCGACGCCCTGCGAGGCGTCGACCACCAGCAGCGCGCCTTCGCAGGCGGACAGCGAGCGGCTGACCTCATAGCTGAAGTCGACGTGTCCGGGGGTGTCGATCAGGTTCAGGTTATAGACCTGGCCGTCGCGCGCCTTGTAGCTCAGCGCCGCGGTCTGCGCCTTGATGGTGATGCCGCGCTCTTTTTCGATATCCATCGAATCGAGAACCTGCGCTTCCATCTCCCGATCCGACAGCCCTCCGCAAAGCTGAATGATCCGGTCGGCCAGGGTGGACTTCCCATGGTCGATGTGGGCAATGATCGAGAAATTACGGATATGGTCCATCTAATGTTCAGGGAAGCGCCGGCTGAGAGCCCGGGCGGCAACAAGCAGTGGAGCGGCCCGGCGCCGCGCGCCGCAAGGCGTGCGCGGGCGTACCGCGGGTTCGGGGGGCGCAAATTTTGCGCCAATCCGCAATTTTACCGGATTTTCAATGACTTCCGGGCCGTCATCTGGTGGCGTGGCGCGGATGCCGGCGCGGCTCAGCGGGCGGTGCGCGTAGCGCCATGTGCGGCAAGCCATACCCTTGTCGCCGCTTCATCCAGGAAATAGTGGCAAAGGGGCGCGGCATGCGCCGACGAGTCCGCCGGCAAGTCCGCCGGCGTGCCGGGCATCAGCACCGGCACCAGTTCGCCAAAGCGCGCCTCCAGCGCGGCATCGGCGTCGACATCGACTTCATGCAGGATGAAAGAAAAATCGCGCCGGAGCGGCTCCAGCGCGACTTTCATGTCTTCGCAAAGATGGCAGTACGCCCGGCCGTACAGCGTCAGCGCGGGCGTGCCAGCCATGGCGTATCAGCGCACCGAGGCGGCGCCGGGTCGCAGCGTCAGCACCTGGGTGGCGTCGCCGCGCCGCACGAACACCGCGGCGATACGGCTCTTGTCCAGGCCGCGCACCAGTTCGTTGAACTGGCGCGCGTTGGTCACGTCGGTGTCGCCCAGGCGCAGGATGATATCGCCCGGACGGATGCCGGCACGCAGCGCCGGGCCGTCGGCCACGTCGACCTCGACGCCGGACTTGAGCTTGAGCTCTTTCAGGCGCGCCTCGGGCAGGTCGCTGACCACCAGGCCCAGCGCGTTGGGCTTGCCGGCCTGCGGCGCGCTGTCATCCTTCGGCGTCGCCCCGCTGCGGGCGCGGGCCTTGCCGTCCGGCTCCAGCTCGGTGACGGTGATGCTGACCTCGCGGGTCGCGCCCTTGCGCCACAGCTGCAGCGGCACGCGCGTGCCGGGCTTGGTCTCGCCGACCATGCGCGGCAGGTCCGAGGCCCGCTCGATGTCGCGGCCGTTGAACTTCAGGATGATGTCGCCCGCCTCGATGCCGGCCTTTTCGGCAGGACCGCCCGGCTCGACGCTGCCGACCAGCGCGCCGCGCGCACGGCCCAGCCCCAGCGAATCGGCGACTTCCTTCGTCACATCGCCGATCGCCACGGCGATGCGGCCGCGGGTCACACGCCCGGAGGACTTGAGCTGCTCGGACACGCGCATGGCCTCGTCGATCGGGATCGCGAACGAGATCCCCATATAGCCGCCGCTGCGGCTGTAGATCTGCGAGTTGATGCCGATCACTTCGCCGCGCAGGTTGATCAGCGGCCCGCCGGAGTTGCCGGGATTGACCGCGACGTCGGTCTGGATGAACGGCAGGTAGTCGCCGGTGTCGCGGCCCTTGGCCGAGACGATGCCGGCGGTCACGCTGTTGTCCAGCCCGAACGGCGAGCCGATCGCAAGCACCCACTCGCCGGCGCGGACCTTGTTGGAATCGCCCAGCGGCAGGCGCGGCAGGCCGCTGGCCTCGACCTTGAGCAGCGCCACGTCGGTGCGTTTGTCGGAGCCGATCAGCTTGGCCTTGAATTCACGCTTGTCCGGCAGCGTCACGTAGATGGTTTCGGCGTCGGCCACCACGTGCGCGTTGGTCATCACATAGCCATCCTGGCTGATGATGAAGCCCGAGCCCACGCCGCGGCTCTGCTCTTCCTGCTGCGGCGGCTGGCCGCGGCGCGGCGGGGTGCCCGGCGCCGGGGCGCCGGGCATCGGCACGCCGAAGAAGCGGCGGAAGAACTCGGCCATCTCGTCGTCGCCGCCCGGCACGCCGCCGCGCTGGCGCACCAGCTCGGTGGTGCGGATATTGACCACGGCCGGGCTGGCCTTCTCCACCAGGTCGGTGAAGTCGGGTAGGTTGTAATTGGAGGCAGCGGCCTGGGCGTGGCTGACTTCGGCAACGGTCGGGCCGAGCAGCATCATGGCAGCCATGACCACGGCCCGCGCCAGGGCTGGAGATCTGAACATCATCGACAACTCCCGGGATTCAGCGAAAAGAAGAAAAACCGACTGGATGTGATCCCGTGGCGGGGACCCCTGCGCCGGTTTCTTGGAGCCGGCCCCGGACGGAATCCGGGCGCCGGCCGCACCGGCTCACGCTCAGTGTACCGTCTTGGGCGGACGGTACTCTACGGCCGTCGCAAACTGGCGCACGGTGCTCGCCGGCACCTCGCCCACCACGGTAATCCAGAAATCGGCAACCCGGCGCACCACGACCTGGGTCGCACCGAGCGCGGCCACGCCTTCGCGGCGCGCACGTTGCTCGGAAACCGGCTCAATAAAGACCGACAGGCCGGTCAGCCCGTCGCTGTAGACGACCTGCAGCACTTCGAACACCTGACCGCGGGCATTGCCCGGGTTGGGCGTGCGCAGCTCGCCGAGCGGGCGGCGAACCTCGCGGATCTTCTGGAACCCCTTGAGCGGCACCGCGATCGACCAACCCTCGTCGGCGATATTGGTGGGCTGGTAGGTCACCTCATAGTGGTTCCAGTTGCTGGAATTCTTGATCGCGCCAAGGATGCGCTGCTTCTCGGACGGAACCCCGATCTGCACCTGCGAGAACGCCACCTGCTCCAGCACCTTGCCGCCGTCGCCAATGGTCTGCGCGCGCATCAGCAGGCCGGAGTTCTTTTCCGCCCACAGGCGCACCGCGTAACGCGCGGCATCGTGAGGTTCCAGCGCAAAGACCTCGCACTCCATGCCGGCCACGCGCTCGGCGGGCATCTTGCGCATGTCGTACAGGTCCAGCACATCGTTCTTGTTGGTGGCGAGCAGCGCCGGGAAGCGGTCCTTGGCTTCCTGCTTTTCCACCACCACCAGCTTGGCTTCGGGGATCAGGCTGTGCACCACGTCGTTCTGCCGCAGCACTTCACGCGGCTTGCCGTCGAGGGTTTCCAGCCGCTCGTATTCGTTGTGGACGAGGTCGCTGTAATGCTGGATGCGCGAGGCGTGCATGACGCTGCCGCGCTGGTAGATCAGCGTGCCGACATAATTCTCGCGCTGGGCGGCTTTATGGATCTTGTTGAGCCAGGCAGTGGCGTCGCGTCGGTTCAGCGTATTGTCCGAAGGCTGCGCGGTGGCCGCGGCAGCGCTCAGACACAAGGCCAGAAAAAAGGACCTGCGCAGGGCCCTAATTCTCTGCGCGCCCGCTACATAGGCGGACGAACCTCCTTTATGCATGTCCGGCATTATTCCTGCGTATTTTCCTGAGTGAAGTTCGCACCGTTGGCAACCGTGCGCATGGACGGCACGAAAGCATCCGTTGCCACTGAAGTGCGATGCGCACGCAGGTATTCGTCCAGGCGCGGGTCGCGGATCATCTGCGGCGCGTCCGCGGCAACCGTGACGATGCCGGTGGCCTGGCCGGCGGCCGGCTGCTCGGCACGGGCCACCACAGCGTCGGGCGTTCCGACCGTGGCCGGACCGCGCAACTGCGGCACCACCACCCAGCTGACCGCGGCCACGGCGGCGGCGATCGCGGTGCCCGGCATCACGCGGCGCACCCACGACGGCCTGACCAGCAGGCGATGGCGGGCGCTGGCCTGCGCCACCGCCGGCACCAGCACGTGCGGCTCGGCTTCCAGGCGCGCGGAGAAACGCGAGAGGAAATCGGCGGTGGAGCCCGCCTGCGTCAGGTCTTCGGACCGCAGCGCGTCGCCGATCAACTGGTATGTGGTCCAGTCCGAAATGCCGGCCTCGCCTTTCGCGAGATCCAGCACGGCATCGACTTCATGCGGCGCCAGTTCGCCATCCATCAATACGGAGATCTGCTCCGCTGCTTCCACTACATGAACCGACTGCTTATGAGCCTGACCCATTTCCCACCCCAAGACATTCCATTGAACACCGATAATCCCGTTACTGCTGTCGCTTATCGATGCAGGAATAGGCTGCAACGCTGGCCGCACGACATTCTTCTCTACTACCTGAACCGCCAATTACCACCGCTTGCCCTCTGCCGTTCCCAGTAGCGGGCGCAATTTCTCGGCAATCGCCTCGCGCGCGCGGAAGATCCGCGAGCGCACCGTGCCGATCGGGCATCCCATCGCTTCGGCGATTTCCTCGTAGCTGAGGCCCTCGATCTCGCGCAGCGTGATGGCGGTCCGCAATTCTTCCGGAAGTGCTTCCATCGCGCGGTTCACCGTCTCGGCGACTTGCCGCGTGTGGAGCATCGACTCCGGCGTATTGATATCCCTTAGTTGTTCACCGTCCGCAAAAGTTTCAGCCTCTTCCGCATCGATATCGCTGGACGCTTCCGGGCGGCGGCCCTGGGTGGCCAGGTAGTTCTTGGCGGTGTTGACGGCGATCCGGTACAGCCACGTGTAGAAGGCCGACTCCCCGCGGAACTGGGGCAAGGCGCGGTATGCCTTGATGAAGGCATCCTGCGCCACATCCTCGACTTCAGCGGGATCCCTGACCAGGCGCGAAATCAGGCGAATGATCTTCCGATGGTATTTGGTCACCAGAAGTTCAAAGGCCCGCTTGTCGCCCTGCTGGACGCGTTCAACTAGGAGCTGATCGGCTTCGCGTTCGCTCACGTATGGCTCACCTGCAGTGTATCTCTTGGTTTGGTCGTCACGACAAACGTTGTATTTTACCTACGATTCTCAGCCCGCCCGGTGAAGCAACGCGCATCCTGTGACCGCAAGCTAACAAAATCGTTCCCTGTCCGGGCATCAGGTTGCACCCGCAGTGCAACTCGCGCGGACCGTCGCAGCCAGCGCGCCAGCTCGGGGCCGGCGGCCTGCCAGGGGAGAAGAATGACGCCGGGCATGGCGGCGCCGCCGGGGGCAAGGCACACCACCGTAGCGCCTCCGATCTGCCAGCACTGCCGCACGATGGCCTCGCGCCGCGCACCGCCCGGTGCTTCCAGCCAGAGTCGCAGGGATCCTTCGGCATCGGCATCCTGCACGGCCGTACAGGTCCAGCGCAGGCCGCGCCACCATGCCGGCCACGCGCGCAGGGCCGCCACGGCGCCCAGTGCAAGGCCCATGGCCGCGGCGAGGTGCCACCACAGGAATCCGGCCCGGCTGCCGGCGATGGCGTCGGCCAGCGTCCGCGCCAGCAGCGCGAGCGCCAGCAATTCGCCGGCACAAAACACGAACAGGGTCCACCCCAGAGGGTGGACCCTGCCATGGCGCAGCCCCTTATGGAACTCCTTAAGGGCCCGCCTCAACCACGGATCAGGCGCGGCGGAAAACAAGCGTGCCGTTGGTGCCGCCGAAACCGAAGTTGTTCTTCACCGCCACGTCGATCTTCATCTCGCGCGCCGTGTTGGCTACGTAGTCCAGGTCGCACTCGGGATCCTGGTTGTCGAGGTTGATCGTCGGCGGCGAGACCTGGTGGTGCAGCGCCAGCACGGTGAAGACCGATTCCAGGCCACCGGCGCCGCCCAGCAGGTGGCCGGTCATCGACTTGGTCGAGTTCACCACCATCTTGTAGGCCTGGTCGCCGAATGCGGCCTTGATCGCATCGGACTCGTTCTTGTCGCCCAGCGGCGTGGAGGTGCCGTGCGCGTTCAGGTAGTGCACCTGGTCGGTGTTGATGCCGGCATCCTTGAGCGCATTGACCATGCAGCGGCGCGGGCCGTCCATGTTCGGTGCGGTCATGTGGTAGGCGTCGCCGCTCATGCCGAAGCCGATCAGCTCGGCATAGATGCGTGCGCCGCGCGCCTTCGCCGATTCGTACTCTTCCAGCATCATCACGCCCGCGCCCTCGCCCAGCACGAAGCCGTCGCGGTCCTTGTCCCACGGACGCGAGGCTGCTGCCGGATCGTCGTTGCGGGTCGACAGCGCGCGCGCGGCGGCGAAGCCACCGATGCCGAGCGGCGACACGGTCGATTCGGCGCCGCCCGCCAGCATGGCGTCGGCATCGCCGGCCTGGATCAGGCGGGCGGCCAGGCCGATGCTGTGCAGGCCAGTGGTGCATGCCGTCACCGCGGCCAGGTTCGGGCCCTTGATGCCGTGGATGATCGACAGGTGGCCGGCGATCATGTTGATGATCGAGCCAGGCACGAAGAACGGCGAAATCCGGCGCGGGCCCCGCTCGCTCAGCACGGCATGGGTATCCTCGATCATCGGCAGGCCGCCGATGCCCGAGCCGACCAGCACGCCGATGCGCTCGGCATTGGCTTCGTTCACTTCCAGGCCGCTGTCCTTGAGCGCCTGCGTCCCGGCCGCGATGCCGTAATGGATGAACGTATCCATGTTGCGGGCTTCCTTGGCCGGGATGTAGTCCTCGGCATTGAAACCCTTCACCTCGCCGGCGAAGTGCACGGACAGCGCGGAGTGATCGAATTTGGTGATGGTGGCGATGCCGGACTTGCCGGCTACCAGGTTGGCCCAGCCTTCGGCAACCGTGTTTCCGACCGGAGACACAAGGCCAAGCCCAGTGACGACGACGCGACGACGGCTCACTATGTTTTCCTACGGGTGCGTGAAACGGGAACGGAACGCGGAGTTGCCCGCCGCCGGCCCAGCGGGCCGCGCGGCGAAGCTCATTCCATTCTGCTTCTTCGAACAGACGAAAGCCACAGAAAACAGCAAGGCGCGGCCGCAACGGCCCGCCCACCTGCCTTCTGTGGCTCGGAATGCAGAGACGACGGGCTTAGGCCTTGACGTGCGCGGTGGCGTAGTCGATAGCCTGTTGCACGGTCGTGATCTTTTCGGCTTCCTCATCAGGAATTTCCATGCCGAATTCATCTTCCAACGCCATCACGAGTTCAACCGTGTCCAGCGAGTCCGCACCGAGATCGTTCACGAACGAGGATTCGTTCTTGATGTCTGCCTCGGCCACGCCAAGCTGTTCTGCAACGATTTTCTTGACGCGTTGTTCGATATTGTCCATGTAACCCTCCAGGGAAGTTCGACAAAAAGTGGGCGCATTTTAGCAGGTTTGGGACAACAGAAATGCTGCCTGCCAAGCTTTGCAAGAATCGCGCCCGATTGGTTCGGAAAACTACGACTTCCGGCAGCTTCTTCCGGCTTCTGAACCGAAAAAGAGCGCCGGAAAACCATTAATTCATGTACATCCCGCCGTTCACATGCAGGGTGGTGCCGGTGATGTAGGCGGCTTGCGGACCCGCCAGGAAGGCTACCGCATTGGCGATATCCTCGGGCTGCCCGAGGCGGCCCAGCGGGATCTGCGTCTTGAGCGAAGCATGCTGCTCTTCGGACAGCGCCTTGGTCATGTCGGTATCGATAAAGCCCGGCGCGACGCAATTGACGGTCACATTGCGGCTGCCGATTTCGGCGGCCAGCGAGCGGGTCATGCCGGCCACGCCGGCCTTGGCCGCGGAGTAGTTCATCTGGCCGGGGTTGCCGACCGAGCCCACCACCGAGGTGATATTGATGATGCGGCCCTGGCGCGCCTTCATCATCGGGCGCAGCACCGCGCGCGACAGGCGGAACACCGAGGTCAGGTTGGTCTGGATCACGGCCAGCCAGTCCTCGTCCTTCATGCGCATCGCCAGCTGGTCCTGCGTGATGCCGGCATTGTTGACCAGCACGCCGATGCCGCCGTGGCTCTTGACGATCTCGTCGATGAGCGCATCGCAGGCCGCGGCGTCGTTGACATTGAGCACGGCGCCCTTGCCCTTCAGGCCTTCGGCGCCGAGGTAGTCGGTGATGCCGGCCGCGCCGGCTTCGCTGGTCGCGGTGCCGATCACGGTGGCGCCCTGCCGCGCCAGTTCGAGCGCGATGGCGCGGCCGATGCCGCGCGAGGCGCCGGTGACCAGCGCAACCTGATTGTCGAGAAGTTTGGTCATGCGGTTGTCCTGTTGCTTACTTCAGCAGTGCCAGCGTGTCCTGCAGCGAGGCCGGATCGAAGATCGCGCCACCGCTCAGGTTGCCGTCGATGCGCTTGGTCATGCCGGCCAGCACCTTGCCCGGACCGCATTCGATCACGTGGGTGATGCCTTCGGCGCCCATCTTCTGCACGCACTCCACCCAGCGCACCGGCGCGGCGGCCTGTCGCACCAGCGCATCCTTGATCGCCTCCGGATCGCTGACGATGGCGACGTCGACGTTGTTCACCAGCGGGATCGACGGCGCAGCAAAAGCCAGGCCGGCCATGCGCTCACGCAGGCGGTCGGAGGCGGGCTTGAGCAGCGACGAGTGGAACGGCGCCGACACCGGCAGCGGCAGCGCGCGCTTGGCGCCCTTGGCCTTGGCGATCTCGCAGGCCTTCTCGACCGCGCCCTTGTGGCCGGCGATCACCACCTGCGACGGCGCGTTGAAGTTGACGGCCTCGACCACGCCCGCGGCCGACGCTTCGGCGCACGCGGCGCGCACGTCGTCATCCGACAGGCCGAGGATTGCGGCCATGCCGCCCTCGCCCACCGGCACGGCTTCCTGCATGGCCTGCGCGCGGAACCGCACCAGCGGCACGGCGTCGGCAAACGGGATCACGCCGGCGGCCACCAGCGCCGAGTACTCGCCCAGGCTGTGGCCGGCGACCAGCGCCGGCGCCGGACCGCCGGCATCGAGCCAGGCACGGTAGATCGCCACGGCGGCGGTCAGCATCACCGGTTGCGTATTGGTGGTCAGGTTCAGTTCTTCGGGAGGGCCTTCGGCGATCAGGCGGCCGAGATCCTGGCCGAGCGCGGCCGAGGCTTCTTCCACGGTGGCACGCACCACGGCGTTGTCGGCGAAGGCATTGAGCATGCCGACCGACTGCGAACCCTGGCCGGGAAATACGAAAGCGAATTTCATCGGATGGAAACCCTAACAAGAAATCGGGGGCCGGCGCCGTGGCAAGTCGTGCCTGCACGGCACGCCTGGGCACCGGCCGCGTATTACATGCGCAGCAGCACCGCGCCCCAGGTGAAGCCGCCGCCCACGCCTTCCATCAGCACGGTGTGGCCCGGGCGGATGCGGCCGTCGCGCACGGCGACGTCCAGCGCCAGCGGGATCGAGGCAGCCGAGGTGTTGCCGTGCTCGTGCACGGTGGCGACCATGCGCTCGGCGGGCAGGCCCAGTTTCTTTGCCGTGCCTTGCATGATGCGGATATTGGCCTGGTGCGGAATCAGCCAGTCGACCTGGTCGGGCGACACGCTGGCGGCTTCCATGGCTTCGCGCGCCACCTTGTCGAGCACGTTCACGGCGAGCTTGAACACCGCCTGGCCGTCCATGTGCAGGAACGGGTTGCCGGTGATGTTGCCGCCGGCGACGTTGCCCGGCACGCACAGGATGTCGACATGGCTGCCGTCCGAATGCATGGCGCTGGACAGGATGCCCGGCTCGTCGGACGCCGACAGCACCACCGCGCCGGCGCCGTCGCCGAACAGCACGCAGGTGGTGCGGTCGTTGAAGTCGAGGATGCGCGAGAACACTTCGGTACCGATCACCAGCACATTGCGGTGCGAGCCGCTGCGGATGAACTTGTCGGCGGTGGCCAGCGCGTACACAAAGCCGGAGCACACCGCCTGCAGGTCGAAGGCCGGGCAGTGGTTGGTGATGCCCAGCTTTTCCTGCACGATGCAGGCGGTGCTGGGAAACACGAAGTCCGGCGTCGAGGTGGCGACGATGATCAGGTCGATGTCCTGCCGGTCGATGCCGGCGGCCTCGATGGCCTGCTCGGCTGCCTTGACCGCCAGCGTGCTGCTGGTCACATCGGGTTCGGCCCAGTGGCGCGCCGAGATGCCGCTGCGCGAGACGATCCACTCGTCGCTGGTCTCGATGCCTTTCTCGGCAAGCTGCGCCGCCAGCTCATGGTTGGTCACGCGCCGCGGAGGCAGGTAGCTCCCGGTACCGATGATTTTTGCGTACTTGGTCATGTATTGTCGGATCGTATGGCCCGCCGGCACGCTTGACCGGCGCGCGGTGGCGCTCAGGCGACGTGGGGGCTGGGATGCGCGCCAGGCGCCTCTGTCTCCGGGGCGGGCTGGGCACCGCCTGCGGCGCTGGATTTATCGGCAAAGGCCCGGGTGATACGGGCGATCACGCCATTCTTGGCGGCATCATACCCGCGTTTGATAGCCCACTCAAAAGAATGGGCATCGGCCGAGCCGTGGCTCTTGATCACCAGCCCGCGCAGGCCCAGCAGCGACGCGCCGTTGTAGCGCGCCGGGTCGAGCCGCTTGGCCAGGCGCGACAGCACCGGCATGGCGACCGCGGCCAGCAGCTTGGTGAACCACGAGCGAGTGAATTCTTCCTTGATCATGCTGCCGATCATCTTGGCCAGGCCCTCGGTGCTCTTGAGCGCCACATTGCCGACGAAGCCGTCGCAGACCACGATGTCGGTGGTGCCCTTGAAGATGTCGTTGCCTTCCACGTTGCCGTAGAAATTCAGCTCCGAGGCGCGCAGCAGTTCGCCGGCGCGCTTGACCACCTCGTTGCCCTTGATGACTTCCTCGCCGATGTTCAGCAGGCCTACCGTGGGGTGTTCCTTGTGATCGACGACGGCCACCATGGCCTCGGCCATGCGCGCGAACTGCAGCAGGTGCTCCGGCTCGCAGTCGGCATTGGCGCCAAGGTCCAGCACCGTGGTGCCCCAGCCCTGTTCGTTGGGAATGGTGGTGGCGATGGCCGGCCGCTCGATGCCTTCGAGCGTCTTCAGCACGTAGCGCGATACCGCCATCAGCGCCCCGGTGTTGCCGGCGGAAATGCAGGCGCCGGCCAGGCCTTCCTTGACCTGGGTGACGGCAACGCGCATCGAGGAGTCGCGCTTCTTGCGCAGCGCCACCTCGACCGGGTCATCCATGGTGATGACCTCGGTGGCCTCGACGATGCTGACGCGCGGATGGTCCAGCGCGTGCAGCTTCTTCAGCTGCGCCCGGATGGCGTCGGGCAAGCCGACCAGCACCATCTCGGCATCGTCGTGGCGGGAAAGAAAACTGATCGCCGCGGGCACCGTCACGGAAACTCCGTGATCGCCGCCCATGCAGTCGATAGCGATTTTGATCGTCATTGTTCCTGGTACGGATAGCGCGGCGGCGCACGCCACGCCCGGCGGGAATTCCGAGCGCCCAACAAAAAAGCGGCAACGATCTTGCCGCTTTTTTGTGTCTGACCGATTATTGTCCGACCCACAGGCATGCGCGAGCGAGACGCAACGTCACGCCTAGCGAAGCTATCAGTCGTTCTTGGTCTTGATGACCTTGCGACCACGGTAGTAGCCGTTCGGGCTCACGTGGTGGCGCAGGTGGGTTTCGCCGGTGGTCGGCTCGACGGCCAGCGGTGCGGCCGACAGGTGGTCGTGCGAACGGTGCATGCCGCGCTTGGACGGCGACTTCTTGTTCTGTTGAACAGCCATGATGACTCCTTCGAGAATTTTTCAATATTAACACACGCATCCCGCCCAAGGCGTAGCCGGGGCCCGGCCGGATGCTTCAGATTCACCTGCAAGACCCTGCAGGCCGCGCGCTGGCGGCTTCAATGCCGGGTCTTCAGGCCGGCCAGCGCCGCGAAGGGCGAAGGCCGCTTTTCTTCCTCAGGCTCAGCTTCAGGCTGGGCCTCGCCGTCCGATCCGGTCACGAGGCTTTCGTGCACCGTCGGGCAGACGTCATGCTTGGGTGCCACCGGCAACGCCAGCAGCACTTCATCTTCTATCAGTTCCAGCAGCGAGAACCGCTTCGAGCCGGCGATCACGTCGACCTCGTCGTCGTCCATCGGCGCGGCGTCGGCCGCTTCTTCGCTTTCCACCACCTCGAAACGCGTCGCCGTATCGATCGGCTGGGCATAGGGCGCCAGGCAGCGCTGGCAATCCAGCCACATCCGGCCCTGCACCGTCACTTCGAGGAACAGCCGCTGCGCCACCGGGGCGCCGGGCTCGGCCGCCTCTTCGCGGACGAAGCCGGTTGCCGTATAGGCGAAGGTCTCATCGGGTGCCGAGGCTGGCGCTTGCGCGGCGGTCTCGGCTAAGATGCGCGGCAAATCCCGCACCGCCACCTCGCCGGCCAGGCTTTCACCCTTACGGCACATGGCGAAGAGGTCAAGCGCGCGCAGGTCAGTCGACTGGGTCATGTGCGTGGCTCCTGTCGCAAATCAATGACGGGTTCGCCACATTCATTACCTGACGGATTGCGGGCCGCGCACATTGGCGGCACTGCGCCCGGGTGCGGATGCGGCTAAACGCGCGATTATACGGTGTAAACCTTCCCGAGGTCAAAGGCCTTGCTCCGGAAGCCACACGGCTTCCTGTCCTGATTCTATTACTTATGTCTCCAGATCCTCGCCCCCGGCTGATCCTCGGCTCCGGCTCGCCCTACCGCCGCGAACTGCTGGCGCGGCTGCGCATTCCCTTCGAAGTCGCGGTGCCGGACATCGACGAAACCCCGCTGGCCGGCGAAGCGCCCGAGGCCACGGCGCTGCGGCTGTCGCAGCGCAAGGCCGAGGCCATCGCGGCGCGCCACCCCGGCGCGCTGGTGATCGGCTCGGACCAGGTGCTGACGCTGGACGGCGCCCAGATGGGCAAGCCGGGCACGCACGACAACGCCGTGGCGCAGCTGCGCCGCATGCGTGGCCGCACCGCCACCTTTCACTCGGCACTGTGCCTGCTCGATTCCCGCACGGGAAGCGCGCAGCTGACCGACGTGCAAACCCGCGTGACGATGCGCGATCTCAGCGACGCCGAAATCGAGACCTACCTGCAGCTGGAGCGCCCCTACGACGTGGCCGGCAGCGCCAAGTCCGAGGGACTCGGCATCACGCTGCTGGCGCGGGTCGAGTCCGACGATCCCACCGCGCTGGTCGGCCTGCCGCTGATCGCGCTGACCGGCATGCTGCGCCAGGCCGGCTACCCTCTCCTTACCGCATGAATCGCATCCACCTCACCCTCCCACGATGAGCGGCACCCTCTACCTGATCCCCAATACCCTGGGCAAGCGCGACGAAGCCGATCCGCTGGCCGACGTGATCCCGGCCGGCGTGCAGCAGATCGCGGCCGCGCTGGACTACCTCGTCGCCGAGAACGCCAAGACCGCGCGCGCCTTCCTGAAGAAACTGGGCGAAACCACGCCGCTGGCGCGCCCGATCCAGCAGATCGAGATCCAGGAACTGAATGTGAATACGCGCGCCGACGCCCTGGCGGCGCTGCTGGCGCCGCTGCAGGCCGGGCGCGACGGCGGCCTGCTGTCGGAAGCCGGCGTGCCGGCGGTGGCCGACCCCGGCGCCGACCTGGTGCGCCTGGCGCATGCGCGCGGCATCCGCGTGCGGCCGCTGGTGGGGCCCAGTTCGATCCTGCTGGCGGTGATGGGCTCGGGCCTGAACGGCCAGAGCTTTGCCTTCAACGGCTATCTGCCGGTCGATGCCAACGAGCGCGCGCAGCGGCTGCGCGAACTGGAACAGCGCTCGCGCAAGGCCAGCCAGACCCAGGTCTTCATCGAAACGCCGTACCGCAACGGCGCGCTGCTGGAGGCCATGCGCCAGCATTGCGCCGGCACCACGCTGCTGTCCGTGGCGGTGGACCTGACCCTGCCCGGCGAGACCATCGTCACGCTGCCGCTGTCGGACTGGCGCCCCGAGCGGATCGCGCTGCACAAGCGCCCGGCGATCTTCTCGCTGCTCGCCCTCTAGGGCAAACCACTGCACGGAAATGACAAAGGGGGCGCTTGCGCCCCCCTTTGTTCACACGCTGCCGCGCCAGGCTTCAACGCATGCCCTGCATGCCGGTGCTCCACAGCATGGTCTTCATCGCCGCGGTGCCCACGGCCGCGCCAAAGCGCTTGGCCACGCGCTCGGCGATGTTCTCCTTGACGGTGTAGTCGACGATGTCTTCGGCCTTGAACAGGTCGCGCGCCACGTACTCGGCACTGCCCAGCCCGTCGGCCAGCCCCAGCGCCACGCTGCGCTCGCCCGACCAGAACAGGCCCGAGAACAGCTCCGGGTCGTCCTTGAGCCGGTCGCCGCGGCCTTCCTTGACCACGTCGATGAACTGCTGGTGGATCTGCTTGAGCATGGCTTCGGCAAAGGCCTTCTGCTTCGGCACCTGCGGCGAGAATGGGTCGAGCATGCCCTTGTTGGCGCCCGAGGTGTAGAGCCGGCGCTCCACGCCCAGCTTGTCCATCAGCCCGGTAAAGCCGAAGCCATCCATCAGCACGCCGATCGAGCCGACGATGCTGGCCTTGTCGACATAGATCTTGTCGGCCGCCGCCGCCACGTAATAGCCGCCGGACGCACAGATTTCCTCTACCACCACGTACAGCGGCTTGGAGGGATAGAGGCCGCGCAGGCGTTGGATCTCGTCGTTGATGATGCCCGCCTGCACGGGCGAGCCGCCGGGCGAATTGATCTTCAGGATCACCCCGGCGGCGTTGTTGTCGGCAAAGGCCGCCTGCAGCGAAGCGTTGATCGCTTCGGCGCTTGCCGGCGTGCCGGCGGCGATCTCCCCTTCCAGTGTGACCATCGCGGTGTGGCGGCCGGAGGCGGTGATAGCGCCATCGCCCTTGAAGTCGAACACCGCGAACAGGATCAGCGCCAGCAGGCCGAGGGTCACCAGGCGGAAGAAAATGCGCCAGCGCCGCGCCGCGCGCTGCTCGCGCAGCGATTCGGTTAGTACTTTTTCCAGCACATCGCGCTCCCAGCCTCCGCCCACCTGTCCGCTGGCGGTGGCGCCGGCCAAGCGCGCCTTGCGCTCGCGCGCCTCCTGCCGCGCGGCGTCATCGCCCGCGCGCAGTTCGTCCTCCAGCGGGAAATCGGCGCGCTTCGCGGTCACCAGGCGCTCGGACTCCGGCTCGGGCGCCGGCCCGGCCTCGCCGGCCGGCTTGCGCGCGTCCGGCTGCCCCGGTTCGTTGGGTTCATCCGAGGGCGGCTTCTGTTGTTCTGTCATGCAAATCGCTCGTGGAAATCCATTCAGGCGCCGCCGGAAGGCTCGGGGGCGCGATACGGGGCCCGCGGCAGCCAGTAGACCTGGCCATCGTGCTCCTCGACCTCCAGCTTGGCCAGCGCGGCCCCGCGGCAGGGACCGCCAACGCACTCGCCGCTATCCGGCGCGTACACCGCGCCATGAGTGGCGCACATCAAGTATACGCCCGAGGCATCGAAGAACCGGCCCTCCTGCCAGTCCAGCTCCATCGGCACGTGCGCGCACTGGTTCAGGTAGGCATGGGCAACGCCGTCGAAACGCACCACAAAGGCGCCGATCTCGCGCCGGTCGAGCGCCACGGAGAAGCGCACGCCAAGTCCGCCCTCCTGCAATGCATCGGCGGCGCACAGCCGCACCGGCGCCTGGCCGGAGGCCGCGTCAGGCATGGGCCAGCAGCCACTCGGTCAGGTCGGAGATCGAGCTGGCGCAGTGCACCGGCGCCATCGCGCGCAGCGACTCGGCCGGATGCGCCCCGTAACAGACCCCAAGGCCCTTGGCGCCGGCGTTGACCGCCATCTGCAGATCATGGGTGGTGTCGCCGATCATCACCGTGCGCTCCACGTCCTGGCCAAGCTCGCGCGTCAGCTCATGCAGCATGGCCGGGTGCGGCTTGGAGAAGGTCTCGTCGGCACAGCGCGTGGCGTCGAACAGCGCGGTCAGGCCGGTGGCCGCCAGCGCGCGCTGCAGGCCGACGCGGGTCTTGCCGGTGGCCACGCCAAGGAAATAGTGTTCCCCGCGCAGCGTCTCGAGCATTTCGCGCACGCCTTCGAACAGCACCAGATCGGCGTCGCGGGTCAGGAAATGGTAGCGGTAGCGCTCGGCCAGCCGCGGATAGTCGGCGGGATCCAGCGTCGGCACTGCGTATGAGAGCGCGTCCTTCAGACCCAGGCCGATCACATGGCTGGCGGCGCTGTCGTCCGGCACCGGCAGGCCCAGGTCCCGGCTGGCGAGCTGGATGCACTTGGCGATGGTCGGGGTCGAGTCCATCAGCGTGCCGTCCCAGTCGAAAACGATCAGGTCAAATTGTTGCCTGGCCATGGAAATCCTTGTGACGTTTGAAGCACTACCCTACTCCGGGGCGTGCAATTCACGCAATTGTTGCAGGAATCCGACGCACTCGTCGGGCAGGGGCGCCTCCACGGACAGCGGCTCGCCGGTGCCCGGGTGGATAAACACCAGCCGGTGCGCGTGCAGGAACATGCGCTTAATGCCCGGTCGGGCGCCGGAACGCGCCAGCGACTTGTTGAGAGAGAAATCGCCGTATTTTTCGTCGCCAACGATCGGGAAACCCGAGTGCGCCAGGTGGACGCGGATCTGGTGCGTGCGGCCGGTCTTCAGTTCCGCCTCCAGCAACGTGAAACCCTGGAAGGCCTCGATCCGGTTGAACACGGTATGCGAGGCCAGCCCGTCGGCCTGTACCCGCACCCGGCGCTCGCCGTCCGGCGTGCTGTATTTATATAGCGGCAGCTTCACGTGCTGCCGGGCGTTGAGAAATTCGCCGGCGACGCAGGCGAAGTAACGCTTGTCCATGGTGTTGCCGCGAATCTGCTCATGCAGGTGGACCAGCGCCGAGCGCTTCTTCGCCAGCACCAGGATGCCTGAGGTCTCGCGGTCCAGCCGGTGCACCAGCTCCAGGAACTTGGCCTGCGGCCGCGACCGGCGCAGCTGCTCGATCACGCCGAAGGCGACGCCCGAGCCGCCATGCACGGCGACGCCGGCCGGCTTGTTGATGACCAGCAGGTGCAAGTCTTCGAACAACACCGGGAATTCCCCGGCAGGCACCGGCGCCGCGCCGGATTGCGCCGCGCTCGCCACCCGCATCGGCGGGATGCGCACCACATCGCCCGACTGGAGGCGATAAGTGGCATCGATACGCCCCTTATTCACCCGAACCTCGCCCGAACGGAGCACCCGGTAAATATGGCTCTTGGGTACCCCCTTGGCCACCTTCAACAGGAAGTTGTCGATGCGCTGGCCTTCGGAGCCTTCGTCAATCGTGACATACGCCACCTGTGGGCTGGCCGGCGCAGCTTCGGCAGCCTTTTCAATTTGATGGCGTAACTCATTCATTTTCAATATAATTTCCTCGCTGTTCCGGCTCGAGGCCGGCAGCGCAAGACCTGTGTAAGCGATGGATCTTCGAGTTTTATTCGATTTTTCGCATTCTACACTTGGGGTTGCCGTCGACCCCGCCCGTCTCCCGCAATTCGCGTTACGCCAAGCGCCAGACGGGCAAATGGCAGCAAAAAAGCAGCACGCACGGTGCCGCCGGCATGCAGGAAGTCGCCCAAAGGTGGCTTCGGCACGGGCAGGCGGTGACGTGGGAACTGAGTGTTCAGGTAAAACAGAATTTAAGGGCGGATGCCGCAGCCGGCATCCGCTTCGGTGAGAGAAGTCCCGCCCGCACCGGGAAACGGTGCCGGCCGGCAGGTTGACCTGCCGCCTGACTGAAAGTTACCGGCGCCCGGTCGCAGAACTCCAAGAAGTAGTAGGTGCGCCCGCCAGGAGAAGTCAGGCAGCAACGGCAACCTTGCCGTGTCCGAAAAATTTGCTCTTTGACGCGTCTAGGCCTTCCGCGGCCGGCCGCGATGCCGCCGGCGCTGGTTGCGCCGGCGCCCAGCATCGCCTCCGGCACGGGAATGCGCCGGATGTCTGCGCAAGAGCAGCCTCCGGTGTTCTCTCCTGCCCTGCGGTCGTTACCCCGACGTCATCGCTCTCTTTCACCCGCGCCCAGCCGCCCGCATGTCTTGCGCAGCGGCGCTTTCCGGCAATTCTCGCGCCTCGCTCGCTCCCTCGCGTGCTCCATGGATCGCCGCGGACACCGCCCAGACGGTGCCACCCGCGACACTGGAGTGAGGTATTGCGATGAAACGCATGCTGTTCAACGCGACGCAACAGGAGGAATTGCGCGTCGCCATCGTCGACGGTCAGAAGCTGATCGATATCGACATCGAGACTGCCGGGCGCGAACAGCGCAAGGGCAACATCTACAAGGGTGTCATCACCCGTATCGAACCTTCGCTGGAAGCCTGCTTCGTCAATTACGGCGAAGAGCGCCACGGCTTCCTGCCGTTCAAGGAAGTCGCGCGCGCCTTCTTCAAGGAAGGCATCGACGTGCGCAACGCGCGCATCCAGGACGCCCTGCATGAAGGCCAGGAACTGATCGTCCAGGTCGAAAAGGAAGAGCGCGGCAACAAGGGCGCGGCCCTGACCACCTTCATCTCGCTGGCCGGCCGCTATCTGGTGCTGATGCCGAACAACCCGCGCGGCGGCGGCGTGTCGCGCCGCATCGAGGGCGAAGACCGCCAGGAGCTGCGCGAGACCATGGCGCAGCTGACCGTGCCGGAAGGCATGAGCATCATCGCCCGCACTGCCGGCATCGGCCGCTCGGCCGAGGAACTGCAGTGGGACCTGAACTACCTGCTGCAACTGTGGAAGGCCATCGACGGCGCCGCCGGCGACAACAAGGCGCCGCTGCTGATCTACCTCGAATCCAGCCTGGTGATTCGCGCCATCCGCGACTACTTCCAGCCGGATATCGGCGAGATCCTGATCGACACCGACGAGATCTACGAACAGGCGCGCGCCTTCATGAGCGTGGTGATGCCTGACAACATGAACCGCGTGAAGAAGTACCGCGACGACGTACCGCTGTTCTCGCGCTTCCAGATCGAGCACCAGATCGAATCGGCCTACTCGCGCATGGTGATGCTGCCGTCTGGCGGCGCCATCGTGATCGACCACACCGAGGCACTGGTGTCCGTGGACGTGAACTCGGCGCGCGCCACCAAGGGCGCCGACATCGAGGAAACCGCGCTGCGCACCAACCTCGAGGCCGCCGACGAAATCGCCCGCCAGCTGCGCCTGCGCGACCTGGGCGGCCTGATCGTGATCGACTTCATCGACATGGAGTCGGGCAAGGCCCAGAAGGACGTGGAGACGCGTCTGAAGGACGCGCTGCGCCACGACCGCGCGCGCGTGCAGATGGGCAAGATCAGCCGCTTCGGCCTGATGGAGCTGTCGCGCCAGCGCCTGCGCCCGTCGCTGTCCGAGGGCTCGCACATCACCTGCCCGCGCTGCAACGGCACCGGCCATATCCGCGATACCGAATCGTCCGCCCTGCAGGTGCTGCGCATCATCCAGGAAGAGGCGATGAAGGAAAACACCGCTGCCATCCACTGCCAGGTGCCGGTGGAGGTCGCCGCCTTCCTGCTGAACGAGAAGCGCCAGGAAATCAACCTGATCGAGCTGCGCTTCAAGGTCAACGTGCTGCTGATTCCCAACAAGCACCTGGAAACGCCGCACTACAAGCTGGAGCGCCTGCGCCACGACGACCCGCGCCTGGAAGACAGCACCGCCAGCTACAAGATGGCCGAGGCTGCCGCCAAGGAACTGGAAGCCGACACCAGCTACAGCAGCCGCCGCAAGGAAGAAGCCAAGCCGCGCCAGGAAGCCGCGGTCAAGGGCATCACGCCCGAGCAGCCCGCCCCGGTCTCGGTGCCGCGCCCCGAGCGCGCGCCGCGCCCGGAAGCCGCGCCGGTGGCGCCGCCCGTGCCGGCCACCAAGCCGGTGGAAGCCGGCGGCTTTATCGCCTGGCTGAAGGGCCTGTTCGGTGCGCGCCCGGCCACTCCGCCGGTGGTGGAGCCGGCCAAGCCGGCAGCCGCCGCGGAAACCCGCAGCGCCGATGGCCGTCGTGAGCGCGGTCCGCGTGGCGAAGGCCGCGGCCAGCGTGGCGAGCGCGCCGAACGCGGCGAACGCACCGAACGCGCTGAGCGTGGCGACCGCCAGGGCCGCGGCCAGCGCGGTGAACGTGCCGAGCGCGGCGAACGCACCGAACGCGGCGAGCGTGGCGAACGCCAGGCCGCAGAGCGCGGCGAGCAGCGCGAGGGCCGTGGCGAACGCCAGGGCCGCCAGCCGCGCCAGCAAGGTGAAGGCCAGGCAGCGCCGGCCGTGGCGCGCCAGGCCGAGGCCGTGCCCGCCGAGCGCGCCCAGGGTGAACGCGCCGAGGCTCGCCAGGAAGGCCGCCGCGACCGCAACCAGGAACGCCGCGAGCGCCAGCGCGAACGCCAGCGCGAGCGCAGCGAACTGCGCGAAGCCGAAGCCGGCGAAGCGCCGCAGCCGGAAGCCATCGCTGCCGCCCAGGCCCTGGGCGTGCTGCCGCAGGCCCTGAACGAAGACACCCAGGCCCGCGCCGAACTGCCGGAAGGCGCCGAAGCTGTCGCCGAAGGTATCGCCGAAAGCGCGGAGACCGCCGAGGGCGAGGAACGCCGCCGCCGCAACCGCCGTGGCCGCAACCGCTATCGCCGCGAACGCGACGAGTCGGTGCAAGGCGTGGCGGGTGAAGGCGAAGGCTTCGCCCCGGCCAGCGCCGAAGCCGGCGCACCGGCCGAGCCCGCGCAGCAGCCGGCCGTGGCCGCGCAAGCCGCACCCGAAGCCGTCGAAGCAGTCCGCATCGCGGTGCCGGCAGATGTGACGCCGGCCCCGGCGGCGCAAGCCACCCCGGCGGTCCAGCCGGAGGCCGCGCCAGCTGCCGAACCTGCCGAGACTGTCACGCCGGTGGCCGTGGCGGTGACGGAGGCCGTTGCCGCCGAAGCCGGCGCCGAGCCTGCCGTCAGCGCCGCGGTGGAAACCGCTGCGCCGGTCGTGCCGGCCGCTGCCCCCGCCGCCACCCCCGCACCGGAGCCCGTGCTGGCACCGGTTGCGCAAACCGCTCCGGCGGCCGAGCCGGTAGCCCAGGCACCGGCACCGGCCCCGGTGGCCGCCGCAGCGCCGGCGTCGCTGGAAAACCTGGAGCCGATGCTGGCCACCGCCGGGCTGCAATGGGTCCATACCGACAGCGACAAGCTGCGCTCGGCCCAGGAAGCCGCCGCCCGCATCGTGCCCGCCCCGCGCGTGCCGCGCGAGCGCAAGCCGCTGCCGCCGCTGCCCCAGGGTCCGATGATCCTGGTGGAAACCGGCAGCCGCGAAGTGCAGATGGCATCGCAGCAGTAAGCGACGCCGCTGCGCGGCAGCCAAAGCATGAGGGGACGGCCTGGCCGTCCCCTTTTTTCATGGGCGGCGCGCTGGATGAATCCCCGTCATCACCGCGGGATGCGGATGCCCCGCCCCGGCCTCGGCTAGAATGGCAGCAGAAAGCATCCGGTCCCCCGAGCGCCCGCGCCACATCGCTTCCTGCGTTGCCGTCGCGCTCCCCGGACGCCGTGCCACCCACAGGCTATGACCGAATCCGTCATCCCGATTTTCGACTTGCGCGACCATCGCTACCGCTCGATGACGCCCAGCATTCCCGGCAACCTGGTTGCGCCGACCGGACTGGTGGCCGACCGCCGCGGCCGGCCGCTGCACGACCTGCGCATCTCGGTGACGGACCGCTGCAACTTTCGCTGCGTCTACTGCATGCCGAAGGAAGTGTTCGACAAGGACTACACCTTCCTGCCGCATTCCGAGCTGCTCAGCTTCGAGGAGATCGAGCGCACCGCGCGCCTGTTCGTGGCCCACGGCGTCGAGAAAATCCGCCTGACCGGCGGCGAGCCGCTGCTGCGCAAGAACATCGAGCACCTGGTCGAGATGCTGGCGAAGATCGAAACCGTGTCGGGCAAGCCGCTGGACCTGACCCTGACCACCAATGCCTCGCTGCTGGCGCGCAAGGCGCGCGCGCTGCGCGACGCGGGCCTGACACGGGTCAGCGTCAGCCTGGACGCGATCGACGATGCCACCTTCCGTCGCATGAACGACGTCGACTTCGCCGTCGCCGACGTGCTGCACGGCATCGAGACCGCGCAGGCCGTGGGCCTGGCGCCGATCAAGGTCAACATGGTGGTCAAGCGCGGCACCAACGACCAGGAAATCGTGCCGATGGCGCGCCACTTCCGCCACAGCGGCATCATCCTGCGCTTCATCGAATTCATGGACGTCGGCGCCAGCAACCACTGGCAGATGGACGAAGTGCTGCCGTCGGCCGAAGTGGTGAAGCGCATCGACGCCGAATTTCCGCTCGAACCGGTGCTGGCCAACTATGCGGGCGAGACCGCCGAACGCTGGCGCTACCGCGACGGCGCCGGCGAGATCGGCGTGATCTCCAGCGTCACCCACGCCTTCTGCGGCGACTGCAGCCGCATCCGGCTGTCCACCGAAGGCCGGCTCTACCTGTGCCTGTTCGCCACCGAGGGCTTCGATCTGCGCGCGCTGCTGCGCGGCGGCTACAGCGAACTGGAAATCTCCAACGCCATCGCGCAGGTATGGCAGGGCCGCACCGACAACTATTCCGAGCAGCGCAGCGACCCGGCAGTGCGCGCGAAACGCGCCGAGCGCAAGATCGAGATGTCCTATATCGGCGGCTGAACCCGCCGCACATCGAACTCCATGATTGCACGCGACGACATTACCGGCCTGATTCTCGCAGGCGGCAGGGGCAGCCGCATGGGCGGCACCGACAAGGGCCTGCAGCCGCTGCATGGCACGCCGATGGCGATGCACACGATGATGCGGCTCACGCCCCAGGTGGGCGGGCTGATGATCAACGCCAACCGCAACCTGGCCGCCTATGAGTCCTTCGGCGTGCCGGTCTACACCGACTCCGTGCCCGACTTCGCCGGCCCGCTGGCCGGGATGCTGGCCGGCCTGGAACAATGCGCGACCCCGTGGATGGTGACGGCGCCGTGCGATTCGCCGTTCCTGCCGACCGACCTGGTGGCGCGCCTGGCACAGGCGATCGAGGCCGAAGGCGCCGAGCTGGCGATCCCGGTCACGCTGGACCAGGATGGCCGGCGCCAGGCCCAGCCGGTGTTCTGCCTGATGCCGGTCAGTGCGCTCGACAGCCTGGTGGCTTATCTTTCCGGGGGCGGCCGCAAGATCGAGACCTGGGCCGCCTCGCAGCGGCTGGCCGAGGTGCTGTTCGACGACGCCGCGGCCTTTGCCAATATCAACACCCTGGACGAACTACGCGCGCACGAAGCGCGCTGAATCCCCGCCGAGCCGCCATGCCCTCCTTGCAATCCGTCATTTCCTGCCTGTCCGACTACGATCCCACGGCATTGCCGGTGGACCAGGCCAACCGCATCATCGGCGAGGTGGTCGAGCCGGTGCGCGGCATCGAGCAGTTGCCGATCCGCAGTGCGCTGGACCGGGTGCTGGCCGAGGACATCGTCTCGACCATCGACGTGCCGGCGCATGACAACTCGGCGATGGACGGCTATGCCTTCCACGGTGCGGCCCTGGCCGCGGCGCAGACCGCCACGGTCGAGCTCGAGGTGATCGGCAGCGCCCTGGCGGGCGGTGCCGGCGCGCTGGCACCGACCGCGGTGCAGGCGGTGCGTATCATGACCGGCGCGGTGATGCCGGCCGGCTGCGATACGGTGGTGCCGCAGGAGTTTGTCGAAACCGTCGCCAACGGCGCGCGCATCCGCTTTGCCGCGGACTGCGTCCGTATCGGCGACAACCGGCGCCTGCGCGGCGAAGACCTGGCCCGTGGCCAGGCCGCGCTGCAGGCCGGGCGCATCCTGCAGCCAGCCGACCTTGGCCTGCTGGCGTCGCTGGGCGTGGCCGAGGTGCGGGTGCGCAGGCGCCTGCGCGTGGCGTTCTTCTCCACCGGCGACGAGCTGCGCTCGATCGGCGAGCCGCTCGATCCCGGCTGCGTCTACGACTCCAACCGCTACACGCTGCACGGCATGCTGCGCCGGATGAACGTGGACCTGCTCGACATGGGCGTGGTGCGCGACGATCCCGAGTCGCTCGAAGCCGCTTTCCGCACCGCCTGCGAAAGCGCCGACGCGGTCATCACCTCGGGCGGGGTCTCGGTCGGCGAGGCCGACTACACCAAGCAGATCATGGCGCGCCTGGGCGATGTCACGTTCTGGAAGATCGCCATGCGCCCGGGCCGGCCGATGGCGTTCGGGCGGATCCAGGCCGACGGCGCGGGCGCGCACTCGGCCCTGCTGTTCGGCCTGCCTGGCAATCCGGTGGCGGTGATGGTCACCTTCTACCATTTCGTGCGGGCGGCGCTGCACCGGCTGATGGGTGCGACGGTGCCGCCGCTGCCGCTGCTGCGCGTGCGCAGCGCGCAGGCGATCCGCAAGAAGCCGGGGCGCACCGAGTACCAGCGCGGCATCCTGGCGCGCGCCGGCGACGGCGAGTGGGAAGTGCGCATCACCGGCCAGCAGGGCTCGGGCGTGCTGCGCTCGATGAGCGAGGCCAACTGCTTTATCGTGCTCGGCCACGAGCAGGATTCGGTCAAGGCCGGCGACGCGGTCGAGGTGATGCTGTTCGACGGGCTGGTTTGACCGGTACGGCGGGGGCTGCGCGCAACCATTCACTACACGATCGTAGCAATGTGTCGTTTTTGTGCCGCACATTTGCCGCCGCGGCACCGTTGCCGCCGGGCTTTCGGCTGCCCCGCGGCCGCCGGGCTATGCTTGGCATCGGCCAATCGCTACACTTGGCGCACGATTCAGAAACATTCGAGTATCCCCCGTCATGAATCAGGAGATTGCGTACCTCCACCCCGTCAAGACCGCCCGCGCGCTGGTGCTGGTCTACCTGTGCTTCTCGCTGCCGATCGTGTCGCTGGGCCTGTTTGTCACCTTCGTCCGCTATGGTGACCTGCCGGCGATCACGGTGTTCAGCGCGATCATCCTCAATGCGCTGATTGGCTTCGGTCTGCTGTGGCTGGCCTGCAAGGCCTACAACTGGGTGGCCGCCCGCTTCGGCGGGATCGAAGTCCACGTGCGCGAGCTGGCCCCCGAAGCAGACCGCTGAACGGGGCAGCGCCAGTCCCGGCCGGGACCCAGGCCGGCCGCCTCACCCGCTTCCCTCCGACACCTGCCCCGCGGCACGCTCAGGCCCGGCTGTTTTCCGCGTTCTCAGGGCTTTCCGGCATGCCGTCCGCCGGCGCATCAAGCCCGAGCCCCAGCAACTGCTGCGCGGCCTCGCCCGGCAGCGCTTCCACCGTGCGCAGCTTGCGCGCCATCTGCCGCGTGCGCACCTCCGCCTGCTCGATATTGCGCGCGGCACGTTCCAGCGTATCGCGGGTCTTGGCCAGCACGTCGCCAAACTTGCCGAATTCGGTCTTGACCGCGCCCAGCACTTCCCACACCTCGCTCGAGCGCTTTTCCAGCGCCAGCGTGCGGAACCCCATCTGCAGGCTGTTCAGCAGCGCGGTCAGCGTGGTGGGACCAGCCACGGTCACGCGATAGTCGCGCTGCAGCTGGTCGGTCAGGCCGGGACGGCGCAGCACCTCGGCATAAAGCCCTTCGGTCGGCAGGAACAGGATGGCAAAGTCGGTGGTCTGCGGCGGCGCCAGGTATTTTTCAGCGATGGTCTGGGCCTCGCGCCGCAGCGCCGTTTCCAGTTCGCGGCCGAACGCCAGTACGCCGTCCGGATCGCCGCGCTCCTGCGCGTCGACCAGGCGCTCGTACTGCTCCTTGGGAAACTTGGCGTCGACCGGCAGCCAGACCGGCGCATGGTCCCCACCCGCCGCCTTGCCGGGCAGGCGGATGGCAAACTCGACGCGCGCGCCCGAGTTGCGCACGGTCTCGACGTTCTTGCCGTACTGGTCCGGCGTCAGCATCTGCTCCAGCAGCATCTCCAGCTGCACCTCGCCCCAGGTGCCGCGCGACTTCACGTTGGTCAGCACCTTCTTCAGGTCGCCCACGCCCTGCGCCAGCACCTGCATCTCGCCCAGGCCGCGATGCACCTGCTCGAGACGGTCCGACACCAGCCGGAACGATTCGCCCAGGCGCTGCTCCAGCGTCGCGTGCAGCTTCTCGTCGACGGTGCGGCGCATTTCCTCGAGCTTGGCGGCGTTGTTGGCCTCGATGTCCTGCAGCTTCCGCTCCAGCGTGGCACGGACCTCGGCCAGGCGCCGCTCGTTGGCCTCGGACAGTTGCGCCAGCTGCTGCTGCAGGCCGTCGCCAAAGCGGCGCAGCGTGCCGGCCTGCTCGTCGCGCGCCTGCTGCGACTGCAGCATCAGGTGCTGGCGCACCTGTTCCAGTTGCTGGGTGTTGGTCTCGGTCAGCTTGGCCAGCTGCTGCGCAAAGGTGTCGATCTGGTTGTTCTGCAGCGTGGCGATGCCGGTCAGCTGCGACGACAGCGCCTGCTGGAAGCGCAGCATCTGCTGCGCCGACTCGCCGCGGCTGCCGCGCGCGGCCTCGGCCACCTCGGTGCGCACCTCGCGCTCCAGCCGCTCCATGCCGCGCGCCTGCTCCAGCCGCATCTCGTCGAGCTGCCGCGCCATGCCGGCCCCGGATGACCCGGCCTGCTGGCGCAGCAACACGATCACCAGCAGCACGACCGCGAGCAGCGCCGCGGCCAGCGTCAGGAACGGAATCAGGGTCATGCGAAAACCTCAGCGGCGATGCGCCATCACTTCAGGGTTGATTACGGTGGGCGGATGGCCGGCCTGCGGGCCCTGGTCGAGCGCCGCGATCAGGTTGTCGGCGGCGAGCATGGCCATGGCGCGGCGGGTTTTCTCGGACGCGCTGGCGATATGCGGCGTCAGCACGACGTTGGGCACCGTCAGCAAGTCTGGATGGACGGCCGGCTCGCCCTCGAACACATCTAGGCCGGCACCGAAGATGCGCTTGTCGCGCAGTGCCTGCGCCAGCGCGGCATCGTCGACGATGCCGCCGCGCGCCAGGTTCACCAGCGTCGCGGTGGGCTTCATCAGCGCCAGCTCGGCGGCACCGATGGCATGGTGGCTCTGCGGGCCGTACGGCAGCACCAGCAGCAGGTGGTCGGACTGGCGCAGCAGGTCTTCCTTGCCGACATAGCGGGCGTTGAGCGCGCGCTCGGTCTCGGCCGGCAGCTGGCTGCGGTTGTGGTACAGCACGTTCATGCCAAACCCGCCCGCACGCCGCGCCAGCGCCTGGCCGATGCGGCCCATGCCGAGGATGCCCAGCGTGCTGCCGTACAGGTCCATGCCGACCAGCATGTCGTAGCTCCAGCGCTGCCACTTGCCGGCGCGCAGGTAGTGCTCGGCCTCGGTGACGCGGCGCGCGGTCGCCATCAGCAGGGCCCAGCCGAAATCTGCGGTGGTCTCGGTCAGCACGTCCGGGGTATTGGTGGCGACGATGCCCGCGGCCGTCAGCGCCGGCAGGTCCAGGTTGTTGTAGCCGACCGCCATGTTGCACACCGCGCGCAACGCCGGCAGCCCGGCGATGACCCCGGCGTCGATGCGGTCGGCGGCGTTGGCCAGCACGCCGGCCTTGCCCGCCAGCCGCGCCTTCAGCGCGGCGGCGTCGAGCACCGCGTCCTGCTGGTTGTCATCGACTTCGAAATACTGCGCCAGGTGCGCGATGACCTCGGGATAGATGGCGCGGGTGACCAGGACGGACGGCTTCATGGCATCAGATATGGAAGAAGAGGAAGGTCATGATGACGAACAACGGCATCAGGAAAATGACCGAATACAGCATGTAGCCGAAGAAGCTCGGCATGCGCACGCCACGGTCTTCGGCAATCGCCTTGACCATCAGGTTGGGCGCATTGCCAATATAGGTGTTGGCGCCCATGAACACCGCCCCGGCCGAGATCGCGGCCAGCGTCGAGGCATCGCGCGTCATCAGCGTGGCGGGATCGCCACCGGCGGTATTGAAGAACACCAGGTAGGTCGGCGCATTGTCCAGGAAGGAAGACAGCACGCCCGTCGCCCAGAAATACATGCTGTCGACCGGCTGCCCGTTGGCGTCGCTGACCGCCCGGATCACCCCCGAGAACGCGCCGTCGGTGCCCGCCTTCAGCATGGCGATCACCGGGATGATGGTCAGGAAGATGCCAGCGAACAGCTTGCCCACCTCGAGGATGGGTTCCCAGTTGAATTCATTGCCCACGCGCGCCGAGCGCGGCGTGACCAGCATCGACACCACCGCCACCACCACCAGCATGGCGTCGCGCACCGCGGCCTGCAGCGGCACCTCGGTACCCAGGATGTCGAACGAGATGCCCGGCTTCCACAGCCCGCTCATCAGCACCAGGCTGACCACCGTCAGCAGCAGCACGAAGTTGAACTTGCCTTCGATGGTGATGCTGCCCGAATCCGGGGTGGGATCGACTGGCAGCTGTTCTTCCTTGTTGCAGTAGTAGTGCCGGTCGACCAGGTAGAACACCAGCAGCAGCACCGCGCAGATAAAGAGCGTTTCCGGGAAGATGTTGCGCAGGGTCCAGAAGAAGTCGACGCCCTTCAGGAAGCCGAGAAACAGCGGCGGGTCGCCCAACGGCGTCAGCGAGCCGCCGGCGTTGGCCACCAGGAAGATGAAGAACACCACCACGTGCGCCACGTGGCGGCGGTTGTCATTGGCGCGCAACAGCGGCCGGATCAGCAGCATGGCCGCGCCGGTGGTGCCCATGAAACTGGCCAGGAACGTGCCCAGCGCCAGGATGCCGGTATTGAGCTCAGGCGTGCCGTGCAGGTTGCCGCGCACGCAGATGCCGCCGGCAACGATATAGAGCGTGGTGATCAGCGCGATGAACGGAATGTACTCGGCCAGCAGCGCGTGCACGGTGCTGACGGCGGCGGCATGCGCGCCGAACACGAACGCGAACGGCAGCAGGAACAGCAGCCCCCAAGCCGCGGCGATCTTGCCGTAATGGTGGTGCCAGAACTTCGGTCCCAGCAGCGGCCACAGCGCGATCGACAACAGGATGCCGGCAAAGGGCAGGCCCCACAGCGGCGACAGCGACGCCCCGTCGAGGTCGGCGGCATGGACGGCGGCGGGAAAGGCGGCCAGCATGGCCAACAGTGGCAACAGCACGGGGGCACGTCGCATCAGGCAGGATCTCCTCGAACAATGCAGCGGTCAGGGGCGCGCGCGGCGCGATGCCAACGCATCGCGGGCAAGCCTGCAAGTGTAATGCAAGGCCCTGCCCGCGCTTCCCCTTGCGCAGTGCATTTTCGGATTGCGGCGCGCCGGCGTCGCGCCACGCAGCTCAGGCTGCGTCGACCAGGATCACATGCACGCGGTACGGGCCGTGGGCGCCCAGCACGATGGTTTGCTCGATATCGCCGGTGCGCGAGGGTCCGCTGATGATGTTGGTGGCGCGCGGCAGCTCGCCGCGCTCGCTGCGCACCAGGGCAAACGCATCTTCCAGGCCGGCAACGATGCGCGAGCGCGGCACCACCGCGACATGGGTCTCGGGCAGCAGCGCGGCCGAGGCGAAGGTAGCCGGGCCGGACAGCAGCATCAGCGAGCCGGTCTCGGCAATCGCGCAGAAGCAGCCGGTGATGCCGACCAGGTCGCCATGCTCGCGGTCGGCCGCGGCGTCGCGCACCGGCGGGCGGCACTCCACTGCCAGCCCTGCGTCCTGCCAGGGCAACCGGCCGAATTCATCCCACGCGACCGCGCGGCGCACCAGGCCCAGGCTGTCGAGATAGCGCACCGTGGCGGCGGGCACCTCGGCCAGGGTCGCGACGCGGTCGACGGTCGAGGCCATGCGCTGCGCCTGCGCCAGGAAGTCTTCGGCCAGGTCGGCCGCGGCGGCCGGACGCGGACCCTGCGGGTGGCGGGCCAGGTAATCGGCGACGGCGCCGCGCTCCCCCGCGCTCGGCCGGGCCGGCCTGCCCTGGGCGGCTCGGATACGGGCAAAGATGCGGTCGCGGGCGTCGTTGGTGTCCATGGGGCCTGGCTGGAGTGGCAATGCGCAAGGGCGCGATGCGGCGATTATAGGGTCGATACAGCGGCGCAGCTGTGTTGCGGCCGGCTACGCGGCAGGCTGCACCGAATACACCTGGCGCAGGTAGGCCAGGTAGCCGGGATCGTCGCACATGGTCTTTTCCGGCGTGTCCGACAGCTTGGCCACCGGCTGCCCGTTACAGCGCACCATCTTCAGCACGATCTGCAGCGGCGTGTAGCCCAGGTCGTTGGTCAGGTTGGTGCCGACGCCGAACGCCAGCCGGCAGCGGCCGTGGAAGCGCTGGTACAGCTCGATCACGCGCGGGATGTCGAGGCTGTCGCTGAAGATCAGCGTCTTGGTGCGCGGGTCGACGCGGTTGGCGGCGTAGTGGGCCACCATGCGCTCGCCCCACTGCAGCGGATCGCCGGAATCATGGCGCACGCCATCGAAGAGCTTGCAGAAATACAGGTCGAAGTCGCGCAGGAAGGCGTCGAAGCCATAGGTATCCGACAGCGCGATACCCAGGTCGCCGCGGTATTCGCGCGCCCAGCGTTCCAGCGCAAACACCTGCGAGTCGCGCAGCCGCGGCCCCAGCGCCTGGCAGGCCTGCAGGTATTCGTGCGCCATCGTGCCCAGCGGCACCATATTGTGCAGTCGCGCGAAGTGGACATTGCTGGTGCCGGCCAGCTGCGGGCCCAGCAGGCGCCGCATGGTCAGCAGCACCTCTTCCTGCCAGTCGCGCGAGAAACGCCGGCGCGTGCCGTAGTCGGCGATCACGCAATCGGCCAGCTCGGGCGTCTTCAGCAACGCCAGCTTGGTTTCCAGCCGGCGGCGGCCTTCGGCCAGGTCGGGCTCGGGCTGGCTGCGGCGGAAATAGACTTCGTTGACGATGGCCAGCACCGGCACCTCGAACAGGATGGTGTGCAGCCACGGGCCGGTGATGGCAATCTCGATCTCGCCGTTACCCTGCGGCGACGGGCGCACCGAGACATATTTCTCGTTGAGGTGGAACAGTCCGAGAAAATCGACGAAGTCGCTCTTGATAAAGCGCAGGCCGCGCAGGTAGGCCAGTTCGTCGTCAGTGAAGCGCAGCTGGCACAGGTGCGCCACCTCGGCGCGGATCTCGTCGATATACGGGGTCAGGTCGATACCCGCGTTGCGGCACTTGAAGCGGTATTCCACTTGCGCCTGCGGGAACTGATGCAGCACCACCTGCATCATCGTGAATTTGTACAGGTCGGTGTCGAGCAGGGACTGGATGATCATAACGGGCCAGACGGCGATGCCGGGGTCAGAACGCCATGCTACCTGAAGTCTGCCCGCTGCCGGCTGGCGTGGTGCTGCCGCGCGGCATGCCGGCGAACAGACAAAGCTGCCAGCCGGCCGCCCTGCGTTAAATCAAAAGTACATAAAGAAATAAGAAAACTATCTGATCCGGCTATATAGACTCGCTATCCTTGCCAGAAGGCTCGGCTACAATACCGGTTTCCGAAAGGCCTCGGCCGGCGCTCGCCCCGCCCATGCTGCCCTGCGGCACGCGGGCACTCCCATGTGATGGATGCGGCGCGTCTCGCCGGCAAGAAGCGGCCCCACAGTTTCCCATTAAAAGCCGACCCGTTTTCCTGGAACCGAAATGACTCACGTTGTCACCGAATCCTGCATCCGTTGCCGCTACACAGACTGCGTTGACGTGTGTCCGGTCGATTGTTTCCGCGAAGGCCCGAACTTCCTGGCCATCGACCCGGATGAGTGCATCGACTGCGCCGTGTGCGTGGCCGAATGCCCGGTGAACGCCATTTACGCCGAGGAAGACGTGCCGGGCGACCAGCAGCAGTTCATCGAGCTGAATGCCGAACTCGCGCGCGCCTGGCCTTCCATCACCAAGACCAAGGCCCCGCTGGCCGAGGCCGAGGAATGGAAGGACGCCACCGACAAGCTGCAGTACCTGGAGCGCTGAGCGCACAGGGCAGCATAGAAAGCCGTCCCCACGCGCTTTCCGCAATGCCGGGCACCCGCGTGCCCAACCAACGTATCAGGACGAATATGGACTTGAGCATTCCAAATCCCGTTGCCGACACGACCAGGCAGGTCGAGGGCGGCAGCCCCGCGGGCGGCCAGCCGCTGGAAATCGACGCGCTGATCGTCGGTGCCGGCCCGGTAGGCCTGTTCCAGGTGTTCGAACTGGGCCTGCTCGAAATCAAGGCCCACGTCATCGATTCCCTGAAGGTCGTTGGCGGCCAGTGCGTCGAGCTGTATCCGGACAAGCCCATCTACGATATTCCGGCCGTGCCCAGCTGCACCGGCCAGGAACTGACCGACAACCTGCTCAAGCAGATCGAGCCGTTCGAGCCCACCTTCCACCTGGGCCAGGAAGTCTCCGTGGTCGAGCGCCGTGAAGACGGCCGCTTCTTCGTCGAGACCTCGCTCGGCACGCGCTTCATCACCAAGACCATTTTCATCGCCGCCGGCGTGGGCTCGTTCCAGCCGCGCACGCTGAAGGTCGACGGCATCGACAAGTTCGACGGCAAGCAACTGTTCTACCGCGTCAAGGACCCGAGCCGCTTCCACGGCCGCAACCTGGTGATCGTCGGCGGCGGCGACTCGGCGCTGGACTGGACCCTGGACCTGGTCGGCAAGGCCGAGTCGGTGGTGATGATCCACCGCCGCGACGGCTTCCGCGCCGCGCCCGCGTCGGTCGCCAAGATGAAGGAACTGTGCGAGCAGTTGGAAATGCAGTTCGTGGTCGGACAGATCAGCGGCTACGAAGAGAAGGACGGCGTGCTCACCGAGATCAAGGTGAGCGGCGCCGACGGCGTGACCCGCCGCCTGCCGCTGGACGACCTGCTGGTGTTCTTCGGGCTGTCGCCCAAGCTGGGCCCGATCGCCGAATGGGGCCTGGACCTTGAGCGCAAGCAGATCAAGGTGGACACGGAGAAATTCCAGACCAATATCCCCGGCATCTTCGCGGTCGGCGATATCAACACCTACCCCGGCAAGAAGA
Source organism: Cupriavidus taiwanensis (assembly GCF_900250075.1). NCBI lineage: Bacteria > Pseudomonadati > Pseudomonadota > Betaproteobacteria > Burkholderiales > Burkholderiaceae > Cupriavidus > Cupriavidus taiwanensis. The sequence goes on from NZ_LT977070.1 coordinate 2,533,321, forward strand.
AGCTGATCCTGTCGGGCTTCCACGAGGCCGCGCTGGCTGCTTTCGGTGCTGCGCCGTATATCTTCCCGGAAAAGAAGATCCACATGCAGTACACCACCACCTCGCCGAAGCTGCACAAGGTGCTGGGCGTGGAATCGCCGGTGTTCGACTGACCGGCCATGGCCCCACGGAAAAAAGCCGCCGCAAGGCGGTTTTTTTCTGGCACAAAGCCGGAACCGTCGCTATAATGCGGCCTCGCTGTTCAGCGCCACGGTCCCGGGCCGGCAACCAGCCACCCTGCACCACGCGCCAGCAAGCCAGCCTTCGCCGCGCCCCTCCCCTGACAGGAAGTTAATGTCGAAAGGGTGTTGACGAAGAAAAGAGAAACTGGCTATAATCTCTCTCTCAGCTGTTCCCCGATAGCTCAGTCGGTAGAGCGACGGACTGTTAATCCGCAGGTCCCTGGTTCGAGCCCAGGTCGGGGAGCCAACCGATACGGAAGCCCGGTGCAAACGCACCGGGCTTTTTCGTTTGTGGGTCGCAAGTGGCTTTGGTTCGGGGCTGCCGCAGCGCCCCGCCCCTTGTTTTACTCCTGCAGCGTAGCGCCGGCGGCCTTCAGCGCCACGACGATCGCCTCTGCATTGGCCTCGACCCGGTGCAGCGGCCCAGCCACCGACATCCCGTAGACAACGCCGCCGAGCGATACCGGCATCGCGATGGCCCCCAGGTCGGGGAACGACTCGCCGAAATTCGGATACCACCCCTGCGCCTGCCATTGCTGCATCGCCGCCTCGAATACCCGCAGCGAGTCCACCGTGCGGCCGGTGCGCGACGCAAAGGAAGCGCCCGCCAGCAATTCCGCGCGGCTTTCCCTGGTCATGGTGCCGAGGATGGCGCGGCCGATGGAATTCACATGCGCGTCGCGCAGTTCGCCCGGCGCGGCGATATAGCGCACCGGGTTGGGGGATTCACGCACCTCCAGATACAGCACGCGCCCGTCGTCCTGCAGCTTGCCGAACACCACGGTCTCGCCGGTGGTGTCGCGCAGCGATTCCAGCACCGGCTGCACGCGCTCCAGCAGCGGATCGTTGCGGGCGATGCGTTGCGCGATATCGAGCAGCCGGCGGGTCGGATAGTAGCCCTGGCGGCGCCCGGTCTCGTACAGATAGCCCAGCGACGCCAGCGTGCGGATCAGCCCCAGGCAGCTCGACATCGGCGCGCCCAGCAGCTTGGCCAGTTCGGTCAGTGTCAGCGAGCGCCCTTCGCGCGCATAGATTTCCATGATCTCGATCACGCGCAGCGCCGTCTTGACGCTGCCGTAACCGGACTTCTCCGCCGCTTCGTTTGCTGCCATCGTTGGCTTCCTCGACTTCAGTATCCGTTGGCCGGGATTGTACGCGGCGGCAGCGCGGGTCAGTCCTCCTGACCGGCGGCTGGCGGCAAGGCCTGCGGCCAGCTGCGGATATTGCCGGGCGTGCGAGAGAAGCGCGTGGGAATGCCCACGCCGCGCAGGCGCCCTTCGCTCGGATGGTCGTATTCGAACATCATGCCGGTGGCGCGCAGGTGCGGGTCGTCGGCGAGGCTGTCGAAATGCGGCACCTCGCTGTGCGGGATGTCGGCATCGCGCAGCAGCGCCAGCCATGCGGCGGTGGTGCGCTGCGCGACGATCTCGGCCAGCGTGGCATAGAGCGCGTCGATATTGGCGCTGCGCGCGGCCGGCGTGGCGTAGCGCGGATCGCTGGCCAGCGGCGCATGGCCGGAGACATCGAAGAAGCGCTGCCATTGCGCGCTGGTGTACGGCAGCAGCGCGATATGCCCGTCGCGGGTGCGGTACGGCTTGCGGTGCAGCGACATCACGCGCGGATAGCCGGCCGGCCCGAGCGGCGGCACGAAGGTCTGCCCGGCCAGCTGTTCCGTGGCCAGGAACGACACCAGCGTTTCGAACATCGGCACCTCGATGGCCTGGCCGCGGCCGGAGCGCTCGCGCTCGTACAGCGCCATCGGGATCGCATAGGCCACGGTCAGCCCGGCGACCTTGTCGGCGAGGATGGTGTTGACGTACTGCGGCCCTTCGTTCGAGTTGGCGCCCTGGAACTGCGCCATGCCGCTGCGCGCCTGGATGATGTCGTCGAACGCGGGCGCGCCGGCGTACGGCCCTGACTCCGAATAACCATAGGCACCGCAGTAGATCAGCCGCGGATGGTCCGCGCACAGCGAGGCATAGTCCAGCCCGAGCTTGCGCAGCGACTGCGGCCGCACGTTCGAGACAAAGACGTCGGCGCCGGCGATCAGCGCCTTCAGCGCCGCCAGGTCGTCGGGCTGCTTCACGTCCAGCACCACGAACTGCTTGTTGCGGTTCAGGTTCAGGAAGCTGGCGCCCATGGCGGCGTGCCGCGCCGGCTCGGCATGGCGGAACACATCGCCCGCCGGCGGCTCGACCTTGATCACCTCGGCGCCCATGTCGCCGAGGATCTGGGTGGCATACGGCCCCATCGCCACCGAGGTCATGTCGATCACGCGGATTCCGGCCAGCGGCCCGGTCGGCGCACTGCCCTGCACTGGCTTGTCTTGCATCGCCGCTCCCGCTCAGTACGACTTGGGCAAGCCCAGCACGCGCTCGGCGATAAAGCACAGGATCAGCTGCGGGCTGACCGGCGCGATGCGCGGGATATAGGACTCGCGCAGCAGCCGCTCGACCCGGTACTCGCGCGAGTAGCCCATGCCGCCCAGCGTCAGGATCGCGGTCTGGCAGGCATTGTGGCCGGCCTCGGCGGCGAGGTACTTGGCGGCATTGGCCTCGGCCCCGCACGACTGGCCCGCGTCGTAGCGCGCCGCGGCCTTGAGCATCATCAGGTTGGCCGACTCCAGCTGCATCCACGCCTGCGCCAGCGGATGCTGCACGCCCTGGTTCATGCCGATGGGGCGGCCGAACACCACGCGCTCCTTGGCGTATTGGGTAGCGATGGCCAGCGCCGCGCGTCCCAGCCCGATGGCCTCGGCCGCGATCAGGATGCGCTCCGGATTGAGCCCGTGCAGGATGTACTCGAAGCCCTTGCCCTCTTCGCCGATGCGGTCTTCGTCGGGAATGAACAGGTCGTCGATAAACAGCATGTTGGTGTCGACGGCGGCGCGGCCCATCTTGTCGATCTCGCGGATCTCGATCTTGCTGCGGTCGACCCTGGTGTAGAACAGCGACAGCCCTTCGGTCGACTTCTTCACCGACTCCAGCGGCGTGGTGCGCGCCAGCAGCAGCATGCGGTCGGCCACCTGCGCGGTCGAGATCCAGATCTTGCGGCCGCTCACCGAGTAGCCGCCCGGCACCTTGCGCGCAAAGGTCTTGAGCTTGGTGGTGTCCAGCCCGGCGTCGGGCTCGGTCACGCCGAAGCAGGCCTTCTCCTGGCCGGCGATCAGCGGCGGCAGGAAGCGGCCCTTCTGCGCGTCGGTGCCGAACACCACCACCGGGTTCAGGCCGAACACGTTCATGTGCACCGCCGACGCGCCGGTCATGCCCGCGCCCGACTGCGAGATGGTCTGCATCACCAGCGCCGCTTCCAGGATGCCCAGCCCCGCGCCGCCGAAGGCCTCGGGCATGGCCACGCCGAGCCAGCCGCCTTCGCACAGCGTCTTGTAAAACTCATGCGGATAGGTGCCGGACTTGTCGAGGCGGTCCCAGTATTCCATGTCGAATTGCGCGCAGACCTGCTGCACCGCCTCGACGATGGAGGCCTGTTCTTCGGAGAGATCGAAATTCATCGCGTTACCTGCTTGCTGTCGTTGTCTGTTCGACGGTGTCTTATTCCGGCTGGATGCCTGCGTCCTTCACCAGCCGCGCCCACTTCTGCAACTCGGCCACGACGAACTGGTTGAGCTCGGCCGGCGTGCTGCCGAAGGGCTCGAAGCCGAGCGCGTGGAACTGTGCCGCATGCTGCTTGCTGGTGGCGATCGCGACCAGCTCGCGGTTCAGGCGCTCGACTACCGGGGCCGGCACTCCGGCCGGGCCGAACACGCCGTTCCACGAGGTCACGTCGAAACCCTTCAGTTCCGGCACGCTCGCCAGCGGCGGCAGGTCGGGCAGCAGCGCACTGCGCTGCGCGGTGGTGACCGCCAGCGCGCGCAGCTTGCCGGCGCGCACGTTGGCGATGCCGGCGGCAAAGTCGACGAACATGGCCTGCACCTGGCCGCCCATCACGTCGGTCATCGCCGGCGGCGTGCTCTTGTACGGCACGTGCAGCATCTTCAGCCCCGCCATCTTCGACAGCGTCGCGCCCGAGACGATGCCGGTGCTGTTGCCGCTGGCATAGGTCAGGCCCGGATGCGCCTTGGCGTAGTCGACGAACTCGCGCAGCGTCTTGACCGGCAGCGCCGGGTTGACCACCAGCATGAACGGCAGATTGCCCATGCGCGAGATCGGCGTGAAATCCTTGACCGGGTCATAGCGCAGCTGCTTCATCAGCGACGGGTTGGCCGAATGCGTGGTGTTGGTGGTCATGAACAGCGTATAGCCGTCGGCGGGCGCCTTGGCCACGAACTCGGCGGCGATGGTGCCGTTGGCGCCGGGCTTGTTGTCCACCACCACCGGCTGCTGCAGCGACTCGCCCAGGTATTTGGCGGTCAGGCGCGCCACGGCATCGGTGCCGCTGCCGGCGGCAAACGGCACCACCAGGCGCAGCGGCTTGGCGGGGAATTCATCGGCGGCCAGCGCCGGGTTGGCGGCCAGCGCCGCGCTGCAACCCAGCAACAGGCCGGCAAACGCGTTCTTGAAGGACTTCACGGTGGTTGTCTCCTGTCGTTATGTGCCCTGCCCGTGAGCGCCGCCGGTCAGGCAGGCCGTATCACGCGGTCAGGGGATTCCTCGTAGGGCGGGGAATAGATCACCAGAATCTTCGCCGGCTCGTCGCTGACCACCGTGAAGACATGCATCTGGTCCGGCGGGAAGAAACAGCAGTCGCCCGGACCCAGCTCGCGGCGCTGGCCGCCGACCTCGGCAACGGCGCGTCCTTCGAGCACGTAGCAGACCTGCTCGATGCCGGGATGCGCGTGCGGCAGCGCGCCCTTGCCCTTCTCGATGGTGCCGTGGATCACTTCCAGGTGGCGCGAACCGACCGTTTCCGGCGCGATCAGCCGGCGGTTGAGCGTGCCGACATGGTTGGCGGGGTGGTAGCCCTCGACCTCCGCGGTCGAGATGAAATACACAGGTTGGTCGGGCATGCGGGTCTCCTGCATGAATTCATGTTTATGAATAACAGTTTATACACATGAATTTAACCGTCAAACGTTTTTTGGGGCGTTTGCGGGTTTACCGGGAGCGGATGGCATGGACGAGCGCCGCCCTCACGCAGCGCGTGATCGGTCGGAAACGGATGGTGTGAAGTGGGCTTCCCCGGGCTCAGCCGGCGAAGCGGTAACCCACGCCGACCTCGGTCAGCAGCCACGCCGGCTGGGCTGGGTCGGCCTCCAGCTTGTGCCGCAGGTGCCCCATGTAGACGCGCAGATAGTGGCTGCTGTCGGCATGGGACGGTCCCCACACTTCGCGCAGCAGCTCGCGGTGCGTCATGACCTTGCCGCGGTGCGCCAGCAGCACGGCAAGCAGGCGGTATTCGATCGGGGTCAGGTGCACCGCCTCGCCGCCGCGCGTGACCTGCCGGTTGGCGAGGTCGACGGCGACATCGCCGAACGCCACCTGCGCCCGCCCCTGCGCGCCGGCGCGCGCATGCCGGCGTAACAGCACACGCAGCCGCGCCACCAGTTCGCCCACGCCGAAGGGCTTGGTCAGGTAGTCGTCGGCGCCGGCGTCGAGCGCGCGGATCTTCTCGGTCTCGTCGGTGCGCGCCGACAGCACCAGCACCGGCACTTCGGTCCAGGTGCGCAACTCGCCGATCATCGACACGCCGTCGCCGTCGGGCAGGCCCAGGTCCAGGATCACCAGGTCGGGCTGGCGCGTGCCGGCCTCGATCAGGCCGCGCTGCAGCGTATCGGCCTCGTGCACGATGCAGCCCTCGTCCTGCAGCGCCGCGCGCACGAAGCGGCGGATATGGGGCTCGTCTTCCACCAGCAGCACCGTGGGCGAAAACTCGAATGGCATGACGCGTTGCTTCCTTGCAAGTTGGGCGGCTTCAGGCCGGCACGCCGGCCGCTTCGGGCTCCAGCACGGGCGGGGTGCCGCGCGGCAGCGTGACCACGAAGCGCGCCCCGGCCCCATCGACCTTCGCGGCCTGCGCCGGATGCACCGGCTCGACCCGGATGCTGCCGCCGTGCGCCTGCACGATCGCCTCGCACACGGCCAGGCCCAGGCCGACGCCGCTGGTGGCGGATTCGCGCTCGCCGCGCGTGAATTTCTCGAACACCTGGCGCGCCATCGCGGCCGGCACGCCGGGGCCGTCGTCCTCGACGATCAGATGCACCGACGCTTCGGTGACCTCGCCGCGCAGCCGGATCTCGGTGCCCGGCGCGGTGTACTTGGCGGCGTTCTCGAGCAGGTTGCACAGCACGCGCTCGATCAGCACGCCATCGCATTCCACCAGCGGCAGCGCCGACAGGTCGGCCACCACCACGCGGTGCCGCGCGAGCGCGTCGCGCAGCGACGCCAGCGCCGCGCCGGCCAGTTCCTCGAACGACTGCCAGGTCTTGCGCAGCGCCACGTCGGGGCCCTGCAGCCGCGCCATGTCGAGCAGGTTGGCCACCATCGCATGCATGCGCCGCGCCTGGTCGCGCATGGCACCGACCGTTTCGGCCACGCCCGGCGCCAGCGGCGGCGTGCCGCGCTGCAGAGTCTCGGCCATGCCGATCAGGCTGGTCAGCGGCGTGCGCAGGTCATGCGACACCGCCGCCAGCAGCGAGCTGCGCAAACGTTCGGACTCCATCGTCAGCAGGGCCTGCTGCGCGACCTCGACGTAATGCAGCCGCTCCAGCGCGATCGCGATCAGCGTGGCGAAGACATCGGCCTGGCGCCGCAGCGCCGGCTGCGCGAAGGCACGCCAGGCGCGCGGCTCGACTGCTAGCACGCCGCGCACCTGCATCGGCGCTTTCAGCGGCAGGTACAGCACCGTGCCCGCCGGCAGCGTGTCGGTGCCGGTGCCGGCCGGCTGGCCGTGGTCGAACACCCATTGCGCCAGCACATGGTCGATGGCGTCGCTCTGCGCGGCGACGCCGGCTTGCGCATTGCTCTGTGCATCGGTAGCGGCAGGCAGCAGCCGCCCTTGCGGGCCGGCCAGGAAGAATGCCGCACGAGCGTCGAACGCCGCGCGCAGGAAGCGGCTGCCGATGGCGACGATCTGCGCATCGGTCAGCGCCGCCGACAGTTCGCGCGCCAATTCGTACAGCGTGCGCGCATCGGTCTCGCGCTGGACCGACACGCGCGCCTGCTCGCGCAGCCCGGCGGTGAGCTGCCCGATCACCAGCCCCACCGCCAGCATCACCAGGAAGGTCACCAGGTATTGCACGTCGCTGACCGCGAACGACAGCTGCGGCGGCACGAAGAAGAAGTCGAACGCGCCCACCGCCACCAGCGCGGCGAAGGCGCCGGCGGTGCGTCCGTGGCGCAGCGCCACGCCCGCCACCGCCAGCAGGAACAGCATGGCGATATTGACCAGGTCGAACCATGGCCGCGCCAGCGCCGACAGCGCGGTGGCGCCGGCACACCAGGCCACCGCCCACAGCAGGCCGGGCCACTGCGCCGGACCGGCCTCTTCAACTTGTGGTTGGATGCCATGCACATTGCGGACGGCATCGGGCGCGTCATGCCGGACCCCGTCGGCGGCGACGCGGATCACGTCGACCTCCGGACACGCGGCCGCCAGCGCGTCGGCAAAGCTGCTGCGCCCGAACAGCCAGGCGCGCGCACCCAGCCACGGCGCCAGCAGCTGCGCCAGCCACGCATGCAGGCGCCCCGGCAGCGCACCGCCACGGTCACGCCAGCGCGCCGGGGTGCGGCCGATCAGGACCTTGGTCAGGTTGTGCCGGCGCACATAGCCGGCCACCGCCGCCACCATGTCGCTGCCGGCCAGGGTCTCGGTGCGCGCGCCCAGCGACTCGGCCAGCCGCGTGGCCTCGTCGAGCTGCGCGCGCAGCGGGTCAGGCACCGGCGCCAGCCGCGGCACCGACACTGTCACCACATGGCAGTCGCAATCGAGCTGCGCGGCCAGCCGGCGCGCGCTGCGCACCACCTGCGCGGCATCGCTGCCGAGGCCGATGCAGGCCAGCACGGCTTCGCGCGTGCGCCACACCGGCTCGATCGACGCCTGCTGGCGGTAGGCGCGCACATCGTCGTCGACGCGGTCGGCGGTGCGGCGCAGCGCCAGCTCGCGCAGCGCGATCAGGTTGCCCTTGCGGAAGAAGTGCTGCACCGCGTGGCGGGCCTGTTCGGGGACGTACACACGGCCTTCGCGCAGCCGGCGCAGCAGCTCGTCGGCGGGCAGGTCGACCAGCACCACTTCGTCGGCCTCGTCGAAGACCGCGTCGGGCACGGTCTCGCGCACGCGGATGCCGGTGATGCCGGCCACCGCCTGGTTCAGGCTGTCGAGGTGCTGGACGTTGACGGTGGTCCAGACGTCGATGCCGGCCGAGCGCAGCTCGGCAATGTCCTGCCAGCGCTTGGGATGGCGGCTGCCGGGCGCGTTGCTGTGGGCCAGTTCGTCCACCAGCACCAGCGCCGGCCGGCGTGCCAGCGCGGCGTCGAGGTCGAATTCCTGCAGCGCACGGCCGCGGTGCTCGAGCACGCGCCGCGGCAGTTGCTCGAGGCCTTCGGCCAGCGCCTCGGTCTCGGCGCGGCCATGGCTTTCGACCACGCCCACCACCACATCGCCGCCCTGTTCACGCAGCGCGCGTGCCGCCGCCAGCATCGCAAAGGTCTTGCCGACCCCCGCCGAGGCGCCGAAGTAGATGCGCAGGCGTCCGCGCGCGGCGCGTTCGCCGTCGGCCTGCAGGCGTTGCAGCAGGTGGTCGGGATCGGGGCGGAGGTCGTCGGCTGGGCGCGCGGGCATGGTGGGCGCGCTCACGTTGCGGCAGCGCGAGCGCAGCCAGATTGTGCCATGCAGGCCGGCGCGAGGTTCGCCGCGAAGTTCGCCGCGAAGTTCGCCGCGAGGTTCGCCGCGTCAGCGCGCCGGCAGCGCATCCAGTGCCAGGTTCAGCTGCAGCACGTTGACGCCGGCCTCGCCCAGCACCGGCAGCAGCGGCCTGTCGGTATGCGCGGCGATCAGCGCGCGCACCTGCGCAAGCGGCAAACCCCGCGCCCGCGCCACGCGCGCCGCCTGGTACTCGGCCGCGGCCACGCTGATATGCGGGTCCAGGCCGCTGCCGGAGGCGGTGACCAGGTCCACCGGCACCGGCGCGGTGTTGCCGGGATCGGCCGCGCGCAACGCCTCGATGCGCGCGCGTGCCGCATCGGCCAGCGCCGGGTTCGACGGCCCCAGGTTGGAGCCGCCGGAAGCCCCGCCGTTATAAGGCATCGGCGCGGTCGCCGAGAGCCGGCCCCAGAAGTCCCCGGGCGCGGAGAACGGCTGGCCGATCAACTCGGATCCCAGCACCTTGCCGTCGCGCACGATCAGCGAGCCGGCCGCCTCGTGCGGAAAGGCCGCGCCGGCAATCATGGTGATCGCCGCGGGGTACAGCAGGCCGGTCAGCAGCGACAGCGCCAGCAGGATGACCAGCGCCGGGCGCATCAGGCCGCCCTGCTCTTCGGTGTGCGCGGCGTGCGCGGTGTCGGCAGTGATTGGATTGGACATGGTTGCTCCGAACATTGTTTGAGGTCGGGTCGGGTCGGGTCGGATCAGGCCCAGCCCATGGCGGCCAGGCCCAGGTCGATCAGCTTGATGCCGGCAAACGGCAGCGCGATGCCGCCCAGCCCGTACACCAGCAGGTTGCGGCGCAGCAACGCGGCGGCGCCGAGCGCGCGGTAGCGCACGCCACGCAGCGCCAGCGGGATCAGCACCACGATGATCAGCGCGTTGAAGATCACCGCCGACAGGATCGCCGATGCCGGCGTGGCGAGCCCCATCACGTTGAGCAGGCCGAGCTGCGGATAGGTGGTGGCAAAGGCCGCGGGAATGATCGCGAAATACTTGGCCAGGTCGTTGGCCACGCTGAAGGTGGTGAGCGCGCCGCGGGTCATCAGCATCTGCTTGCCGATGCCGACGATCTCGATCAGCTTGGTCGGGTTGCTGTCGAGGTCGACCATGTTGCCGGCCTCGCGCGCGGCCTGGGTGCCGCTGTTCATGGCGACCGCGACGTCGGCCTGCGCCAGCGCCGGGGCGTCGTTGGTGCCGTCGCCGGTCATCGCCACCAGCCGGCCTTCGGCCTGATACTGGCGGATCAGCGCCAGCTTGGCTTCGGGCGTGGCCTCGGCAAGGAAGTCGTCGACACCCGCCTCGGCGGCGATCGCGGCGGCGGTCAGCCGGTTGTCGCCGGTGATCATCACGGTGCGGATGCCCATGCGGCGCAGTTCGCCGAAGCGCTCGCGGATGCCGCGCTTGACCGTGTCCTTCAGCTCCACCACGCCCAGCACGCGCACCTCGGCCCCGGCCAGCTCGGCCACCACCAGCGGCGTGCTGCCGGCCCGCGCCACGTCCTCGACCGCGTGCGTGACCGCATCGGGAAACTTGCCCGCATGCTCGGCCACGTAGCGGCGCACGGCATCGGCCGCGCCCTTGCGCACGCTGCGCCGCGACGCGCCGTCGTCGAGGTCGACGCCGCTCATGCGCGTCTGCGCGCTGAACGGCACGAACACCGGCCGCGCCGAGCCCATGCCCGGGGCGTCGGCGCCGGCCTGCTGGCGCGCCAGCGCCACGATGCTGCGGCCCTCCGGGGTTTCATCGGCGAGCGACGACAGCCACGCCGCGGCCGCCAGCTGGCGTTCGCTCACGCCCGGTGCCGGCAGCATCCGCGCGGCCTGGCGGTTGCCCAGCGTGATCGTGCCGGTCTTGTCGAGCAGCAGCACGTCGACGTCGCCGGCCGCTTCCACCGCGCGGCCCGAGGTCGCGATCACATTGGCCGCCATCATGCGGCTCATGCCGGCCACGCCGATCGCCGACAGCAGCCCGCCGATGGTGGTCGGGATCAGGCACACAAGCAGCGCCACCAGTACCGTCACCGTGACCGGCAGCCCCGCGCCCGTCACCAGCACGCTGTAGGCGGAGAACGGCAGCAGCGTGGCCGTGGCCAGCAGCAGCACCATCGACAGCCCGACCAGCAAGATGGTCAGCGCCAGCTCGTTGGGCGTCTTCTGGCGCCGCGCGCCTTCCACCATCGAGATCATCCGGTCGATAAAGCTCTCGCCGGGATTGGTGGTGATGCGCACCACGATCCAGTCGGACAGCACGCGGGTGCCGCCGGTGACCGACGAGAAATCGCCGCCGGATTCGCGGATCACCGGTGCCGACTCGCCCGTGATGGCGCTTTCGTCGACCGAGGCCACGCCTTCGATGACCTCGCCGTCGCCAGGGATCATGTCGCCGGCTTCGGCCAGCACCACGTCGCCGCGGCGCAGCGTGGTGGCCGGGCGCACCTGCATGGCACCGTCGCGGCGGCCCTCGGTCAGCACGCGCGCGCTTGCGGTGCGCTTGAGCCCGCGCAGCGACGCGGCCTGCTGGCGGCTGCGCCCTTCGGCCAGGGCCTCGGCAAAGTTGGCAAACAGCACCGTGACCCACAGCCAGGTCGTGACCGCGACGATAAAGCCAGCGCTTTCCGTGGCATGCGGCTGCGGCGCGACCATCGCGCGCAGCGCCAGCAGCGTGGTCAGGACGGCGCCGGCATAGACCACGAACATCACCGGGTTGCGCAGCTGCTCGCGCGGGGACAGCTTGCGCAGCGCCGCGAGCAGCGCCGGGCGCACCAGCTCGGGCGACAGCAGGCGGCGCGGCGCGCGCGCCGGGTCGTGCGCGGCATCGTGAGCCGGATTGTGGGCGGCGCCGTCCTCGGCTCGCTCCAGGGCGGCCTGGGGCCGCGTGGTCAGGGTATCGGGTTGCATCATGGATACAGGTTCGCTAGTGGCGATTCGTCAGGACTGGCGATCAGCGCGCGGCGCCCGCCAGCACGCCCTGCAGGTGCTCGGCGACCGGGCCCAGCGCCAGCGCCGGGACATAGGTCAGCGCGCCCACCATCAGCACGGCGCCGGCCAGCAGCACTACGAACAGCGCGCCGTGCGTGGGCATGGTGCCGCCGGTGGCCGGCAGCTTCGGCTTGGCCGCCAGCGAGCCCGCCAGCGCCAGCACCGGGATCACGATCCAGAAGCGGCCGAACCACATCGCCGCGGCCAGCAGCGTGTTGTAGAACGGGGTGTTGGCCGACAGGCCCGCGAACGCGCTGCCGTTGTTGTTGGCCGCCGAAGACAGCGCGTAGAGGATCTCGGAAAAGCCGTGCGTGCCCGGGTTGAACACACCCGCGCGCCCGGCGCCCGCCATCACCGCCACCGCCGTGCCCAGCAGCACCAGCAGCGGCGTGACCAGGATCACGATCACGGTCATCTTCATCTCGAAGGCCTCGATCTTCTTGCCGAGGTATTCCGGCGTGCGGCCGATCATCAGGCCGGCGATGAACACCGCCAGCACCGCATAGACCAGCATGCCGTACAGGCCGGAGCCGACCCCGCCGAACACCACCTCGCCCAGCTGCATCAGCAGCATCGGCACCATGCCGCCCAGCGCAGTGAAGGAATCGTGCATGGCATTGACCGCGCCGCACGACGCCGCCGTGGTGATCGCCGCGAACAGCGCGGAGGCGGCCACGCCGAAGCGCGTTTCCTTGCCTTCCATATTGCCGCCCGCCTGCAGCGCGGAACCCGCGTGGTCCAGCGGCAGCGCGGACAGCAGCGCGCCGGCGCGCTGCTCGGCGAGCGCGGCCAGGCACGCCATGGCCACGAACAGCAGCGTCATCGCCGCCAGCACCGCCACGCCCTGGCGCCGGTCCCGCACCATCTCGCCGAAGGTGAAACACAGCGCGGCCGGGATCAGGAAGATCGCCAGCATCTCGATCAGGTTGGACAGCGCGGTCGGGTTCTCGTACGGATGCGCCGAGTTGGCGTTGAAGAAGCCACCACCATTGGTGCCCAGCATCTTGATCGCCTCCTGCGAGGCCACCGGCCCCATCGGCAGCGTCTGCGTGTGCGCCGTGGCCGCACGGGTCAGCGCCTGACCTTGCGCATCGGCAACCGGATTGCCGGCGGCGTCCGTGACCGGCTGGCTGTAGGCCACCGGACGCAGCAGCGCGGCGTCGCGGTAGCCGCTGAAGTTCTGGATCACGCCCTGGCTCGCCAGTATCAGCGCAATGGCCGATGCCAGCGGCACCAGCACGTACAGCGTGATGCGCGTCAGGTCGACCCAGAAGTTGCCGATGCTGCCGGCGCGCTGGCGCGCGAAGCCGCGGATCAGCGCGAACACCACGGCGATGCCGGTGGCCGCCGAGACAAAGTTCTGCACCGTCAGCGCCAGCATCTGCGTCAGGTAGCTCATGGTCGATTCGCCACCATAGCCCTGCCAGTTGGTATTGGCGACGAAGCTCACCGCGGTGTTGAAGGCCGAGTCCGGCGACACCGCGCCGAAGCCCTGCGGGTTCAGCGGCAGCCAGCCCTGCAGGCGCTGCAGCGCATAGACCGCCACCGCGCCGAGCAGGTTGAAGGCGAGCACGGCCAGCGCGTAGCGCCGCCAGCCCATCTGCGCGCCGCCCCGCTCGCCGTCATGCACGCCGGCGAGCCGATACAGCGCGCGCTCGAGCGGCCGGCCCCAGCAGGTCAGGCGATAGTGGTCGTCTTCGACCGCGCGGCGCAGGTAGCGGCCCAGCAATGGGGCCAGGGCCAGCAGAAGGGTCAGGTACAGGGCCAGCAGGCCCGGGAAATCGGTCGGCATCAGAACTTCTCCGGGCGGCACAGGGCAATCAGCAGATAGAGGAAGATGGCCACGGCAAGCACGCCGGCCAGCAGTTCGGTCCAGTCCATCAGCGGTCTCCACCTGTGGTGGCGCCCGGCTGCGGCCGGTCCGCGGCAGATACCGGCCGCGCCGGGCCGCACAGCCATGCGCACAGCGCGACCAGGGCGACGCTGGCGGCGCCGAAGGCAATCAGAACGAGCAGGAACATCGCATCCATGTCGAGCAGAATCGTGAGTGGCAGACGTCACCCAGATTAGGGATGCGGGGATAAAAACGGGGTAGAAAGGCCCGCTACGGCTGTAAAAACGGTATAAAGACGGCTCGCGGTCGGGGGCCGACGCCTCGGCACGCCCGAAGTGGCCTGGCGATAACTTCCAGGCCCGGCCGCCGCGCCTGCGTTGCACTGCATTCTTGACAGCGCCGTCGTATACATGCCATAGTTACGGGCGTATAGCATTCATGGAAACCGGTACTGTCAGGCTCCAGTTATGTTCGGACCTGGCGCTATCACCCCTGACACTGGTTGCACGGACTGAAACGTCCACATCTTTCAGGTTCGCGGGGGCGCACCAGGGCATTGGCCCGGCGTGCAATACCAGTCGCTCCGGCGACCGCAGTTTCCCCCCGTGTGAACCAGCCGCCCCGGCGGCAATCCCCTAAAGGACTGAATTGACTAAGATCGTCTTGAAACCCGGTGAGCCCGTTGAAGTTGCAATGCGGCGTTTCCGTCGCGCCATTCTGCAGACTGGCCTGATCGTTGAACTCAAGAGCCGTACCGCTTACGAGAAGCCGACGACCGAGCGCAAGCGCAAGAAGAAGGCCGCCGAAGCACGCCTGCGCAAGCGCCTGCGCATGCAGATGCTGCCGAAGAAGATGTACTGATTCCGGTACGCTTCGCTGCCTGGCTAGCCAGGCAAAAAAACCGCCAGTTCGCTGGCGGTTTTTTTATTCCCGCGCCTGCTGCACCGCGCCAACCGAGGCCGGCGCGGATGACCGGCATAATGGCGGATATTGCGCCGTTGCGGCGCCACACCGGACCCTGCCTTGACTGCCATCCTCGAGTTGCGCAAGGTGCGCAAGCAATACGGCGACACGGTCGTGGTCGACGACCTCGACCTGCAGGTTTTCCGCGGCCAGTGCTTCGGCCTGCTGGGCCCCAACGGCGCCGGCAAGACCACCACGCTGCGGCTGCTGCTGGGCCTGACCACGCCGCTGGCGGGCACGCTGACGCTGTGCGGCGAGCCCATCCCCGAGCGTGCGCCGCAGGCACGCATGCGCGTGGGCGTGGTGCCGCAGTTCGACAATCTCGACCCCGACTTCTCGGTGATCGAGAACCTGCGCATCTTCGGCCGCTACTTCGGGCTGTCGTCGGCCGAGATCGAGCGGCGCGTGCCGAAGCTGCTGGAATTCGCGCGGCTGGAAAACCGCGCCGACGCGCAGGTGCGCGACCTCTCCGGCGGCATGCGCCGGCGCCTGACCGTGGCGCGCGCGCTGATCAACGACCCGGACCTGCTGGTAATGGACGAGCCCACCACCGGCCTCGACCCGCAGGCGCGCCACCTGATCTGGGAGCGGCTGAAGTCGCTGATGGCCAGCGGCAAGACCATCCTGCTGACCACGCACTTCATGGAGGAAGCCGAGCGGCTGTGCAACTACCTGTGCGTGATCGACGGCGGCCGCAAGATCGCCGAAGGCAAGCCGCACGAGCTGATCGACAGCCAGATCGGCTGCGACGTGGTCGAGGTCTATGGCGATGAACTGGAGACGCTGCGCGGCACCCTGACACCGCTGGCGCAGCGCACCGAAATGAGCGGCGAGACGCTGTTCTGCTACGTGCGCGAGCCCGCCCCGCTGCTGGCGGCGCTGCACGGCAGGAGCGGCGTGCGCTACCTGCACCGCCCGGCCAACCTCGAGGACGTGTTCCTCAAGCTGACCGGCCGCGAGATGCGGGACTGAAACAAGGGACGACATGAGCGAACAGGACCCCCGCGCGGACGCCGCCGATGCCTCCCCCGCCGCCGCCATGGCGTCGCGCCAGACCTATCCGCAGCCGCTGCTGCCGCGCAACCTGCGCAACTGGATGATGGTCTGGTACCGCAACTACATGGTGTGGAAGAAGCTGGCGATTCCGTCGATGATCGGCAACCTGGCCGACCCGATGATCTACCTGTTCGGCCTCGGCCTCGGGCTCGGGCTGATGGTGGGCCAGGTCGACGGGGTGTCGTATATCGCCTTCCTGGCGGCCGGCACCACCGCGTCCAGCGTGATGATGTCGGCCAGCTTCGAGTCGATGTATTCGGCGTTCTCGCGCATGCATGTGCAGCGCACCTGGGAAGCGATCATGCATGCGCCGCTGACGCTGGGCGACGTGGTGCTGGGCGAGATCGCCTGGGCCGCCAGCAAGGCGGTGCTGTCGGGGCTGGCCATCATGCTGGTGGCGGGCGCGCTCGGCTATGCGCAGATGCCGGGGGCGCTGCTGGCGTTGCCGGTGATCGTGCTGGCCGGGATCGCCTTCGCCGCGCTGGCGATGATCGTCACCGCGCTGGCGCCGAGCTACGACTTCTTCATGTTCTACCAGACCCTGGTGATGACGCCGATGCTGCTGCTGTCGGGCGTGTTCTTCCCGCTGGAACAGCTGCCCGAAGGTGTGCAGGCCGCCGCCAAGGCGCTGCCGCTGGCGCACGCCGTGGCGCTGATCCGGCCGCTGATGCTGGGCCGCCCGCTCGACGGCGCCAGCCTGCACCTGGCGGTGCTGGCCGCCTATGCGGTCATCGCGCTGGTGGTGTGCCTGGTGCTGCTGCGCCGCCGGCTGCTGCGCTGACTCGACCCCATGCCAGGCTCAACCAATACCAAGAGTTTTATGCCGGCTTTATTTCTGCGCCTGCGTCGCAACCTGCGCAACCATAGCGAAACCCGCGCCACCCTGCCGCGCATCGCCCCGATGCTGGCGGCCGCCTGCGCCGTCGCGTCGCTGTCCGCTTGCATGGTGGTCGGCGCCACCGTGGCGGTCGGCAGCGCCGCGGTGTCGACGGTGGCGACGGTGGGCTCGGCCGCGGTCAGCGTGGCCTCGACCGCGGTCGGCGCCACCTACGACGTCACCGCCGCCGGCGTCAAGGCGATGGCCGGCAGCGACGAGCCCGCGCCGCAAGCGCAGCCACCGCAAGGGCCAGTCCTGCAAGAACAGGCCCCGGTGGTCGCGGCGACCGAGTAGCGCCTCAGTCGCCCAGGCCGCGCAGCAGGTCGGCCTTCAGGTCCTCGACCGACTCCAGCCCCACCGCCAGGCGGATCAGCCCTTCGCCAACGCCCGCGGCCGCCTTGGCCTCGGGGCTCACGCGCGCATGCGTGGTGGTGTACGGGTGCGTGATGGTGGTGCGGGTGTCGCCCAGGTTTCCGGTGATCGAGCACAGCCGCGTGTTGTCGATCACGCGCCAGGCATTGGCGCGCTGCTGCTCGGGCGTGGCGCCCTTGAGTTCGAACGACACGATCGCGCCGCCGCCGCTTTGCTGGCGCATCGCGATCTGGTGCTGCGGGTGCGACGCCAGCGCCGGGTGGAACACGCGCGCCACCGCCGGATGCGATTCCAGGAACTGCGCCAGCGCCAGCGCGCTCGACGAATGGCGCTCCATGCGGATCGCCAGCGTCTCCATGCCCTTGAGCAACACCCAGGCATTGAACGCCGACAGCGTCGGCCCGGCGGTGCGCACGAACGGGAACACCTTGCCCATGATGAAGTCGTGCGTGCCCAGCACCGCGCCGCCCAGCACGCGGCCCTGGCCGTCGATATGCTTGGTCGCGGAATGCACCACGATGTCGGCGCCGAACTTCATCGGCTGCTGCAGCGCGGGCGAGCAGAAGCAGTTATCGACCACCAGCAGCGCCTTGGCGTCGTGGGCGATATCCGCGACTGCCGCGATGTCAGCCACTTCGGTCAGCGGGTTCGACGGCGTCTCCAGGAAAAAGAGCTTGGTGTTGGGCCGCACCGCCGCGCGCCACGCTTGCAGGTCGGTCGGATCGACGAAGGTGGTCTCGACGCCGAACTTGGCGAAGATATTGTTGAACAGCGTCATGGTCGAGCCGAAGATCGCGCGCGAGCTGACCAGGTGGTCGCCGGCCTGCATCGACGACAGCACCACCGACAGGATCGCGCTCATGCCCGAGGCCGTCGCCATGCAGGCCTGCGCCCCTTCCAGCGCGGCCAGGCGCGACTGGAACATCGACACGGTCGGGTTGGTGAAGCGCGAATAGGTGTAGCCCTCTTCCGAGTTGGCAAAGCGCTCGGCGGCCTCGGCGGCGCTGTTGAAGCAGAAGCTCGAGGTCAGGTACATGGCCTCGGAGTGCTCCATGAACTCGCTGCGCAGCGTGCCGGCGCGCACGCCGAGGGTATCGATGCCGAGCGATTCGGGATTGAGCGGTTGGTTCATGCTGGTGGCGCGGTCGTACCCGCGCGAATGCGATGGTTGCGACAAGCTGCGCAGCGCCCGGTGGACGGCGCGCGGCCATGAAAAAAGCCCGTGCGATCGGATGGTCGGATCGACGGGCTTGCTGTCCTGCGTGTGCGTATGCGTATGGCCTTGGGCTTCAGGCTGTGGCGGCCGGCTTCCGGACATTGCCGCGCCGGCAAGGCGCTGCGCAGCGGGAACGTTGCTGGCCACCATCTCTTTAGCTGTTTCGGGCTGTACCCGCGTCCGCAAGCTGACTATCAAATCGACGCCCGGCCATGTTACGGCCGGGCATCGCATTCGTCAACGCGCGCCAACGCGGTGGCGGGGCTTACTCGTTGCCGCCGGAGCGCTGCAGGTGCAGTTGCGAGCGCTCGGTGTCGCCACCGGTGCCGTCGCGGTCGGCCTGGCTGCGCGCGGTTTCCAGGCGGTCGAGGTAGGCCTCGTCGATATCGCCGGTGATGTAGCGGCCGTCGAAGCACGAGGCGTCGAAGTCCTTCAGCGCGGGGTTGATGTCGCGCACCGCCTGCTTCATCGCCTCCACGTCCTGGTACACCAGCTTGTCGGCGCCGATGATCTTCGCGATCTCTTCGTGCGTGCGGCCATGCGCCACCAGTTCGCTGCGGGTCGGCATGTCGATGCCGTACACGTTGGGGAACTTCACCGGCGGCGCGGCCGAGGCGAAGATCACCTTGTTGGCGCCGGCGTCGCGCGCCATCTGCACGATCTCGAACGAGGTGGTGCCGCGCACGATCGAGTCGTCGACGATCAGCACGTTCTTGCCCTTGAACTCCACGCCCATGGCGTTGAGCTTCTGGCGCACCGACTTCTTGCGCACCGCCTGGCCCGGCATGATGAAGGTGCGGCCGACGTAGCGGTTCTTGAAGAAGCCTTCGCGGTAATTGACGCCCAGGCGGTTGGCCACCTGCATCGCGGCCGGCCGGCTGCTGTCGGGGATCGGCATGACCACGTCGATATCGCCGGCCGACACTTCCTGGCGGATCTTCTCGGCCAGGTAGTCGCCCATGCGCAGGCGCGCGTCGTAGACCGGCACGCCGTCGATGCACGAATCCGGGCGCGCCAGGTAGACGTATTCGAAGATGCACGGCGTCAGCACCGGGTTGTCGGCGCATTGCTTGCTGTAGAGCTTGCCGTCGAGGTCGATGAAGATGGCCTCGCCCGCCCCAACGTCGCGCTCGAACTTGTAGCCGATGCCTTCCAGCGCCACCGACTCCGAGGCCACCATCCATTCCTTGCCGGTGGGGGTCTCGACGCTGCCCAGGCACAGCGGACGGATGCCGAACGGGTCGCGCACGGCCAGCATGCCGTAGCCGGCGATCTGCGCGGCGATCGCGTACGAGCCGCGCACGCGCCGGTGCATGCCCGCCACGGCCTTGAAGATCATTTCCGGATCGAGCGCCATGCCGTTGCTGGCGCGCTGCAGCTCGTCGGCCAGCACGTTCAGCAGCACTTCGGTGTCCGAATGCGTGTTGATGTGGCGGCGGTCGCGGCGGAACATTTCCTCGCGCAGCTGCTGCCAGTTGGTCAGGTTGCCGTTATGCGCCAGGATGATGCCGTAGGGGGCGTTGACGTAGAACGGCTGCGCCTCTTCCTCGCTCGAGGCCGAGCCGGCGGTCGGGTAGCGCACCTGGCCGATGCCTGCCGTGCCCGGCAGGCCGCGCATGTTGCGGGTGCGGAAGACATCGCGCACCAGGCCGTTGGCCTTGTGCATGTGGAAGGTACTGCCGTTGGCGGTGGCGATGCCGGCAGCATCCTGTCCGCGGTGTTGCAACAACAGCAGGCTGTCGTAAATCAGTTGGTTGACAGGCGTGGCTGAAACCACACCGACGATACCGCACATGCCAAGCTCCCAGGAAAGGCTTTGATTCAGGGGGCGCAGCCCGGCCCGGGATCCTCCGGGCCCGAAGGCCTGCGTTACTACCAGCCGCGCAACGTGCCCGGCCTTATGTCTTCACGTACTTCGCCAGCTCCGGCGGCAGCCATGGCTTGATCGATTCCATGGCCTGCATCACATACGGGCGGCTCACCGCATCGCGCCAGAACGGTTCTTCCGGCAATTTCGTCAGGCTGGCCAGCGTCACCATCACCATCACCAGCAGCACGCCGCGCAGCAGGCCGAACACCAGTCCCAGGCCGCGGTCGGCGGGCTTGAGGCCGGTGCTCTCGAGCAACTGCCCGACCACCATGCCGGCCAGCGACGCCCCCAGCACGGTGCCGATCAGCAGCACCACGAAGCCAAGCGCGTGGCGGGCCAGCTCGCCGCCCGGCAGGGACTCGGGCATCCAGCCCGCGGCCACCGCACCGTAGCGGAACGCCACCCAGAACGCCACCACCCAGCCGATCAGCGACAGCACCTCGCGCACCAGCCCGCGCAGCACGCCGAGCAGGCCCGAGGCCAGCAGGATGAAGACCACGGCGTAGTCGAAGAAAGTCGGCTGCATCGTTGCTGGCGGCCGGGCACGCGCGTGGCCGCGGCGCCCTTACTGTTCCACGACCTTCGAGGTCAGCCCCACGGCGCGCACGCGCTTGTCGGCGGCATCGGCGGCGTCGCGGTCGTTGAAGGGACCGGCGCGCAGCAGGATGCGCTCGCCATCGGCCAGCACTTTCTTTTCGACATAGGCCGGCACCTTGCTCGCCTTGAGCTTGGCCAGCCAGCCCTTGGCGCGCTCTTCTGAAGAAAACGCGCCGATCAGGATCAGGTACTTGCCGCTGCCGGTCTTGGCTTCGGCCCGGGTTTCAGGCTTCGCCTCGGCCTTGGCTTCGGTCCGCTGCGCGGGCTTGTCGGCAGCAGCCGCGGCGGGCTTCGGCGCGTTGACGATTTCCTCGCCGGCATCGAGTGCCGCATCGTTGCGCGACGCCGGCGCGGCCGGCGCGGGCGGCAGCGGATCGGCCTTGCGCGGCTCGACGCGCGGCTTCTGCGAGCTGGTGACGCCATTGGCGACCTTGACCGAGACATCGTCGGACACCGGCCGCGGCTTGGTCTCGAATACGATCGGCAGCACGATCACGGCGGCCACCATCAACACCACGGCGCCGATCAGCCGGCGGCGCGCGCGCTGCTTCTGCGGGAATTCAGGGTCCAGCGTGTCGTCGGCATACTCGTCGGCGAGGCGGCGCGACGAGGCGATGCCCGCACCCGTATCGGCGCGCTGGCGCCGGGCACGCTCGGGTGCCGGGTCGTTGCCCTTGCGGGAGGAAAACAGCGAAAGCAGGCCCATAGATTGGTTCGGTGATACGCGGTGATAAGGCCCCATGGGCCGCTCGTTGCGTTTGCCGCTCAGTGATCGGCCAAGGCCGCCGGGGTTGCCAGGTCAGCGCGCGCCGGGGCGCCCGCTTCAGTTTGCCTGCGTGGCACGGTAGGCCATCACGCCGGCGACGGTATAGAACGATCCGAAGACCAGAATTCTATCATTCTCGGTGGCGCGCTCGATGGCGTCGCGGAATGCCGCCTCGGGGCTGGAAAAGCAGGACGCGGTGGCATCCGGGCCGGCGCGGAAGCCCCCTGCTTCCAGCTTGCCGAGCAGGTCCGCGGCGCTGGCCGCGCGTTCGGTCGGCAGGTCGCACAGGCACCAGTGGTCGACCTTGTCGGCCACGTGCTGGAGCACGCCGGCAATATCCTTGTCCTGCATCGCGCCGAACACGGCGTAGGTGTAGCGGAAGAAGCCCATGTTCTCGAGGTTCTGACCCAGCGTTGCCGCCGCATGCGGATTGTGCGCCACGTCCAGGATCACGGCCGGGCGGCCCGGCAGCACCTGGAACCGGCCCGGCAGTTCGACGAAGGCCAGGCCGTTGCGCACTTCCTGCGCGCTCACCGGCAGGCGCTCGCGCAGCGCCTGCAGCGCCGCCAGCGCGGCGGATGCATTCAGCAGCTGGTTGGCGCCGCGCAGCGCCGGATAGCCCAGGCCGTTGAGCTTGCGCCCGCCGCCGCTCCAGTCCCATTGCTGGCGCTCCTGGCCCTTGGCGGCCTGGAAATGGTAGTCGCGCCCCACCAGCCACAATTCGGCGCCGACCGCTTCGGCGTGCGCCACCAGCGACTTGGGCGGCACCGGGTCGCCGCAGATCGCCGGCACGCCCGGACGGAAGATGCCGGCCTTCTCGAAGCCGATTTCCTCGCGGGTATTGCCCAGGTACTGGGTATGGTCGATGTCGACGCTGGTGATGATGGCGCAGTCGGTATCGATCACATTGGTCGCATCGAGGCGGCCGCCCAGCCCGACCTCGAGGATGATCGCGTCCAGGCCGGAAGCCGCGAAGAAATGGATGATCGCCAGCGTGGTGAATTCGAAGTAGGTCAGGCTGACCGGGTCGGCAAAGCTGTTGCGCGCGCGCTCGACCGCCTCGAAGTGCGGCAGCAGTTGCGCGTCGGTCGCGATCTCGCCATTGAGGCGCGCGCGCTCGTTGAACGAGATCAGGTGCGGCGAGGTATGGCAGCCTACCTTGTAGCCGGCTTCCAGCAGGATGCGCTCGAGCATGGCGCAGGTCGAGCCCTTGCCATTGGTGCCGCCCACGGTGAAGACGGTGGCGTCGATGCGCAGCCCGAGGGCCTCCTTCACGCGCGTGATGCGCGTCAGGCCCATGTCGATGCCCACGGGATGGGCGGTTTCGAGATGGGCGAGCCATTCGGGGAGCGTGTGGAAGACAGGCATTTCGGGTGTGCGAGGAAAGCGTTTGAAGCGTTTGCTACCAGATTCGGGCAGGCACGCGCAAAGTCAAGGGCGCGCGCCGGCGGGCGTCCAGAAAAGGCGAAAGGCGCGTCAACCACCCGCGCCTTCGGTACCGCGATATTGGCGGCGTTATGCCACCGCGTCGGCCGGCTGCTTCTGCAGCAGCGCCAGCAACTGGGCCAGTTCGGCGCGCATCTTGCGGCGGTCGACGATCATGTCGACGGCGCCCTTGGTCAGCAGGAACTCCGAGCGCTGGAAGCCTTCCGGCAGCTTCTCGCGCACGGTCTGCTCGATCACGCGCGGGCCGGCGAAGCCGATCAGCGCCTTGGGCTCGGCGATCACCACGTCGCCCAGGAAGGCGAACGAGGCCGACACGCCGCCCATGGTCGGGTCGGTCAGCACGCTGATGAACGGCAGCTTGGCCGCGCTCAGCTGGTTCAGCATCGCCGTGGTCTTGGCCATCTGCAGCAGCGACAGCAGGCTTTCCTGCATGCGCGCGCCGCCGGTGGCGGTAAAGCAGATGAACGGCACCTTCTGCTCGAGCGCGGCCTGCGCGCCGCGCACGAAGCGCTCGCCCACCACCGAGCCCATCGAGCCGCCCATGAACTCGAACTCGAAGCAGCTCGCCACCACCGGGATGGTGTGGATGGCACCGCCCATCACCACCATGGCATCGGTCTCGCCAGTCTCGTCCATGGCGGCCTTGATGCGGTCGGGGTACTTCTTGGAATCCTTGAACTTGAGCGCGTCGACCGGCACGATCTCCTGGCCGATCTCATAGCGGCCTTCGGCGTCGAGCAGCGCGTCCAGGCGCGCGCGCGCGCTGATGCGCATATGGTGGTCGCACTTGGGGCAGACGTGCAGGTTGGCCTCGACGTCGGTCCGGTACAGGGTGGACTCGCACGACGGGCACTTGACCCACAACCCCTCGGGGATGCCCTTGCGGGTGCTGGGGTCGGTCTGTTGAATCTTGGGGGGCAGGAGTTTATCCAACCAGCTCATGAAAGCTCCTTTCGGATAGCTGCGCACCGCCGGCAAACCCTGTGTCAGGGCGAACTTCGGCAGGTGGCAGGGAATCAACCCGCGAATTTACCACGGCGGGCCCATGACCTCGAAGCGCGGCGCGCTTATTGGGCACGCCGCGTCACTTCTTGAGCCCTTCCGGGCGAAGATCCGGTCACTTGGCGTCCAGCGCCTGGCGGATCTCCGCGATAAACGCCTGCAGCGCGGCCACCGCCCGCTCGCGCGGCGTATCCTCCAGCAACTGCACCAGCCGGCTGCCGATCACCACCGCATCGGCCACGCTGCCGATCGCGCGCGCGGTCTGCGCGTCGCGGATGCCGAAGCCCACTCCTACCGGCAGGTTGGCATGCTGCTTGATCAGCGGCAGGCGCGAGGCCACGCTGTCCAGGTCGATCGATGCGGAACCGGTCACGCCCTTGAGCGAGACATAGTAAAGATAACCACTGGCGACCTTGGCCACGGCCTCGATGCGTGCATCGGTGGAAGTGGGTGCCAGCAGGAAGATCGGGTCCATGCCGTGGTCGCGCATCAGTCCGGCGAACGACTCGCATTCCTCGGGCGGATAGTCGACCACCAGCACGCCATCGACGCCGGCCGCGCTCGCGCCCTTGGCAAAGGCCTCTTCGCCCATGCGCTCGATCGGGTTGGCGTAGCCCATCAGCACCACCGGGGTCTCGGCATTGGTCTGGCGGAACTCGCGCACCCACTGCAGCACCTGCGTGAGCGACACGCCCTGCGCCAGCGCGCGCTCGGAGGCGCGCTGGATCACCGGGCCGTCGGCCATCGGGTCGGAGAAGGGCACGCCCAGCTCGATCACATCGGCGCCGCCCGCCACCAGCGCGTGCATCAGCGCCACGGTCAGGCCGGGCTCCGGATCGCCGGCGGTGATGAACGGAATCAGGCCCTTCTTCTGCTGCGCGGCCAGCGCCGCGAACGTCTTCTGGATACGGGACATATCAGGGAATCAGGTGAGGCCGCGGCGCCGGCGAGACATCGTCGTTGGCGGCGGCCAGGGTTGGGGTCGCATCGGGCTCGAGCGCGGGCATGGCCTCTGCGGCAGCGGCCACGCGCCCGCACGCCACTTGCACGTACTCCGGGTTGATCTCGTAGCCGACAAAGCGCCGGCCGTGGCGCAGGCAGGCCACCGCGGTGGTGCCGCTGCCGGCGAACGGATCCAGCACCAGGCCGCCCGGCGGGCAGCTCGACAGCACCATGCGCTCGACGATCTCCAGCGGCTTCTGCGTCGGGTGGTTGGCACGCTCCGGGTCCTGGCGGTGGATGCGCGAGACGCTCCACAGGTCCTTCGGGTTGTAGCCCACCTCCAGCCATTTCTTGCCTTCGAAACGCGGCCGGCTGCGCGCCTTCTTGGTCTCGGCGTCGTACGGGATGCGCACGGGGTCGAGATCGAAGTAGTAGTCGCGCGCCCTGGCAAAGAAGCCGATGTTGTCGTGCACCGACGAGAACTTGCGCGTGGTGCCGCCCATGCTGGGCACGCGGCGATCCCAGATGATCTCGTTGATCATGGTCAGGCGCCGCTTCAGCATCACGAACAGCTCCGGCGAGTACTGCCAGGTGCAGAACAGGTAGAGCGTGCCCCGGGGCGCGAGCTTGGGCACGACCGCGTCCATCCAGCGCTCGGACCAGTCCAGGTAGGCCTGGCCCGACAGCAGGTCGGAATCGTTGCCGTAGTCCTTGCCCAGCCCGTACGGCGGATCGGCGACGATCAGGTCGACCGAGCCGTCCGGCAGGCGGGCAATGCCCTCGAACATGTCTTCCTGGAACAGGCGCAGCGGTGCGGAGTCGGGCGCGCCGGCGGCATCCGGCGCGCCGGCGCCGCCCACGGCAAGTCCGGTCGGAGGCAGCGCGCGCATCAGAGCTTGAGCCCCGCGCGCTCGGCCACGGTGTGCATGTCCTTGTCGCCGCGGCCGGACAGGTTCACCAGCAAGAGCTTGTCCTTGGGCAGCGTCGGCGCCAGCTTGCAGGCATAGGCGATGGCGTGGCTAGATTCCAGCGCCGGGATGATGCCCTCGATGCGGCAGCAGTCGTGGAAGGCCTTGAGCGCTTCCTCGTCGGTGACCGGCACATACTGCGCGCGGCCGCTGTCCTTGAGCCAGGCATGCTCGGGGCCGACGCCCGGGTAGTCCAGGCCGGCCGACACCGAATGGGTCTCGATGATCTGGCCGTTGTCGTCCTGCAGCAGGTAGGTGCGGTTGCCGTGCAGCACGCCGGGCGTGCCGCCGGTCAGCGAGGCCGCGTGGCGGCCGGTGTCGAGGCCGTCGCCGGCGGCTTCGACGCCGATCAGCTGCACATCCTTGTGTTCGATGTACGGGTAGAAGATGCCCATGGCATTGGAGCCGCCGCCGACGCAGGCG
The DNA here is from genome assembly GCF_900250075.1 of Cupriavidus taiwanensis. Lineage (NCBI taxonomy): Bacteria > Pseudomonadati > Pseudomonadota > Betaproteobacteria > Burkholderiales > Burkholderiaceae > Cupriavidus > Cupriavidus taiwanensis. Next base: position 2,559,672 of record NZ_LT977070.1, read on the forward strand.
ATCACCGCATCCGGCTGGCGCCCTGTCATTTCGGGCATCTGCACCTTGGCTTCCTCGCCGATCACGCACTGGAAGTCGCGCACCATCATCGGGTACGGATGCGGGCCGGCCACGGTGCCGATGATGTAGAAGGTGTTCTCGACGTTGGTGACCCAGTCGCGCATCGCCTCATTGAGCGCGTCCTTGAGCGTGCGCGAGCCGCTTTCCACCGGCACCACGGTGGCGCCCAGCAGCTTCATGCGGTAGACGTTGGCGGCCTGGCGCTTGACGTCCTCGGCGCCCATGTAGACCACGCACTCCATGCCGAAGCGCGCGGCGATGGTGGCCGTGGCCACGCCGTGCTGCCCGGCCCCGGTCTCGGCGATCACGCGCGGCTTGCCCATGCGCTTGGCCAGCAGCGCCTGGCCGATGACGTTGTTGATCTTGTGCGCGCCGGTGTGGTTCAGGTCCTCGCGCTTGAAGTAGATCTGCGCGCCGCCGAGCGTCTCGCTCCAGCGCTGCGCGTGGTAGATCGGCGACGGGCGGCCGACGAAGTGCTTCAGCTCGCGGCGGAATTCGGCGTCGAACTCGGGATCCTTCTGGTAGTGCGCATAGGCGTCGCGCAGCTCATCGAGCGCGTGCACCAGCGTTTCGGACACGAAGGTGCCGCCATAGGGGCCGAAATGGCCGCGGGAATCGGGCAGGTCGTACATGTCTAGGCTCTTGGGAACAGCGGCCTTGCCTCAGCCGGCAAGGGCGCGTGGTTGACTGGGTGCGCGACGGCCGCCTGAAAGCGGCGGGACACGGGTTGGGCAAGGGAGCGGGCTTCGATCCGGCTCATCCGGCCTCGGCGCTGCGGACAGCGCGCACGAACTCGGCAATGCGGGCGTGGTCCTTCACGCCCTTGGCGGCCTCTACCCCGCTGCTCACATCCACGGCGTAGGGGCGCACGCGTTCAATCGCGCCAGCGACGTTTTGCGCGTTCAACCCACCACTCAAAACGATGCGAGGAGCGCCGCTTGCGTTCGGGTTGCCGGTTGCCATGATCGGGGGATTGGGCGGAAGCCATGCCGGAGGAATCAGGGTCCAGTCGAAGACGTGGCCGCCACCGCCATAGCCTTCGACGAAGGCATCGAGCAGCAAGGCAGCGGCATCACGGTATTGATCCGCGAATTCTACCAAATCGAGCCCCGCACGGACACGGGCGGCGCGCAGGAACGGCAACGCGCAGCGCTGGGCGGCCTGGCTGCAGAACTGCGGGGTTTCGTCGCCATGCAGCTGCAGCAAGGTCAGGGGCACCCGCTCCGCGACGTGGGCGATGTCTTCCAGGTCGGCGTTGACGAACAGGCCGGTCACCGTGACGAACGGCCCGGCGGCCTCGGCCAGCGCCGCGGCTTGCGCCACGTCGACGTAGCGCGGGCTGTTCGGGTAGAACACCAGCCCGATCGCGTCGGCGCCGGCGTCGACGGCGGCGCGCACGTCGTCCTCGCGGGTCAGGCCGCAGATCTTGATGCGGGTGCGCTGCGGCAGGTGCGCCGCACTGCCCTCAGGCTGCGTCATCGAACACTCCATGGAACAGGCTCGCGGACGGGTCGGCCGCGGGGATCGGGTAAGCATCAGGATACTTGACCCCGACCAGGTAGAGGCCATCCGGCATGAAGGTCGGCGCCGCCAGCTTGCGGTCGCGCCCCGCCAGCACCTGCGCCAGCCATTGCGGCGGGTAGCGCCCGCGCCCCACCGCCACCAGGCAGCCCATCAGGTTGCGCACCATGTGATGCAGGAAGGCGCTGGCGCGGAAGCGCAGGAACACCCAGTTGCCGTGGTCGCGGATGGTGACGTCGTACATGGTCTTGACCGGCGACTTGGCTTGGCATTCGGCGGCGCGGAACGCGGAAAAGTCGTGCTCGCCGATCAGGTGCGCGGCGGCTGCGCGCATGGCGTCCACGTCGAGCCGTTGCCCCGGCGGCAGCATCTGGTAGCCGGCGCGGCCATGCACCAGCGGCACCCGGTGCGGGCCGGTGTAGAGCGCGTAGTAATACATGCGCTCGTACGCCAGGAAGCGGGCGTGGAAGCCGTCGTCCACCGGCAGCGCCCACTGCAGCGCGATCGACGGCGGCAGGAAGGCGTTGACGCCGCGCACCCAGGAAAAGGGTTCGCGCGCCAGCTCGGTATCGAGGTGGATCACCTGGCCCAGCGCGTGCACGCCGGTATCGGTGCGCCCCGCCACCGTGGTCAGCAGGCGCACGCCGGCAAAGCGCTCGATGGCGTCTTCGAGGTGGTCCTGGACGGTATTGCGGTGCGGCTGCGACTGCCACCCGGAAAAGGCGGCGCCGTCGTAGTGCAGGCCAAGGGCGATGCGGTTCATGTCAGGGGAAAAAGCATGGCGGCGCACTGGCTATGCGCGCCGAAAAAGCAAATGCGCCGGAAGGGACGCTTCCGGCGCATCGCTTCCGGCCGCGGCAGCGCCTGCCGCGGCCGGACCGCCAATGATAGCTCAGGCCACTTCCAGCAGCAGCGAGCGGGCCTCGGCCTGCAGCGGGTCCTGCGACTGGTCGACCACTTCCTGCAGCAGTTCGCGCGCCCCTTCCTTGTCGCCGATCTCGATATAGGCGCGCGCCAGGTCCAGCTTGATCTGCATGTCGCGCCCGCCGTCCATGCCGTCGGCCGACAGGGTGCTCGGCGACACGCTCTGGCCCAGGCTGCCGGCAGTATCGGGCGCCACGCGCGACAGGTCGATCGGCTCGGCCAGCTTGCCGTCGCGCAGCATGGTGGTGGCGGGAAGCGGCACCGAGGCCTCGTCCAGCGCGGCCGGGGTCGCGGCGTTGCCTTGCGGCGCGCTGCCCAGGTCCAGCGACAGTCCGGACATGTCGAACTCCAGCGGGCGGCCGCGGGTCGGCGTGTCGAGCGTCGGCACGTCGTCATCGGCGAGCGGATCGGCGCCCGGCAGGCCCATGTCGAGGCGCACCGCCTCGCCCGGCTGCGGCGTCTCGGTGCCGAACACCATCGCCGCGGAGGCCGGCGCGACGATCGGGTCGCCGGCGGCCGGTGCCGGGAAGGCATCCAGCGGCAGCGACAGGTCACCCAGCGACGGCTCCAGCCGCGCGATCGAAGCAGGATTCTGCGACGGATCCTGCGTGCGCCACTGGTCGGTTGCCGGCGATGCCGTATCGGGGCCCGCCGCCTCCGGCGTCACCACCATGTACAGCGCGTTGCCCGGCTCCAGCGCGCGCCCCATTTCCGCGGCCTTCAGCCATTCCGCTCCCTGTCCGCCGGTCTGGGCGAACATTTCCTCTGCAATCACGCGGAACCCTTCCACATCCTGTCTGTTGCTGTAAATCTCCAGGAGCTTGAGCCGTACCGGCTGCTGCTCCGGGTGTTTCTCCAGGGCTTCGCGCAGGATTTCCTCTGCCTGCACATCGCGCCCGTAGGCGATATAGACCTCGGCCTCGGCGATCGGGTCGACCTCGTTGGCTTCCGGCGTGTTGTTGCCGATGCGGAAGTCGGCGCCGAACACGCTGTGCTGCGAGGTGTCGACGCTCTGGCCGCCGGCGGTGCCGAACAGCGAGTTGGCACCTGCCATCACCGTGCTCTCCTGCGACAGGATGCTGTCGCCGAAGCCGGTGGCCTCGCTCTCCTTCTGCTTCTGGCGGCGGCGATAGATCGCGTACACGCCCAGCAGCGCCACCACCAGGCCACCGCCCGGCAGCAGCATGGGGTTGGCCAGCAGGCCATCGAGGAACGACGGTTCGGGCACCGGCTCGGGCTGCGCGACCACCGGCGGCACAGGCTTGGCCGCAGGCGTCGATGCGGCGGCCTGGGCCGCGCTGGCTGCCACGCCGGCGGCAGGCTGCGAGGCGGGGGCCGCGGCCACGGCGGAGGCTGCCGCGGGCGCCACGGCGGCCGCGGCACTGGCGCCGGCCGCATTCGCAACCGCGGCAGCGGTTGCTGCCGCCGCCGCGGTGGCCGCCACGGCGTCGGCCTTGGGCGGCTCGGCCGGCACTACGACCGGCGCTGCCGCCGCCCTGGCAGCGGCGTCGGCCTTTTCCTTGTCGGCCAGGGCGGCGTCGTTGGCCTGTTTGGCCTGGCTGAGCTTGGCGATCTCGGCGTTCTTCAGCTCGAGCAGCTTCTGCATGTCGCCGACGTTCTTTTGCAGCTGCGCCAGGCGCGCCTCGGCCTCCTTCAGCTGCCGCTCGCGCGCGACGTCGGCCTCGGCCTTGGCCGCGGCGTCGGCCTGCGCGCCACGCGCGGCCTTGCTGAGCTTCAGTTCATCGCGCGGACCGTCGGTCGGCGCCGCCTGCTCCTGCACCCGCGCGGTCACGTTGCCGGACTGCTGGCGGCCGCTGTCGGGCTCGACCGCCTTGGCCGCGGCGGCGCTGGCCAGCCGGCTGCGGTAGGCGTCGAAGCCCTGCGTGCGCGCCACCACTTCGCGGCGCGCGGCCCTGGGCGTCACCGCCTGCGCCTGCTGCTGGGTCGGCACCTGCAGCACCGCGCCGCTGCGCAGGCGGTTCATGTTGCCGCCGATGAAGGCGTTGGGATTGTTGCGATAGAGCGCCACCAGCATCTGGTCCAGCGAGACCGATTCCTGGCCCTGCACGGCTTCGCCGGCAATGCCATAGAGGGTGTCGCCGCGCTGCACGGTGTAGCCGCCGCCGGAAGCCATGTCGTTGCCGGCTGCCGGCGCGGCGGCCCGCTTGGCGCTCTGGCGCGCCGGGCGGGCTGGCGCTGCGGGCCGGGCCGGCTCGGCCTCGGCACTGGGCGCGGCCTGCTGCGCCGGCGCAGGTGGCGCGGCGGCAGGTGCGGGCGCGGCCGGTGCGTCCGGTGTGGCGGCCTGCACCACCGGTGCCGGCGAGAAAGTCTGGCTGGAAGCCCTGGCCCCGGCGGGGTCGAGCAGGAAGGTGTAGGCGCGCGAGACCTTGCCGCTGGCCCAGCTCATGTCGACCAGGATATCGACGAAGGGCTCGCTGATCGGCTGGCTGGAGCGGACCCTTGCCACGTAGCTGCCGTTGGCGCGGCGCTCAAGTTCCAGCCGCAGGTTGCCGACGCTTGGCAGATAGGTCAGCCCGGCCGCGGCATAGGCGCCCGGCGGCGCCAGCTTGACGCTGAGCCCGGCGGCCTCCTCGGCGGTGACCCCGCTGATGTCGATCTCAGCCTGCAGCGGCTGCCCCAGATTCGACTGAACCCGCAATTGCCCGAACCCCGCGGCATACGCGGCCGGCTGCGCAAGCAGCAGGCCCAGTGCCGTGACGGCCAGCGTTGACCAGCGCTGACGGGCAGTAGGCGCATCTTTCCGGCGATGTTGGCTCACACTCACCTTGTGCTCCGTTATGTTTTAGTAGCGATATGAATCGACAAACCGACCCCGACAACCGACTCCATTAACCAGGTCCGCCCGGCCGGCGGGGCATTCTGAACGGCCCCTTCGCGGCCCCTTAGCCAGCCTGCGCAGGCGCCCGTCCCTGCGGGGCGCGGGGCGCATGCCGGCGTATTGTGACGCATCGCCCAGCAAAATAGGCGCCCGGATACAACAACGCCGCGCATGGGCGCGGCGTCATAAGCAAAGCGCTGCATTCTGTTGCCTGGCTGCAACGGGCGCAACCAGGCCACAGGTGGCGGCCTGCGATCAGGACTCGATCAGGATACGCAGCATGCGGCGCAGCGGCTCGGCCGCGCCCCACAGCAACTGGTCGCCGACCGTGAAGGCCGACAGGTACTCGCCGCCCATCTGCATCGTGCGCAGGCGGCCGACCGGGATGGTCAGCGTGCCGGTCACGGCCGCGGGGGTCAGGTCGGTCATGCTGGCTTCACGCGTGTTCGGCACCACCTTGGCCCACGGGTTGTGGGCGGCCAGCATGCCTTCGATCTCGTCCAGCGGCACGTCGCGGCGCAGCTTGATGGTCAGCGCCTGCGAATGGCAGCGCATCGCGCCGATGCGCACGCACAGGCCGTCGACGGCGATCGGCGTGGCGCCGGTCGCGCCCAGGAAGCCCTCGCCGCGGCCCAGGATCTTGTTGGTCTCGGCGCCGCCCTTCCATTCTTCCTTGGACTGGCCGTTGCCCAGATCCTTGTCGATCCAGGGGATCAGGTTGCCGGCCAGCGGCACGCCGAACTGCTTGGTTTCTTCCGCCGACAGGCCGTGCTGGGTCGACAGGATCTGGCGATCGATCTCCAGGATGGCGGAGGCCGGGTTGTCCAGCAGCGGCTTGACCGACGCGTTGAGCGTGCCGAACTGGGTCAGCAGCTCGCGCATGTGCTGCGCGCCGCCGCCCGAGGCCGCCTGGTAGGTCATCGAGGTCATCCACTCGATCAGGTCGGCCTGGAACAGGCCGCCCAGGCCCATCAGCATGCAGCTGACGGTGCAGTTGCCGCCGATGAAATTCTTCACGCCCTTGGACAGCGCGTCCTTGATCACACCCTGGTTGACCGGATCCAGCACGATGATGGCATCGTCCTTCATCCGCAGCGACGACGCCGCATCGATCCAGTAGCCCTTCCAGCCCGCCGCGCGCAGCTTGGGGAAGACCTCGTTGGTGTAGTCGCCGCCCTGGGCGGTCAGCACCACGTCGCACTTCTTCAGTGCCTCGATGTCGTTGGCATCCTTGAGCGTGGTTTCGTTCTTGGCCATGGCGGGCGCCTTGCCGCCGGCATTGGACGTGCTGAAGAAGACGGGTTCGATGTGGTCGAAATCACGCTCTTCCTGCATGCGCTGCATCAGGACGCTGCCGACCATTCCCCGCCAACCGACGAGACCTACAATCATGATTTACCTCGGATGTGATTTTTACTTCCCCGCCATTTTCCTCGCCCGGCGTGGCTGCGCGGGGAAGACGGGCAGGCACGACGAACGGATCTAGGCGATCGCGGTTTTAATAATGGTTTTAATCGTCGTTGCGGTCTGGCCGAGCGAAATCGTGCCAACCGGGCCGCGGGTAGCGGTCAGGGCGACAACAGCAGTCAGGGTGGACTGGGAAAATCGGGCCATCGGCAGAGTCTACACGATTTTGCGGCGCTGCCGCAGCGTGGAATGCTTGCAATCCCAGCTAAACCACGATGCCTGACGTCGTCCCCGCAAAAGCGGGGACCCAGTGACTTTAAAGACGCTGGATTCCCGCGTTCGCGGGAATGACGCCGGGATTTGATGCGGCGTCAGTGCCTTACAGCGCTGCCAGCACGGCCTCGCCCATCTCGCGGGTGCCCACCTGCTTGCAGCCCGGCGTCAGGATGTCGCCGGTGCGGTAGCCCTGCGCCAGCACCTTCTTGACGGCGTTCTCGATGCGGTCGGCCTGCTCGGCGCGGTTCAGCGAGTAGCGCAGCATCATCGCCGCCGACAGGATGGTGGCCAGCGGGTTGGCGATGCCCTTGCCGGCGATGTCCGGCGCCGAGCCGTGCGACGGCTCGTACAGGCCCTTGTTGTTGGCATCGAGCGACGCCGACGGCAGCATGCCGATCGAGCCGGTCAGCATCGCCGCCTCGTCCGACAGGATGTCGCCAAACATATTGCCGGTGACGATCACGTCGAAGCTCTTGGGCGCCTTGACCAGCTGCATCGCTGCGTTGTCGACATACATGTGCGACAGCTCGACTTCCGGGTATTCCTTGCTGACATCGATCACGATGTCCTTCCAGAACTGGAAGGTCTCGAGCACGTTGGCCTTGTCGACGCTGCACAGCTTCTTGCCGCGCTTGGCCGCGGCCTGGAACGCCACGTGCGCGATGCGGCGGATTTCCGGCTCGCTGTAGCGCATGGTGTCGAAGGCTTCGCGCGCGCCCTGGAACAGGCCGTCCGGCGCTTCGCGCAGGCCGCGCGGCTGGCCGAAGTAGATGTCGCCGTTCAGCTCGCGCACGATCAGGATGTCGAGGCCGGCCACCAGCTCGGGCTTCAGGCTCGAGGCGCCGGTCAGTTCCGGATAGCAGATCGCCGGGCGGAAGTTGGCGAACAGCTGCAGGTGCTTGCGCAGGCCCAGGATGGCCTGCTCGGGGCGCAGCGCGCGCTCCAGGCTGTCGTACTTCCAGTCGCCGACGGCGCCGAACAGGATGGCGTCGGCTTCCTTGGCCAGCTTCAGCGTGTTCTCCGGCAGCGGATGGCCTTCGGCCTCGTAGCCGGCACCGCCCACGGGCGCGGTTTCGAGTTCGAACTTCTCGTCGAGCGCGTTCAGGACCTTGACGGCCTCCGCAACGATTTCGGGACCGATGCCGTCACCCGGCAGGACTGCGATCTTCATTGTTGTCTTCCTCGGTTGAGTCTTATCCGACCAGGCGGTTGTTCAGCCACGGCATCTTCGCCACGCGCTCGGCCTCGTAGGCCTTGATCTTGTCGGCATGGCGCAAGGTCAGGCCGATATCGTCGAAGCCATTCAGCATGCAGTACTTGCGGAACGGGGCGATGTCGAACTCGTAGCCCTGGCCAGACGGCGTGATCACGGCCTGCTTGTCCAGGTCGATGGTCAGCTGGTAGCCGTTGAACGCGTTGGTCTCGTTGAACAGGTGGTCGACCTGCTGCTCGCTCAGCACCACCGGCAGCAGGCCGTTCTTGTAGCAGTTGTTGAAGAAGATGTCGGCAAAGCTGGGCGCGATCACGGCGCGAAAGCCGTATTGCGACAGCGCCCACGGCGCGTGCTCGCGCGAGCTGCCGCAGCCGAAGTTACGGCGCGCCAGCAGGATCGACGCACCCTGGTAGCGCGGCTGGTTCAGCACGAAGTCCGGGTTCAGCGGACGCTTGCTGTTGTCCATGCCGGGCTCGCCGACATCCTTGTAGCGCCACTCGTCGAACAGGTTGGGACCGAAGCCGGTGCGCTTGATCGACTTCAGGAACTGCTTCGGGATGATGGCGTCGGTGTCGACGTTCTCGCGGTCGAGCGGCGCGACCAGGCCGCTGTGTACGGTGAACTTTTCCATGGGTTCCTTCCTTGCTTGTTCAGCCCAGCTTGCGGATATCGACGAAATGGCCCTCGATGGCGGCCGCAGCGGCCATCGCCGGGCTCACCAGGTGAGTGCGCCCGCCCGCGCCCTGGCGGCCTTCGAAGTTGCGGTTCGAGGTCGACGCGCAGCGCTCGCCCGGATCGAGGCGGTCGGCGTTCATCGCCAGGCACATCGAGCAGCCCGGCTCGCGCCATTCAAAGCCGGCGGCCTTGAAGATCTGGTCCAGGCCCTCGCGCTCGGCCTGCTCCTTGACCAGGCCGGAGCCCGGCACCACCATCGCCAGCTTCACGTTCGACGCCACCTTGCGGCCCAGCTTCTGCACCACCCAGGCGGCGGCGCGCATGTCCTCGATGCGGCTATTGGTGCAGGAACCGATGAAGACCTTGTCGATGCTGATGCTCTCGACCGGCACGTTGGGCTGCAGGCCCATGTATTCCAGCGCGCGCTCCATCGCGTTGCGCTTGTTCGGGTCCTTTTCCTTCTCCGGGTCCGGCACGCGGTCTTCGATGCTGATCACCATCTCCGGCGAGGTGCCCCAGGTCACCTGCGGGCGCACGTCTTCCGCGCGCAGCTCGACCACCTGGTCGAACTTCGCGCCGGCATCCGAATGCAGCGTGCGCCAGTAGGCCACGGCCTGCTCCCACTCCACGCCCTGCGGCGCGTACGGACGGCCCTTGACGTATTCCAGCGTGACATCGTCCACCGCCACCAGGCCGGCGCGCGCGCCCGCCTCGATCGCCATGTTGCAGACCGTCATGCGGCCTTCCATGGTCAGGTCGCGGATAGCCGAGCCGGCAAACTCGATGGTGTAGCCGGTGCCGCCGGCGGTGCCGATCTTGCCGATCACGGCCAGCACGATGTCCTTGGCGGTGCAGCCGCGCGGCAGCTTGCCTTCCACCCTGACCAGCATGTTCTTGGCCTTCTTGCCCAGCAGCGTCTGCGTGGCCAGCACGTGCTCGACTTCCGAGGTGCCGATGCCATGCGCGAGCGCGCCGAAGGCGCCGTGGGTGCTGGTATGCGAGTCGCCGCACACCACCGTCATGCCCGGCAGCGTCGCGCCCTGCTCCGGCCCGATCACGTGCACGATGCCCTGGCGGTGGTCGTTCATCTTGAACTGGGTGATGCCGTAGCTGTCGCAGTTGGCATCGAGCGTATCGACCTGCAGCTTCGACACCGGATCGGCAATGCCCTGGCTGCGGTCCGTGGTCGGCACGTTGTGGTCCGACACCGCCAGGTTGGCGCTGATGCGCCACACCGGGCGCTCCGCCATCTTCAGGCCCTCGAACGCCTGCGGGCTGGTCACTTCATGCAGCAGGTGGCGGTCGATATAGAGCAGCGTGGTGCCGTCTTCCTCGACGTGGACGGTGTGGTCATCCCAGAGTTTGTCGTAGAGCGTCTTGGCCATGATGCGATGGCGGGCCGAATGACCGGTCCCTTGCAGGAGAGGTCCGCGGTAACCGCAGTAGTTTGCAGGGGGTTTTTGTTCGCCTCGGTCGCGGTGCCGTATACGGGGGTCGATAGCGACCATCGCGAGGATCGCGCCGGAAGCCGCCTGAAGCGAGCGTTATTTCAAGCGTTGCCGCAATGCTTGACTTGGCAATCGATTATGCCACAGGGGGGTATGGGGATCAGCGCGCTGCCCGGCCGGGACGGCGCGTGGAATGTAATGTGATTGGCGAAAGGGGGCTTTCGCGGATGGCGAAAACGCCGGTGGCGCAGGTAAGCGGCCGCCGCGGCAGGCGCGGCGGCCGGCCGGCCTCAGCCGCCGAGGTAGGCGGCCTTGATCCGGTCGTTGGCGAGCAGGTTGGCGCCGGTATCGGCCAGCACCACCTTGCCGGTCTCCAGCACATAGCCCCGGTCCGCCACCTGCAGCGCCTTGTTGGCGTTCTGCTCGACCAGGAACACGGTGACGCCCTCGTCACGAATGGTGCGGATGATGTCGAAGATCTGCGCGATGATCAGCGGCGCCAGGCCGAGCGTGGGCTCGTCCAGCAGCAGCAGGCGCGGCCGGCTCATCAGCGCGCGGCCGATCGCCAGCATCTGCTGCTCGCCGCCCGACATGGTGCCGGCGCGCTGGCCGGCGCGCTGGTTCAGGCGCGGGAACAGCTTGAACACATGCTCGATGCCCGCCTCGATCTCGTCGCGCCTGGCGAAGAAGGCGCCCATCTTCAGGTTTTCCAGCACCGTCAGGCTGGGGAACACGCGCCGCCCCTCGGGCGAGATCGCCATGCCCAGGCGCATGATCTCGTGGGTCGAGCGATGGGTGATGTCCTGCCCTTCGAACAGCACGCGCCCGCTCGAGGCGCGCGGGGTGCCGCACACGGTCATCATCAGCGTCGTCTTGCCGGCGCCGTTGCTGCCGATCAGGGTGACGATCTCCCCCTTGTTGACTTCGATCGATACGCCCGACAGCGCCTCGACGGCGCCGTAGTGGGTATGGACCTGTTCCAGCTTCAGCATCAGTCCTCTCCCAGGTAGGCCTTGATCACGCGCGGGTCGTTGCGCACTTCCTCGGGCTTGCCGATCACGATGGGCTTGCCGTGCTCCATCACCAGGATGCGGTCGGACACGCCCATCACCAGGCTCATGTCGTGCTCGATCAGCAGCACGGCAATGCCGAACTCGCGCCGCAGCTGGTCGATCAGCTGCTGCAGCTCGATCTTCTCCTGCGGGTTCAGGCCGGCGGCGGGCTCGTCCAGCATCAGCAGGCGCGGCCGGGTGATCATGCAGCGCGCGATCTCGAGCCGGCGCTGGTGGCCGTAGGACAGCGTGCCCGCCTCGCGGTTGGCGACGCCGGTCAGGCCCATGCGCTCCAGCCATTGCGCGGCGCGCTGCAGCGCCTCGCGCTCGGCGCGGCGGTAGGCCGGGGTCGCAAACAGGCCGCGCAGGATGCCGGACTGCACCTGCAGGTGTTGCGCCACCATCAGGTTCTCGACCACGGTCAGGTTCTTGAACAGGCGGATGTTCTGGAACGTGCGCACCAGGCCCTTGCGCGCCACCATGTGGCTCGGCAGGCCGGCAATGGCATGGCCGTCGAGCGTCACGTTGCCCGCGGTCGGCTTGTAGAAGCCGCCGACGCAGTTGAACACCGTGGTCTTGCCGGCGCCGTTGGGGCCGATGATGGCGAAGACCTCATCCTTGCGCACATCGAAATCGATGCCGTCGACGGCCAGCAGGCCGCCAAAGCGCATCTGCAGGCCCGACACCGTGAGCAGTTCTGCCGTTGTATTCATCGGCGCATTCATCATCGGCGCATTCATCGGGGAAGCTCCACGTGCGGGCGGCTCGCGGGCAACAGGCCCTGCGGACGCCACATCATCATCAGCACCATCACCAGGCCGAAGATCAGCATGCGATATTCGGCGAAGCCGCGCGCCACCTCGGGCAGCACGGTCAGCAGGATCGCCGCCAGGATCACGCCCAGTTGCGAGCCCATGCCGCCCAGCACCACCACGGCCAGCACCAGCGCCGATTCGATGAAGGTGAACGATTCCGGGTTGACCAGGCCCTGGCGCGCGGCGAAGAACGCGCCGCCCAGGCCGGCGAAGGATGCCCCCAGCGTGAACGCCGACAGCTTGATGCGGGTCGGGTTCAGGCCCAGCGAGCGGCACGCGATCTCGTCCTCGCGCAGCGCCTCCCAGGCGCGGCCCATCGGCATGCGGATCAGGCGGCTGGTGACGAACAGCGTGAAGCCGACCAGCAGCAGCGCGATCAGGTAAAGGAAGATCACCATGTGCTGGCTGGCGTAGTCCAGTCCGATCAGCTCGTGGAAGGTGCGCGCGCCCTCGACGCTGGCGCTGCGCGCCATCTCGATGCCGAACACGCTGGGCTTGGGGATGCCCGAGACGCCGTCCGGGCCGCCGGTCAGGCTGGTCAGGTTGTTCAGCAGCAGGCGGATGATCTCGCCGAAGCCGAGCGTGACGATGGCCAGGTAGTCGCCGCGCAGGCGCAGCACCGGGAAGCCGAGCAGGAAACCGAAGCCCGCCGACATGGCCGCCGCGATCGGCAGGCATTCCCAGAAGGTCAGGCCGAAATACTGGTTCAGCAGTGCGTAGGTGTAGCCGCCCACCGCATAGAAGCCGACATAGCCCAGGTCGAGCAGGCCGGCATAGCCCACCACGATATTCAGGCCCAGGCCCAGGATCACGTAGATCAGCGCCAGCGTGGCCACGTCGACCGCGCCGCGCGAGCCGAAGAACGGCCACACCAGCCCCACCGCCAGAAGCACCCACACCGCCACGCGCTGCCGCTGCGCGCCCAGCTGCGGCAGCGCCGGCAGGCGCACCGCGCTGCCGGCGCGCGACAGCATCGGCTTGAACAACTGGAACAGGAACACCGCCGCCACGGCCAGCCACACCGGCCGCCAGTGCGGTTCCAGCACCACCTTGTAGCCTTCCAGCTTGAGCTGCAGGCCCAGGATGGGGATGGTCAGGATGGCGGTCATCACGGCCGCCGTGATCGCGTTCTTCAGCGACTGGCCCGGCGTGGCGCCGCGCGCGGCGGCCTTGGCCGCCGGCATCGCAGATACGTTATTGGTCATGGTTTCGCCCCCCCTCAGACCTTTTCGACATCAGGCTTGCCCAGCAGCCCGGTCGGACGGAACAGCAGCACCAGCACCAGCAGGCTGAATGCGACCACGTCCTTGTATTCGGCCGGCATGTAGCCCGAGGCGAAGGTTTCCGCCAGGCCCAGCAGCACGCCGCCGAGCATCGCGCCCGGGATGCTGCCGATGCCGCCCAGCACCGCCGCGGTAAAGGCCTTGATGCCGGCAATGAAGCCGATGAAGGGATTGAGCTTGCCGATGGTCAGCCCGATCAGCACGCCGCCCACCGCCGCCAGCATCGCGCCCAGCACGAAGGTGAACGAGATCACCTTGTTGGTGTCGATGCCCAGCAGGTTGGCCATGCGCATGTCCTCGGCGCAGGCGCGGCAGGCGCGGCCCATGCGCGAGCGGCCGATGAACAGCGTCAGCGCCACCATCAGCGCCAGCGTCACGCCGACGATCAGCAGGCGCGAGTACGGCACCGTCACGGTGAAGTCGCCGCCCATCTGGAACTCGATGGCGCCCGAGATCAGCACCGGCACCGAGACATCGCGCGCGCCCTGCCCGATCTGGACATAGTTCTGCAGGAAGATCGACATGCCGATGGCCGAGATCAGCGGCACCAGCCGCGGCCCGCCGCGCAAGGGGCGGTATGCCACCCGCTCGACCGCATAGCCGTAGACGCCGGTCACCATCACCGACACCAGCAAGGCGGCGCCGAGCACCAGCGGCAGGGGGTAGCCTGCCTGGGCGCCGATGGCGGTGAGCGTGACCAGGCCGACATAGGCACCGATCATGTAAATCTCGCCGTGCGCGAAATTGATCATGCCGATGATGCCGTAGACCATTGTGTAGCCGATGGCGATCAGCGCATAGATCGCACCCAGCGTCAGGCCATTGACCAGCTGCTGGGTGAACTGTGGAAGGAATTCATTCATTGGGGGAAAACCTCGAAGCCGTGGAGCTGGCCTCAGCAGGAATGCGCCAAAACCATTCGAACTTGCCAAAGCAAGGTGTTCTCCCTCTCCCCTCAGGGGAGAGGGTTGGGGAGAGGGGTGGGCTAGCAAGGAACCACATCAAGCGGGGCCAACGGTTTGAACCCCGGGCCTCAGCCTTTGACACTCCTGCCCTCTCCCCCTGCCCCTCTCCCGCAAGCGGGAGAGGGGAGCACCCCGTCGGGATACGAATGCCTCAGTTCGCCGCCGTCTTGCTGGCGTCCTTGTGCCAGGTGTAGACCACGAACTTGAAGGACTTCAGGTCGCCCTTGGCGTCGTACTCGACCTTGCCGATCGGGGTGGTGAAGGCGTTCTTGTGCATGTACGCCGCGACCTTGGTGGGATCGGTGCTCTTGGCGCCGGCGATGGCGTCGCCGATGATCTTGACGGCGGCATAGGCCGGCATCTGGAACGGGCCGTTGGCGTCACGCTTCTTGTCGGCAAAGGCCTTGACCAGGCCGGCGTTGGCCGGATCGGCCGAGAAGTCGGCCGGCAGCGTCACCAGCATGCCTTCCGACGACGGGCCGGCGATCGCGGTCACGTCCTTGTTGCCCACGCCCTCGGGGCCCATGAAGGCGGCCTTCACGCCCTGCTCGCGCGCCTGGCGCAGCAGCAGGCCCATTTCCGGGTGGTAGCCGCCGAAGTAGACGAAGTCCACGCCCTGCGACTTGAGCTTGGTGATCACGGCCGAGTAGTCCGAGTCGCCGGCGTTGATGCCTTCGAACACGGCCACCGGGATCTTGGCGGCTTCCAGGTCCTTCTTCACCGAGCTGGCGATGCCCTGGCCGTACGACTGCTTGTCGTGCAGCACCGCGACCTTCTTGGGCTTGATCTTGCCGATGATGTACTGGGCGGCGGCCGGGCCCTGCTGGTCGTCGCGGCCGATGGTGCGGAAGATGAAGTTGCGCTTCTTGGTCTCGGTCAGCTGCGGCGCGGTGGCCGACGGCGTCACCATCACGATGCCTTCGTTCTCGTAGATGTCCGAGGCCGGGATGGTCGAGCCCGAGCACACGTGGCCGATCACGTACTTGATGTTCTGGCTGACGATCTTGTTGGCCACGGCCACGGCCTGCTTCGGCTCGCAGGCGTCGTCCATCAGCACCACCTCGAACTTGTTGCCGCCGGCGCCGCCGGCTGCGTTGATCTGTTCGACCGCGGTCAGCGCACCGGCCTTGACCATGTCGCCATACTGCGCCACCGAGCCGCTCATCGGGCCGGCAATGGCGATTTTCACGGTTTCGGCGTTGGCGGCGGCGCCGAAGGTAGCCAGCATGGCAGCCAGCGAGATGGTGGAAAGGCGGGACAGCGTCATCAGGAGCTCCTCGATTTATGTTTGGGTCATCCGGGCAGAAACGGTATGACCTGCGCAATCGAACAACACCCGCGGACGACTGGGATCGGGACTTGCGACAAGCGCGGCCCGAGACGCGGAAGTCGGGCCTGCAAGGAAGAGACAGCGTATGCGGGGCCCGGCAAGTGTCAGTCCCGCTGAGGTATGGGGACCAAGGTTCGGAAAGACAACGTTTGATGCGTTCTCTATTGCGCAAGCGATTCGCCTGCCCCGCTTGCCGCACCGCATGCCGGAAGGGTGGCCCGGCTGCCGTCGGCAAAGCAGCCCGCATTATAGGGTCAAATTTCCTGCCGCACGCGACTATCGCACAATTTATGCGGAACGGATTTGGGAAAACGCGACACAATCATCCACAAATTGCGCTCCTGACCATTCAGGGTGCAATTTCCTGCCCTTCTCCGCGCCGCGCTGCACAACCGCGTCGGGCCCACAAAGACAAACGCCCCGGCGGGCCGGGGCGTCTGGAATTGCTGCAGTGCGCAGCGGCGGGCCGCTTAGCGCTTGGCCACGTCCGGCACGTCGCGGGTGGCGGCGCCAACGAACAGCTGGCGCGGACGGCCGATCTTGTATTCCGGATCGGTGATCATCTCTTCCCACTGCGAGATCCAGCCCGGGGTGCGGGCCAGCGCGAAGATGCAGGTGAACAGCGAGGTCGGGATGCCCAGCGCGCGCTGCACGATGCCCGAGTAGAAGTCGACGTTCGGGTACAGCTTGCGGCTGACGAAGTACTCGTCTTCCAGCGCGATCTTTTCCAGTTCCATGGCCAGCTTGAACAGCGGGTCGTTGTGCAGGCCCAGTTCGTTCAGCACTTCATGGCAGGTTTCGCGCATCAGCTTGGCGCGCGGATCGTAGTTCTTGTACACGCGGTGGCCGAAGCCCATCAGGCGCACGCCCGAGTTCTTGTCCTTGACCTGCTTGATGAACTCGGGGATGTTGTCGACGCTGCCGATTTCTTCCAGCATCTTCAGCGCGGCCTCGTTGGCGCCGCCGTGGGCCGGGCCCCACAGGCAGGCCACGCCGGCGGCGATGGCGGCGAACGGGTTGGTGCCCGACGAACCGGCCAGGCGCACGGTCGAGGTCGAGGCGTTCTGCTCGTGGTCGGCGTGCAGGATGAAGATGCGGTCCAGCGCGCGCTCCAGCACCGGGTTCACGGTGTACGGGGCGCACGGCGTGGCGAACAGCATGCGCAGGAAGTTGCCCGAGTAGGACAGGTCGTTCTGCGGATAGATGTAGGGCTGGCCGATGTTGTACTTGTACGCCATGGCGACCATGGTCGGCATCTTGGCGATCAGGCGGATGGCCGAGATCTCGCGCTGGTGCGGATCGTCGATATCCATGGCGTCGTGGTAGAACGCGCTCATGGCACCCACCAGGCCGGTCAGCACGGCCATCGGATGGGCATCGCGGCGGAAGCCGCGCATGAAGAACTGCAGCTGCTCGTGAACCATGGTGTGGTTCATCACGTGGCCGACGAATTCTTCCTTCTGCTTGGCGTTGGGCAGCTCGCCCTTCAGCAGCAGGTAGCAGGTCTCGAGGTGGTCGCACTTCTGCGCCAGCTGCTCGATCGGGTAGCCGCGGTACAGCAGCTCGCCCTTGTCGCCGTCGATATAGGTGATCTTGGAATTGCACGAAGCCGTCGACATGAAACCGGGGTCGTAGGTGAACTTACCGGTTTGTCCGTACAGCTTGCGAATGTCGATCACGTCCGGGCCAACCGTACCCTTGTAGATCGGCAGCTCAACGCTGGGGGAACCATCGGAGAACGATAGCGTGGCTTTCACATCGGACGGCGTCATGTCGGATCCTTCAAATGCTGTGAATAATAATGTTGACCAAAACTCAGACCGTACGCAGCAGGCCAATGACTCGCTGCATCGGGGGCGTGTCGAGCTCACCGTCCAGTTCCTTGCGCGCAAGGAGCAGGTCCATCAACTCGTTGTCGCTGAGTTCGAACAGCTGGCTCAGCGCAGCCACATCCTCGTCGGACAGGCTCTCCTCGTAACGGTTGAAGAAACGTTCGACGATGATGTCGTTCTCCAGGAGGCCGCGGCGGGCACGCCAGCGCAAGCGGGCGCGCTTGTGCGGATCGGCCTGATGGGAGAAGGTGGTGGCAGGACTCTCGGTCATGGCTTCCTACTTTCGGCGCGCCCGCCAGATATAGCCGCTCTGGCTGACGCGCCGCTTACTACTTAGACAGCCGCGGAATCACACCGCGCGGCGGACCATCAGCTCCTTGATCTTGCCGATGGCCTTGGTCGGGTTCAGACCCTTCGGGCACACGTCGACGCAGTTCATGATGCTGTGGCAGCGGAACAGGCGGTACGGGTCGTTCAGGTTGTCCAGGCGCTCATTGGTGGCCTGGTCGCGGCTGTCCGCGATAAAGCGGTAAGCCTGCAGCAGGCCGGCGGGGCCGACGAACTTGTCCGGGTTCCACCAGAACGACGGGCACGAGGTCGAGCAGCTGGCGCAGAGAATGCACTCGTACAGGCCGTCCAGCTCGTCACGCTCTTCCGGCGACTGCAGGCGCTCTTTCTCGGGCGGCGGCTCGTCGTTGATCAGGAACGGCTTGATCGAGTTGTACTGCTTGAAGAAGTTCGTCATGTCGACGATCAGGTCGCGCACCACCGGCAGGCCGGGCAGCGGACGCAGCACGATGCGGTCCGGCAGCTCGCGCATGTTGGTCAGGCAGGCCAGGCCGTTCTTGCCGTTGATGTTCATCGCGTCCGAGCCGCACACGCCTTCGCGGCACGAACGGCGGAACGAGATGGTCTCGTCCAGCTTCTTCAGCTTCACCAGCGCGTCCAGCAGCATGCGCTCGTGGCCGTCCAGCTCGACCTCGTAGGTCTGCATGCGCGGCGCCGCGTCCTTGTCCGGATCGTAGCGGTAGACTTCGAAAATACGCTTCATTTCTGTGGGTCCTGTTGTCTCTACGATGCGGTGCTCAGAAGGTACGGGCCTTCGGCGGCACGCTTTCCACCGTCAGCGGTTCCATCTTCACCGGCTTGTAGTCGAGGCGGTTGCCTTCGCTGTAGAACAGCGTGTGCTTGAGCCAGTTCTGGTCGTCGCGGTTGGGGAAGTCGCTGTGCGCATGGGCACCGCGCGATTCCTTGCGGGCCGCCGCCGAGATCATGGTGGCCTTGGCCACTTCCACCAGGTTGGCCACTTCCAGGGCTTCCACCAGCGCGGTGTTGAAGACCTTGGACTTGTCCTTCAGGTGGATGTTGGCGGCACGCTCGGTGACTTCCAGGATGCGCTCGACGCCTTCGTCCATCAGCTTCTGGGTACGGAACACGCCGGCATGCGACTGCATGTTCTTGCGGATGTCGTTGGCGACGTCCTGCGTGTACTCGCCCGACGACGAGGCCTGCAGCTTGGCCAGGCGCGACAGCGCGAGGTCGGCGGCATCGGCCGGCAGCGGCTTGTGTTCCTTCTGCTTCAGGTTCTGCGCAATGATGTGGTTGCCCGCGGCGCGGCCGAACACCACCAGGTCGAGCAGCGAGTTGGTGCCCAGGCGGTTGGCGCCGTGCACCGACACGCACGAGCATTCGCCGATCGCGTAGAAACCGTTCAGGACTTCGTTCGGGTTGCCGTTCTTCGGCACCACGACCTGGCCGTGGTAGTTGGTCGGGATGCCGCCCATCTGGTAGTGGATGGTCGGGACCACCGGGATCGGTTCCTTGATCGCGTCGACGTTGGCGAACTTCAGGCCGATCTCGCGGATCGACGGCAGGCGCTTCATGATGGTCTCGGCACCGACGTGGGTCAGGTCGAGCAGCACGTAGTCGCCGTTCGGGCCGCAGCCGCGGCCTTCCTTGATTTCCTGGTCCATCGAGCGCGAGACGAAGTCGCGCGGCGCCAGGTCCTTCAGCGTCGGCGCATAGCGCTCCATGAAGCGCTCGCCGTCCTTGTTGCGCAGGATACCGCCTTCGCCGCGCACGCCTTCGGTGATCAGCACGCCCGCGCCGGCCACGCCGGTCGGGTGGAACTGCCAGAACTCCATGTCTTCCAGCGGCACGCCAGCGCGCGCTGCCATGCCCAGGCCGTCACCGGTGTTGATGAAGGCGTTGGTGGAAGCGGCGTAGATGCGGCCGGCACCGCCGGTCGCGAACAGCGTGGTCTTGGCCTCGAGGATGTAGACCTCGCCGGTTTCCATTTCCAGCGCGGTCACGCCCAGCACGTCGCCGTCCTGGTCGCGGATCAGGTCCAGCGCCATCCATTCGACGAAGAAGTGGGTCTTGGCGCGCACGTTGCGCTGGTACAGCGTGTGCAGCAGCGCATGGCCGGTACGGTCGGCCGCGGCGCAGGCGCGCTGCACCGGCTTCTCGCCGTAGTTGGCGGTGTGGCCGCCGAACGGACGCTGGTAGATGGTGCCGTCGGGGTTGCGGTCGAACGGCATGCCGAAGTGCTCGAGCTCGTACACGACCTTCGGCGCTTCACGGCACATGAACTCGATCGCGTCCTGGTCACCCAGCCAGTCCGAGCCCTTGATGGTGTCGTAGAAGTGATAGTGCCAGTTGTCCTCGCTCATGTTGCCCAGCGAGGCACCGATGCCGCCCTGCGCCGCCACGGTGTGCGAGCGGGTCGGGAACACCTTGGACAGCACGGCCACGTTCAGGCCGGCTTCCGCGAGCTGGAGGGATGCGCGCATCCCGGCGCCGCCAGCACCGACGATGACCACGTCAAAGCGGCGACGCGGCAATCCAGTCTTGACTGCGACCATTTATTACACCCTCCAGAGAATCTGAGCAGCGTAGCCCGCGCAACCGACGAGCCACAGAATCGTAAGAACTTGCAGCACGAGGCGCACCGCCATCGGCTTGACATAGTCCATCCAGATATCGCGCACGCCGATCCAGGCGTGATACAGCAGCGACAGGATGGTCAGGAACGTGATGATCTTCATCCACTGGTTGGCGAAGAGCCCTGCCCACGCTTCATACGAAGCGCCGTTCGACAGCAGGAAGGCAATCGCCAGGATCACGGTGAAGACCACCATGACCACGGCGGTGACGCGTTGCGCGAGCCAGTCTTTCA
This sequence comes from Cupriavidus taiwanensis, assembly GCF_900250075.1. Classification (NCBI taxonomy): domain Bacteria; kingdom Pseudomonadati; phylum Pseudomonadota; class Betaproteobacteria; order Burkholderiales; family Burkholderiaceae; genus Cupriavidus; species Cupriavidus taiwanensis. The sequence continues at coordinate 2,580,490 of NZ_LT977070.1, forward strand.
GACCGTAGTGCGCACCGACGACAAGACGCTTGGGACCGATATTGTTATTTGCCACCTTGATTCTCCTCAGAACAGGCCGAACAGCTTCAGGCCGAAAATCAGGGTAAGCAGCAGGCTCACAACCAGCACGCTGACGGCAGACTTGGCCGAGGCGGGCTTGGAGACACCAACGTGCACGTCCAGCAGCAGGAAGCGGATCCCGGCGCAGAAGTGATGCAGATAACCCCAGATCAGGGCCAGCACAACCAGCTTGACAAAGCCGCCGGACAGAAGGGCCGAGAACTTTGCGAAGCTCAGTTCGGAGGTGATGCTCTGCTCAAACAGATACAGGACGAAGGGAAGGAGGAGGAACATCAGTGCACCGCTCACGCGATGCAGGATGGATACCTTGCCGGCCCAGGGCAACCGGTATTTCGCGATCTGCGAAATACCGATATTCCGGAACTCCGGCCTGGCTTGTTTGACGGCTTCAGCCATGCGAGACCCCATTAGCGGTAAACAAAGAAACGAAACTGCCATTGCCTGCATGCAACGGGATGCATTAGGGCAAATCCATGAGATTTTAGCGCCTTTGTTGCGCGCTGCACCAATAATTTTCTGCTATCACGGCCCGACAAGCGCCGCCCGACAATCGCACACTCCGCACATCCGGCGCGCCACTTCCCGCGACAAACAGCGCGTCGCGCAACAGCCGGCAATCCCATGGCCACACCCACCATAATCGGCGCGCACGCCCCTGGCGCGACGCCGCCATTTCAGCTCAGGTCGTTCTGGTAATAGTGCCGGGTGGTGACGTAGAGCCCACGGCGCACTTCCACGGGGCGGTCGCCATAGGTGTAGGAGACGCGCTCGACCGATAGCAGCGGCGCGCCCACCGGCACCGACAGCAGCTCGGCGGCGGTCTCGTCGGCGGGCACGGCGCGGATCTTTTCCGAGGCGCGGATCATGCGCGTACCGAATTCGGCCTCGAACAATGCATACATGGGCCCTTTCCACTCGGTCAGCTTTTCCGCGGTCAGGCCCTTGAAGTTGGCGCCGAGCAGCCAGATTTCGTCCAGCACGGTCGACTCGCCGGAGAACGTCAGCACGCGGCGGATCTGCACCACGCTGTCGCCGGTGCGGATGTCGAGCAGCCGTGCGATTTCGGCGGGGGCGCGCAGGCGCTTGCATTCGAGCACGCGACTGGCGCCATAATGGGGTTCGCCCTCGTCCGGAACGAGGCGCAGGAAACGGAACTTGACCACGTCTTCATGGTGCGTGGTCACGAAGGTGCCCTTGCCCTGGCGGCGCGCCACCAGGTTTTCGGCGGCGAGTTCGTCGATGGCCTTGCGCACCGTGCCCTGGCTGACCTTGTAGCGTGACGCCAGCTCCATCTCGCTGGGAATCATCTCGCCCGGCTTCCATTCGCCGGATTGCAGGCTGCGCGTGATCAGCGCCTTGATCTGCTGGTATAGCGGGCTGAACGTGGGCGATGGCACTGACTGCAGACCAGGAGCGGGACCGGAAGCGGAACCAGTTGGGGCGGCCTGCGGCGCGGCGGCCGGCGCGGGCGCCGGCGGCGAAAGCGGCTGCGTCCCGGCGCCAGGCGTGGCGGCGCCAGTTTCCTGCGCGCCGGGGGCGGCTGCGCCGGTCAGGGACGTAGGCAGGGAGGACATAGCGCGATTTCACCACAAAAGGGCGCGCAACGTCCAGCCTTACGTTAATTGTCTTATGTCTTATATAAGACATATGAATTGACAGACAGAGAGCCCACGCCTACACTCGCGCTGGTCCACGCCCGCGATGGCCCTCCCCCACGGCTCGCCGGCTGCCGCCCATGGCGCAAATGTACCGCGCCGGCGGCGGTCCGGTCTGGAAATGGCGCCTCGCTTCGCAGTAGACTAACGCCTTGTTGCATCACCATGACCCGTTGTGGCTCTCCCCCACCGGCCCCGCCACCTGGCTCCGGCGGACGGCCGCTCCCCGCTGTGGCGACAACCAGCACCCGGTGACACACCGCGCGCCTCTGCATGGCGCCGGCGCGCTGCCGACCGGCATTCCCCCTTCTATCGTTTGGAGATTTACTCATGGCTAAAGCCCCAATGCGCGTCGCAGTGACCGGCGCCGCTGGCCAGATCGGCTACTCCCTGCTGTTCCGCATCGCCAACGGCGACATGCTGGGCAAAGACCAGCCGGTCATCCTCCAACTGCTCGACCTGCCGCAAGCCCAGCAAGCCGTCAAGGGCGTGGTGATGGAACTGGAAGACTGCGCGTTCCCGCTGCTGGCCGGCGTGGTCATCACCGATGACCCCAAGGTTGCCTTCAAGGACGCCGACGTGGCCCTGCTGGTGGGCGCCCGTCCGCGCAGCAAGGGCATGGAGCGCAAGGACCTGCTCGAAGCCAACGCCCAGATCTTCACCGTGCAGGGCAAGGCGCTGGACGAAGTCGCCAGCCGCAATGTCAAGGTGCTGGTGGTCGGCAACCCGGCCAACACCAACGCCTACATCGCCATGAAGTCGGCCCCGAACCTGCCGCGCGAGAACTTCACCGCGATGCTGCGCCTGGACCACAACCGCGCGCTGTCGCAGATCGCCGCCAAGACCGGCAAGCCGGTGTCGTCGATCGAGAAGCTGTTCGTGTGGGGCAACCACAGCCCGACCATGTACGCCGACTACCGCTACGCCACCGTCGACGGCCAGAGCGTCAAGGACCTGATCAACGACCCGGTGTGGAACAACGACGTGTTCCTGCCGACCGTCGGCAAGCGCGGCGCCGCCATCATCGAGGCGCGTGGCCTGTCGTCGGCCGCCTCGGCCGCCAATGCCGCGATCGACCACGTGCGCGACTGGGTGCTGGGCAGCAACGGCAAGGTCGTCACCATGGGCATTCCGTCCAACGGTGAATACGGCATCCCGGCCGACACCATGTTCGGCTACCCGGTGACCACCGCCAACGGCAAGTACGAAATCGTCAAGGGTCTGGAGATCGATGCCTACAGCCAGGAAAAGATCAACATCACCCTGAAGGAACTGGAAGAAGAAAAGGCCGGCGTGCAGCATCTGCTGGGCTGATCTTCCCAAGCTCTGACAAGGACCGGGGTTCCGCAACGATTCAAGAATCGGCGCGGACCCCGGTTTTTTCATAGGCAGCGGCCGTGCGGCCCTGCCCTGTCCGCCAACTTCAACTTTCTGAATCCACGTGCATCCTTCCGAGGTCTTGTTCCAGGGCGAAGCCATCCCGGTCCAGTTGCCGGTGTGTGACCATTACGCGGGCAGCGAAAAGCTGATGCGCAAGTCGCTGGCCCTGCAACAAGAGCTTGGCCCCGTCTTCGACATCACCTTCGACTGCGAGGACGGCGCCGCCGTGGGCCACGAGCGCGAGCACGCCGAGTTGTGCGCGCAGCTGGTCAACGGTCCGCTCAATGCCCACAACCGCGTGGGCGTGCGCATCCACGACCCGGCCCACCCCAGCTGGCGCCAGGACGTCGACGTGCTGGTGCGCGCCGCCGGGGCGCGGCTGGCCTATGTGGTGGTGCCCAAGGTCACCGACGTGGTCGAGGTCGCGCGCGTGACCGACCATGTCAACCAGGTCGCGCGCAGTGCCGGCATTGCCCGCCATATCCCGATCCATGTGCTGATCGAAACCCATGCCGCGCTGGAGCAGGCCTTCGATATCGCCGCGCTGGTGCAGGTGGAATGCCTGAGCTTCGGGCTGATGGACTTTGTCTCGGCCCACCATGGCGCGATTCCCGGCGAGGCGATGCGCTCGCCGCAGCAGTTCGAGCACCCGCTGGTGCGCCGCGCCATGCTGGAAATCTCCGCCGCCTGCCACCGCCACGGCAAGGTGCCGTCGCACAACGTCAGCACCGACGTGCAGGAGCCGCAGCGCGCCGGCGATGATGCACTGCGCGCGCGCTGCGAATTCGGCTACCTGCGCAAGTGGAGCATCCATCCGGGCCAGATCGCCCCGATCGTGGCGGCATTCCGCCCCGGCGCGGAAGAGATCGGCGCGGCCAGCCAGATCCTGTTGTCCGCGCACGAGAACAACTGGGCGCCGATCCGCCATGAAGGGCAGCTGCACGACCGCGCCAGCTACCGCTACTACTGGTCGCTGCTGCAGCGCGCGCAGGCCACCGGCACGCCGCTGCCGGCGAATGTGGAAGCGCTGTTCTTCGGCTGAAGCCGGTTCCCGGACCCATCCACCCATCCCATCATCATCCGCAGTGCCCAAGGAGACACGGATGCCTGCCTCGAAGCTTGCCGCAACCGACCCCACGCTCGACCTCGCACCCGACTCCGGAGCCAGCGTGCCGGCCGCGCCGCGGG